>DASYSU010000208.1:0-11143 GCA_036002925.1 Gemmatimonadaceae bacterium | reverse complement strand
CATGGCGTCTCGCACATCCGCGGCGAATGGCGACCGTTCGGGCATGACGAGCTCGAATCCCTTGCCGTACATCACAACTTCAATTTGCACATCGGGACTAGCCGTGCTCGTCTCCTTGATCCATCGGAGCACAGCCTTCTGATCGAGGCTATCCCTGCTTGTGAGATCGAACGCGAGGCGATAGGGCTGCGCCTGGCGATGGGCGAATCCGAGGCTCAGCGCGGCGATGCACGCAACGATGACTAAGCGTTTCATACTCTCTCCTCCGTGGATCAGTGGTTCAACGAAGACTCGATCATGTGCGTTCAGACATCGCTTGTTTGGGCGCGACGAGCATTAGGACAGCGCCCAGGAGCGCCGGAACCGCGAACAGCGAAATCATTGCCGCGCTCGCGAATGTGGCCTTCGCGCCGAACGCCGCTAGGTCCGACGCAATGACGAAATAATACGGCACCCAGATGACGCCAGACACGAGCAGCACCCATGGAGCCCAGCGCGCCCCGCGGCGCGCCGCGAACCAAGCGATCCCCAGAAATGCGATCGCCATGCCCATCATCATCGAGCACATACCGACCATCGAGTCGACGAGAAGCTTGTCGAGCTTTGGGTTGTCCTGGTGCAACTGCGCGTATGTCGTACCGAGCATGAATTCCTCGGGCGCCTGCGCCATGATGACGCCGGCACTCCCGCCGCCCTGACCACCTTTGGCTTCGAGCGTCATGGGCACGTCGATCGCCGCGCCGAGGTTGATCAAGCCATAAATGAGAAGCAACGCGAGCCCAATACCGGACACGCTCTTCCAGCGGACCGTCGAGTCAGGTGCAGCGGTATCCACGGGAGCCTCCGCACAGTTGAGGGACCTCGGTTCACCAGACTTACTGACGCTGCGTGTAACTCTCGAACCTCGTGTACTGCTTGTGAAAAAACAGATTCACGATTCCAGTTGGCCCGTTGCGCTGCTTCCCGACGATGACTTCCGCTTTGCCCTCGAGCGAGTTGCCGTCCTTGTCCACCGGCCCATCGTAGAATTCCTGCCGATACAAGAACATGATCAAGTCAGCGTCCTGCTCGATCGCACCCGACTCGCGCAAGTCCGAGAGCTGCGGCCGCTTGTTGTCACCCGTGCGCTGCTCCGGCGCGCGTGACAGCTGCGAGAGCGCGACGACGGGCACCTTGAGCTCTTTGGCGAGCGCCTTCAGTCCGCGCGAGATCTGACTGACTTCCTGCTGCCGGCTCTCGGAGTTCATTGGTCCTTGCATCAGCTGCAGGTAATCGACGATCACGAGGCCGATCCCCGATTCCGACTTGAGCCGCCGCGCCTTGGATCGCATCTCGAGCAGCGTCATGCCCGGCGTGTCGTCGATCCACACGGGTGCCGAGCTGAGGATGCCGGCCGCGCGCGCCAAGCGCGGGAAGTCGTCGTCGCGCAGGAGTCCCTTTCGCAGTCGCTGGGCGTCGATGCGCGCCTCGGACGTGAGCATGCGCTGCACGAGCGACTCTTTGCTCATTTCGAGTGAGAAGAACGCGACTGGAATATTGTGCTCGATGGCCGCGTGCTGTGCGACGTTCAACGTGAACGCGGTCTTCCCCATCGACGGACGCGCCGCGACGATCACGAGATCCGACGGCTGGAAGCCTGACGTGAGCTCATCGAGATCGTTGAAGCCGCTCGCCACGCCGGTAACCGTCTTGCCGCCGCGTTGCAGCGCTTCGATGCGCTCCATCGTCGGCCAGAGCAGCTCTTTGATGCGCGTGAAGCCATCCTTCGTTTGTTGCTGGCTGACGAGAAAGATTTTCGACTCGGCTTCGTCGAGCAGCTCGGTCGCGGTGCTCTTCCCTTCGAAGGCCTCCGACACGATGGTCGTCGAGACTTCGATCAGTCGGCGCAAGATCGCCTTCTCGCGCACGATCTGCGCGTGATACTCGATGTTCGCCGCGGTGGGAACGGCGTCGACGAGAAATCCGATGTAGTCCTTGCCGCCGGACGCCTCGAGCTCGCCGCGACGCGACAGCTCCTCGGACAAGGTCAACGGATCGACGACGCCACCGCGCTCGGTGATCGTCACCATCGCGCGGAACAGTCGCCGATGTCGCTCGGCGTAGAACATCGTGTCGTTGACGAATTCGACCGCGCGGAGCACCGCGTCTTGGTCGATCAGCATGGCCGACAACACCGCTTGCTCGGCGTCCTCCGAGTATGGAGGCCGCCGGTCGCGGTACGGATCACGCGCCAGCGCTTGTGGGTGGGCTGTTATCGAGAATTCGACGGGCGAGCTTGACATCTTCCCAGGCAGGACGCTTCCAGGATGGATTGCGCAGGAGTGCGGCGGGATGGTACGTGACGATCAGCGGCACCCCGTAGTAGCGATGAATCTGGTTCCTGAGCTTCCCGATGGAAAGCTTTGTATCGAGCAAAGTCTGCGCGGCAAACGTTCCGAGCGCGAGAATGACCTTTGGACGGATCAGTTCGATCTGCCGAATGAGATATGGGCTGCAGGCCGTCACTTCTTCGGGCCGCGGATTGCGGTTACCCGGCGGCCGATGCTTCAGAACGTTGCAGATGTAGACGTCCTCGCGACGCAATTCGATCGCCGCGAGAATCTTTGTGAGCAACTGACCCGCGGCGCCGACGAACGGCCGTCCCGTTTCATCTTCAGTCGCACCGGGCGCCTCGCCTACACACATGAAATCGGCGTTGGCGTTGCCTTCGCCGGGAACGGGATTCGTCGCCGTCGAATACAGCGGACAACGCGTGCACGACGCCACGTGTGTCGCGATTTCTTCGAGCGAACGGAGCGTGCCAAATTCCCCGCCGAACAGTTCTCCTGCCGGCGTGCCGAAAGAGAGTCCGGGAGGAACGTCGGCGACGCCGCGCGACTCAGCGGACGCCGCTGCCGTGATCCCGGACGCTGCGTTCTGCGTCGATTCCGAATCGCTTTGTTTCCTCGCCGGCATGTCGTCCGGGCTCGCCCCCGCCTGTCGTAGTGCGCGCCGCCAATCCGTCGCGTCTCCCGCGTCGGACGTCTCAGGCGCGCGGCGCGCCGACTGACTCGCCGACGCCGCGGTCTGCACGCCGCTCTTTGCGCCCAGAATTCGAAGCGCGTCCTCGACGGTGAGGCCGTCGAGCGCGAGCTCCGTCTCGCCGAGCTCGCGACGTTGCTCGAGGTAGCGGCGCAGTTGTTCTCTAGCGTCCACGGATCAACTGCTCCACGCGATCGAGAATCGCTTCGGCGACGTCCGTCTTCGGCATGAGAGGTAACGCCTCCTCACGACCGTCGCGCATCACGAGGGTGACGCGATTCGTATCGACGCCGAACCCTGCGCCACGCTCTGTTGCGTCGTTCACAACGATCATATCGAGTTCTTTCTCGCCGAGCTTGCGGCGTCCGCTCGCCACCGCGTCGTCAGTCTCGAGCGCGAAGCCCACCACGACAGAACCCTGGCGTCGCGCGCTCTTGGTCGATTGAAGAATGTCCGGTGTTGCGGCGAGTGGAATCATGCTCGGTGACTTTACCTTCTTGATCTTCGACCGCGCCGGCTCCGCTGGACGAAAGTCCGCGGGCGCCGCGGCCATCACGAGCACGTCGGACTCCGGCAACAAGCGCTGAACCATGGTCGCCATGTCGGCGGTTGATTGTACGGCGTGCACTGTGACGCCGGCCGGCGTCGCGACCGCGAGCGGGCCCGCCACCAGATCGACGTGTGCGCCGCGCCGCCAAGCCGCGGCGGCGAGCGCGACGCCCATCTTTCCGCTGCTGTGGTTCGAGATGAAGCGCACCGGGTCGATTGCTTCGCGCGTCGGCCCGGCGGTGACCAAGACGCGACGGCCATGCATTGATCCCGCACCCTCGAGCAGCCGACCCACGTGCGCGAAGATCGTCTCCGGCTCGGGCATTCGTCCCGGCCCACTCCCCTCGCCCGCCGCGAGCATGCCCTCGTCAGGATCGACGACGCGATAGCCAAGCTCGCGCAGATGGGCGACGTTGCTCTGTGTCTGCGCGTGCGCCCACATGTGATCGTTCATCGCTGGTACGAGCAACACCGGGCAATCGGCCGCGAGCAGACTCGCCGTGAGAAGATCGTTGGCTTGCCCCGTCGCGGCGCGCGCGAGGAAGTCCGCAGTCGCCGGCGCGACGACAATCGCCGTCGCGCTCTGGGCGAGCTTGATGTGATCGAGCGGTCGGCCCGGATCGAACAATCCGGTGTGCACCGCGTGTCCGGTGAGCGCCTCGAAGGTGATCGCGCCGACGAACTCCGTCGCGGCGGGCGTCATCACCACGTCGACCGCCGCTCCCGCTTTGGTCAGCAGTCGCGCCAACCACGCCGCTTTGTAGCTGGCGATTCCTCCGGTTACACCGAGGAGGATGCGGGAGCCGTCGTAGGGACGAATTGAGAGATCTCGAGGGTCAGTCCGTGCGCCGCCGCGGAACGACGTGGTAAACGATGTCGCCCTGCGCCAGCTCCTCGAGCGAGCGAGTCGTCAGCTTCTTCTCGCGCGACGACGAGCGATCGCGCGGAAACTCGTTCAACACGCGCGCGTACTTCGCGGCGACCAGCACCCCGAGGTACTTGTTCGCGGCGTGGTTGGCAATCTCACCTGGCGTGAACACTCTCATGATTCGACTCGTGACGATGAATGTTGATCGACTTCGGCTTCCAGTCGATGAATCAGCTGCTCGACCTGTTGTCGCAAGCCCGACACGCGCTCGCGACTCACGACCTCGGCGTCGACGATGGCCCCGACGCGTTGAACCGCATGATCGAGGTCGTCGTTGACCACGACGTACTCGTATTCCTCGACCGCCCGCAACTCCTGCAACGCGGAATTTAACCTCGAAACGAGCTGCTGTGGGGATTCGGTTTTGCGCTTCCGGAGCCGCTCCAGGAGCACCTCGCCGGACGGCGGCAGCACAAAAACGGTCACCGACGTAGGAAATGCCTCGCGAATCTGCCGCGCGCCCTGGACGTCGATGTCCATGATAACGTGCTGCCCCCTCCCGAGGACCCGGTCGATCTCGCTGCGCAGGGTGCCGTACAGGTTCCCGTGAACCTCCGCCGATTCGGCGAAGTCCCCGGCCGCGCGTCGCCGCAGGAACTCGTCGCGGGTGAGAAAATGGTAGTCTCTGCCGTCGACCTCGCGCGGGCGCGGCGCGCGGGTCGTGCACGACACCGAATAGCCGACGTCGTCGCGCTTCGCGAGCAGGCGGTGGGCGATCGTCGTCTTCCCGCCACCCGACGGCGCCGACAGGATGATCGGGAATGGATTCACTCCAGGTTCTCCACCTGCTCGCGAATCCGCTCGAGCTCCTCCTTGATGATGATCACGTTCTGGAGCATCGACGCGTCATTCGCCTTGCTGCCCGTCGTATTCGCCTCGCGCAGCAGCTCCTGCAGTAAGAAACCGAGCCGCTTGCCGACGCCCTCGGGCGACGGCGACGCGATCGTCGCGCGAACGGCGACGAAGTGCGAGTGGAACCGGCTGATTTCCTCGGCGACGTCGAGCTTGTCGGCGAGGATGGCGACTTCCTGCGCCAGCCGTTGATCGTCGAGCGCGACGCCGTCCGCGAGCTCGCGAATCGCGGCCCGCAATCGGTCGCGCTGCTCGATCAATCTCATCGGGGCGCGCTCCGCGATACGCTCGACGGCCAGCTCGATGATCAGGAAACGTTCCTCGAGATAGCGTGCGAGTCGCGCTCCCTCGGCGCTCCGCATCGTGTCGAGTGCGGCAATCGCGCGCTCGACGATCATCACCAGCTCGGCGGCACTTCCCTCGCCCTCGTCATCGCGCGAGGCGATGACGTTCGGCAGACGCAGAATGGCCGCGGCGTCCACGTCGCCCGTCAGCTTGAATCGCTCCTGCAGGTGGCGAATCTGCTCGACGTAGGCGCCGAATCGCTCTTCGTCGATGCGCGCCTCCTCGAGCTCCGTGCGCTCGACCCGCGCGGCGAGTGTGACATGCCCGCGCGTGATCCCACGGCGTAAGGCGTCGCGCACCTCGGCTTCCCACTTGCTTAGCTCGCTGGGAAGCTTCACCGACGGGTTGAAGAACCGGTGGTTCACGGAGCGAATCTCGACCGAGACCCGCGCGTCGCCCACTGCCCCCTCCGCCGAGCCGAAACCGGTCATGCTCTTTATCATATCGCGTCGGCTAAGCTACGGATTCACAACAAGATTTGTCAATTCGTAAATGACCAGCGGACGCCGTAGAAGTTCGTTTGGCGCGGCATGATGAAGTTGGGCACCTGCCGGTAGCGCTCGCCGAGGAGGTTCCTGAACTGCCAGGAGACGGTCGCGCTCAAGATGCGGATTTCCAGTAGCGTCGAGATCGTGCGATAGCCCGGCAGTATCGCCACGTCGCTTTCGTCGACCGGGAATCGAGTCCCCGATCGATACTCATGGACGATCGACGCCATGAGCCCGAAGTCTCCGGTCGGAAACCGTTGCAGAAAGTTCGATCGAATGAAGAGCTCACTCCGAGTTTGATATCGCGGACGATAAAAACCGAGCGAATCGCTCCAGCGAATGGCTGAGACATCGGCGTTGACGAGTCGCCACAACTTGCCGCGAATGGCGACCGTCGTGCCCGTCGCCATCGGTTCGCGACGCGGTGTGAAGGTCGTGTCGAATACGCGCGGGGGCGACAGCAGCACGCTATCGCGGCGCAGTGCGCCGCCGATGAGCCAGAGACTCTTGAGCCGCAGTCCGACCTCGGCGCGCAGGTATTTCGCCGTGAAAATCCCGCCGCCTGGAAGGTGGCTGTCGGTGATTTTGCCCGCGCCTCCGATCAGGCTCACGAACGACAGCGGTGTGAATTGCGCGGTGAGATCGCTGTGAGAGATGGAGTCGGCACTCGTTGCTTCAGCGAATCCTGAGACCGACAGACGGTTGGTTACGAAGCTCGCCCGAATCGATGGCGGCGAGATGTGATTTCCGCCCGAACCAAACAGTCGCTGCGTGCCGCTCACTCTCCACGGACCATTGACGATGCCGACCGTCGCGATGTACTGCGAGCGAAACACGTTCGTGTCGAGTGGCGCCGTCGCAAGAACGGAATCCTCGTGCGTCTTGAGATCCGTCGTCGGCACGGTGCGAATGCCGGTGTAGCCGTACTTCGATCCCTCGGCAATGAGCTGCACCCAAAACGGGCTTACGTCCGGGTCGCGATACGCGACGCGAAAGTATCCGTCGCTTCGTGTGGAATTGACGGCGGGTATCGAGTCACCGCCAACCGAGCCGACAAAACCTTCGCTCGTCTCGCCGAAGATCGAGCCGCGATGACGTCCGATGCGTGAGACGTAGCCGTCGACGCTCCAGTCGCGCTTCGCCCACCCGACGCGGCCGACAATCGCGGTTTGATCACTGCTTGTTCCAAACACCGACGGCGGCGTCGTGCCGTACTGCTGGGCGCCGAATTGTAGCCCGGTGCCATTGTCGAAGCGTCGGCCGAAGAACGCGCGATAGAGGTTCGTCTGCTGATCGCCGGTGCTGACATCCGTTCGCGTTTCCGTCGTCGTGTTGCGCACCCGCCAACTGCGGAGATACACGCGGACCTCGTCGGGCGTCGGTTCGACCACTGCGTCTTCGACCGACCAGAGATTGATCTGCGTGAGATCGAGCACGCCTTTGCCGCGCGGATCCATCGCGGTCATGTCCACGCCGTCGTAGAACACGCGCACGCGTCGGACGTCGCCCATGTACGCGCCCACCGCCGGCGAGGAGATCCAGCCGGCGCGGAGCGTCGTCATGCCGGTGACGCGCTCGAGCAGGTCCGTGAGCGTGATCGCGCCGGTCGCCAGCACGGAATCCCGATTCCACTGCAGGCGTCGACCAACCTCGAGCGTGGGCGGCAACTCCGCTTGTGCGAATGGAGCTTTGATCGAGTCGCGCGGCACCTTCTTGATCGTGTCGCGCTTCGCGAGGCTATCTCGCGACAACGAATCAGGCCGGACGCGTGAGGGAACCGTGAGCGTGGTGTCGCGTTTTTTCGTCGTGTCGCGAACTTGCGCGGCCGCCACGCCGTGCAAAACGGCCCCGGCCATCAGGCCGAGGCCGACCGTCGACAGCAGTCGCCGCGAGACGATGGTCAGCGCAATCGCCCCCGCACGAACTCGACGAAGGTACCCACCGGCACACCGGTCGATCCGCGCGGCACAGTGCCGAGGTCCGATTCGGTGTAGGCGGTTCCAGCGACGTCGAGGTGCACCCATGGATAGCCTTCTGCGAATTCTTTCAGGAACAGCGCCGCGGTGATCGTGCCCGCGGGGCGACCGCCCGAGTTCTTGATGTCGGCCACATCGGACTTGATGAGCTCTTTGTAATCATCCCACAATGGTAGCGGCCAGCCCGGTTCACCCGCACGCTTGGCCGCGTCCAGCACCTCTTGCACCATCGCGTCGTCGTTTCCCATCACGCCGGTCGCGGTATGCCCCAATGCGATGACGCATGCCCCCGTCAACGTCGCCGCGTCGATCACGGCGACCGGATTGAATCGCTTCGCGTATACGAGCACGTCCGCGAGCACGAGGCGACCCTCGGCATCGGTGTTGATGATCTCGATGAACTTCCCGTTCGATGCCTGCACGACGTCGCCCGGCTTGACCGCGTCGCCCGAGACCATGTTCGTCGTCGAGCCAATGAGACCCACGACGCTGATCGGAAGTTCCAACCGGCCGATCGCCTCCATCGCTCCCAGCACTCCCGCCGCGCCGCACATGTCGAACTTCATCCATTCCATGCCCTGCGCGGGCTTGATCGAAATGCCGCCGCTGTCGAAGCAGAGTCCCTTGCCGACCAGAACGATCGGCTGGGCGTCCTTGGGTCCGCGGCGGTATTCGATCGCGATGAGCTTCGGATCCTGCGGCGTTCCCTGCGCGACGCAGAGGAACGACCCCATCTTCTCGCGTTCCATCTCCTTGCGGCCGAGCACCGTGAGCTGCATCGAGTAGCGATCGGCAATCTCCTTCGCGGTGTTCGCGAGGTAGTCCGGCGTACAGATATTGCCGGGCAGCATGCCGAGTCGCCGCGCGAGTGAATGCCCTTCTCCGATCGCGCGGGCCACGCGTGCACCGTCGGCGCGGGCAGTGACGTCGGGCGCAAGAATCGTCGCCTCCTCGAGCGGAGCGCGTTGTTCATCCGACGGCGGCGCCGTTTTGAGTTCTTTAAAGTCCCAGGCGCCGGCGATGAGCCCGAGCCCGGCGGCTTCGACCTCCGTCACGCTCATCGCGCCGGCGTAGAACGCGAGGCGTCCGACACCCATGCGACCCGCCTGACGCGCGGAAATGGCGGCCGCACGTCGCAAGGCGCTCGGACGGTCCGCCGCCGTCCCCATCCCGACAAGAAGGACCCGCTGCACTCCTCGCTCGGCTCCGGCGAGGTGCAGCGTCTCGTCGCGCCCGCCGCGAAAATCTCGGCGCGCGAGCACCCGACCGAGGGCGCCGCCGGTCGCGCCGTCGACCGGCCGCAACTCGCCACTCAACGCGGGTGAAGCTCCGAGCGCGATCACGAGCAGTGGCGTATCGATGCCGCCGAAATCGGGCGCACCGACGTTGAGCGAGAGCGTCATGAGTCAAGAGCGGATGCGGTCGCGACGAAGCGACGTGTCAACCTGTCATTCCCTTGATGATCTGGTCGCCGAACGCCGAGGTCGAGACCTCAGTGGCACCCGGCATCTGGCGCGCGAGATCATACGTTACTCGACGCGATTTGATCGCATTCTCCAGTCCACGAACGATGAGCGCGGCGGCCTCGGTCCACCCGAGATATTCGAACATCATCACGCCGGAGAGCACCACGCTGCCCGGATTGATCTTGTCGAGGTTCGCGTATTTTGGAGCCGTGCCGTGCGTCGCCTCGAACACGGCGACGCCGTCGCCGACGTTTCCGCCCGGCGCGATGCCGAGTCCACCGACTTGCGCCGCCGCGGCGTCGCTCACGTAATCGCCGTTGAGGTTGGGCGTGGCGATGACAGAATACTCATCAGGGCGAAGCAGGAGCTGTTGGAACATGGAATCGGCGATGCGGTCCTTGATGATCACCGCGTCGGCGCGGGCGCCTTTGCCGCCCTTCGCGAGATCGGCTTCCGTGACGACGCTGTCAGCGAACTTCTCGCGCGCCAACTCGTAGCCCCAGTCGCGGAACGCGCCCTCGGTGAACTTCATGATGTTGCCCTTATGCATCAGCGTCACCGATGGCAGCCCGTGCTTGAGCGCGTGGCGGATCGCCATGTCGATGAGCCGCTTCGACCCGAAGGCCGACATCGGTTTGATGCCGATTGCCGAGTCCGGCCGAATCTGTTTTCCGAGCTCGCGCTCGATGAACAGCCGAAGCTTCTCGGCCTCCGCCGACCCGGCTTTCCACTCGATGCCGGCGTAGACGTCTTCAGTGTTCTCACGATAGACGACGATATTGAGCCGCTCTGGCTCCTTCATCGGACTACCGACGCCCTCGAAGTAGCGCACCGGACGAATGCACGCGTACAGGTCGAGGACTTGTCGGAGCGTCACGTTCAGTGAGCGGATGCCGCCGCCAACGGGCGTCGTCAGCGGTCCCTTGATCGACACGCGGAATTCCTGCATCGCGTCGACGGTCTCTTGCGGAAGCCAATCCTTGAACTGCGTGAAGGCCTTTTCCCCGGCGAAGACTTCCATCCACGCAACGCGGCGCTCGCTCCCGTAGGCCTTGTCGATCGCGGCGTCGAAGACCCGCACCGAGGCGCGCCAAATGTCGGCGCCGGTACCGTCACCCTCGACGTAGGGAATGATCGGATTGGTGGGGACGCCAAGAACGCCGGCGTGATATGTGATTCGCTCGCCGCTCGACGGAACTTTGGCGAACTGGTACGTGGCCATGACTCACGCGGTAAAGGAAGGTGCTACGTGACGGAGCGGCAGAAAGGTATCGGCGCTCGGAAACACGATCAAGTTAACGCAGCGTTGTCTCGGCTCGAAAAAAAGAGAGTGCTCCCACGATCGAGAGCACTCTCTGATGACGTCATAAACGTTGCTCGACAACCCGATGCCCAGGGCGGGACTCGAACCCGCAAGACCCGAAGGTCGGGGGATTTTGAGTCCCCTGCGTCTACCAATTCCACCACCTGGGCGCGATGAATGAAATGTAGCCGCGACCAGTCGGCGCCTCAACGCAT
>DASYSU010000207.1:0-6627 GCA_036002925.1 Gemmatimonadaceae bacterium | reverse complement strand
CGTCCAGAACTCCGTTTCCGTCGCGGGAAACGTGAATCGGCTCGGCATCACCCCGATCACCGTGAACGGCGTGATGCCGACCGTCATCGTTTTGCCCAGAACGCGCGGATCGGACGCGAATTGCTGCACCCAAAGGCGGTGACTGATCACGGTGACACGTACCTTCGATGCGGGCGAGAATTCATCGGCCGCGAAGAGGCGGCCCTCCTCAGGCTTCACTCCGAGGATGTCGAAGAAGTCGCGGGAGACGCGCGTCGCCACGCTGCGCATCGGATCCGTCCCGGGGATCGAAATCGTGACGTTGCTCTCGTTGTACGCGGCGAGCTTCGAGAGCGCCGCCACGCCGCGGCGGTAGTCCACAAACTCGGGCTCGGACACCGTCCAGTATCCTTCACCGTGCTCGAACTCGATGATTCGCTCCGGATGCGCGAACGGCAGCGGCCGGAGGAGGACCGCGTTCACTAGGCTGAAGATCGCGGCGTTGGCCCCGATTCCCAGAGCGAGAGTACCAAGGATCACGGCGGTGAACGCGGGACGTCGCGTCATCGCGCGCAGAGCGTAGCCAACATCCTGATGGAGAATCGACATCGTGTCCTCTCGACGGTTGGCGTAGTGGCGAACAAGGCGCGGCGCGGGATCGAGGTCGCGGTGCAACCAAGCGAAGCGTTCCGCGAGCGCGCTCGCCAGAAGATCAGGAACGAGCTGAAGCCAGATGGAAAGCCGTCGCGCGCGTGATGCGCTTTCATGGCCGTTCACGCGCTCGCGATAAAAGGCGATCATGTCGGCCGAGTACCGCGTCCGAAAATCCCGCGGGTAAATTCGTAGCAGCACGCGATAGATGCGCTCGCCGCGGACAGGCAGCTGATCGCGCGATGTCATGCGGTCACCGGAGCGATGATGCGGCGCTCTTCGCCAAGCTTGACCAGCGCACGAAGTCGTTCCAGCTCGGCCGCGAGCACGCGCCTTCCGAACGGCGTGAGCCGATAGTAGCGCCGCCGCTCGTCATCTGAATCGGCTGCCGGTCGTCGCCCGGATTCATCAATGAAGCCATCGGCCTCCAGACGCCGAATCGTGCGATACAGATTTCCAGCCTCTAGGGCGATCGTCCCGCGCGTGTGGTCGATGATATCCTGCCGAATGCCGTAGCCGTGTCGGTCGCCCGCCGATAGCATCGTCAGGACGAGCAACTCGACCGGCTTGAGCGGAAGCTGCGACTCGAGTGAAAGGCTGGTTCGACCGACCATGGATTCCTCGGATAACTGGAGGAGGATCACTACCGTGGCAACTATAGTCAGTACGACTATAGGCGTTCGACACCGTAGTGCCGCGAATGGTTCGAATCTGAGTTTTTCTTGGGATTCGCCAAACGAACTTGGCTCGACACGTGCACCCGATGACGGCCACCCAGGAGGTTTCCATGGCCGACCAACGCGATCCAACTGACCGGGACGGGATCCTCGATCCCGAGGACGTGAACAGCCAACCGAGCGGCGACACGCGCGGCGCGAGCGCTCCCGACCCCAACGACGAGGTTCCGGTTCCAATCGCGATGTCGCCGGCTGAAGTCGATGAGCGAGCGCAGGCAGTCGAGGCGTTACGCGACACTACACCGTCGCGCTCGGTCAATGATCAGGCGGCCGACGATCAACGCATGAGACCTTAATTGGGGTCTGACGCCAATTAGGAATTGACGTCTGATCACAATTGGGGCTTGCCAGGACGGCAGACTCTGCCGATTATGTTCGCCAATGCGTCAGTCGCGGACGCGGAACCAGTCGCCGGAGGGTCGATGACGGTCCCCCAACAGCGAGCGATCGCTGAGGTTACGGAATTCAACCTCGTCCCACCAACGGTGGCGGCGGCGGCTACGCGGTATCAGCGGTTTAGAGAAATCGAACAGCATCACCTCGAGCGCATGTCGCGCCACAACTTGCTGGTCGATTGGAGCCCTGAGGTTCGCGCGATCGTGCTGGACGCGCGCGAACGAATCCGTGAAGCGCGAGTGGCGCGCGAGGATTTCCGCCGGCAAGTTCGTGAGTTCGTGCTCACACTGCGCGCGGCAAGTGAGCCGCTTCCCGCGGTGCTTCGTCAGACGCGGGCGCTGCTGCAACGACTCGAGACGTCGGGCGCCTTACGGAATGACGGGGGCTGGCTCGAAGCCGAGGTGCTCGAGTGGGCTATCGAGGAATTCGAAACGATTTCGTGATCGGCGGGGAACCGACCGCGCGACTAGAGACGGGCGCGCCACTCCGCTGTTGCTTCGGGTACGAGTCGCGCGCCCCACTGGCCGACTTCGAGTATGTAATAGTCGCGTCGCGTCGGATCGCGCGGATCGACCACCTCGTAGTAGGTCGGTTGCGGATCGACCTTGATCGTCAATCCGTTGCACTCCCCGCCGACGCATTTCACCTGAATCATGAGCGCACCCTCCTCGGTGTGACTCAGCTCGCCTGTTGAACTACAGATCGGGACGCCCCATCGAGAAACCGCGGTCCAGCCGAGCAGGCACGTTCGACCGTTTCCGCGATGCTCTCGGGCAGCAGAACGGCGCCGCGGGCATGTGCTTCGAGCACCAGACGCAACGCACGACGTTGCCGGTCGAACACCGACAGCAGTTCGGCGCCGCCTTCCGGCGTGGCCAGCACGCCGGTGACCAGACGCTGGAGCGAGGTGTCTGCATTCTCATCAGAAGCGTGAGCCATGCATGCCTCGAGGTTCCAGCGACTCCGGTGATCATCGCACAGCCCCGCGCGACCGCTGCGAGGTGCGTCCTGGGTGCACGCCGCGCACATTGCGATACCGCGCAGCAATTCCGCACTCGGAACGAAGGCCATCGAGTCTTCCTCTAACACTTGTCGGAGATCGTTCACTAGTTCGTGATCGCGAGATGTTGCCAGGACCAATTGCAGTCGGCGACGGGCGTTGGGCTCGATACTCATCGAGGCCTCCCGTCGGTTGGTCGCAAGGTGTTACTGATTGCACCCAAGCCCGTCCAAGAGGTGTGCAAAGGTGAGGCGGTACCGCCTTTCCTGACCGGCACCGAAGTGTCATGACCACTGAGAACCCGCTCGAAACCTTGGATCGCCATTGGGCGGTCAAGGTCGTCACTCCGGAGGACCGCGCGGCCGCCATCCAATACGGGATGGGGGTCCTGACGCGTCTCTGCGGTGGCGATGGGCCGTCCGAAGCGGAGTCGCCCCCTGAGTTCGTCGTGCCGCTCGCCGGCGCGTACGTCATCGCGGCGGCCGAGTGGCTTGACTTCGACGGCGCCGCATCGCCCACTGCCATCTTGTCCAGCGAACAAGAGGCCCAGCGATCGGCGCACATTGAGGCTGGTGCCGACCGCGCCTTCATCCTCACCGCCGCGTTGCCGTTGGAGGCGAACGAACGGACGGCCGCGCTGTACCGGGCGCTGTTGCTGGCGGGTCTGGCGCAGCTCGCCCACAAGCAAGCGGAGTTCCGGTACTGGCTCCGCGCCAATGAGGGAATCCTCTTCCCGCCGAGCGAAGACGCCGCGCGCTGGGACGTCGACCTGCTTCGCCGGGTCGTCGAGCTCTGGACCCATGTCCTCCGCGGCGCCGGACCGTCTGGTCTCCAACACGCCATGGAGATCGTCGCCTCGATTCGCGAGGAGCGCCCCATTCGTGAGCCCGCGTTCTTCCGCTCCGTCGACGCGGTCGATGAGACTCGCATGCGCTTCTACGTGTTCACGCTGTTCCATCTCACCGAGGCCGCGACCGAGCTGTTGCTCTTTCGATTGCACGGAGAGCCCGAGCGCATCGACACACGGCTCTACAGCCATTTCGCACTCGCGCGAGATGCCGCCGGCGGTGACCCCCGCCTCGACGCCAGCTTCGACTGGCTGTATGAGGCCTCGCGACAAATTGTCGCCCAGCGAACCGCCCAACTCGAGTTGCTGCCCGAAGCCAGCCCTTGAGTAAACACTAATCATCGCGGCGTCCGTCCGGCGCTTCCCACAAGCATGCGCCGACCGTCGGGTGACTTTGCTACCACAACCGTTACACGAGTCCGCGGCCGCGTCTTGGTTTGTAACGTCAACACGCGTGAATCAGAGACATGGGCCGGCTCGTCGTCGACCAGCTCGAACCACTCGACCTCGCCGCACTCCGTCGTTCGTCGAACGTAGTACGCATCCGACGACCAGAAGGCGTCCCACTGCTCCGCGACGGTCGAATCGGTCAGCAGCGCCGATCGAGGTGCGTCTTCGAGCGGCTCTGGTGGAGCGGCGCAGCTGGCGAGGTGCATTGGTGCGTGCGCGAGAGAAAAAACGCGTCGAGCGGCGACATCGCCGTCGGAGGGGACGGCAACCTAGAAAAACCCGGTGCAAAGCGCAATAGGAAAGTTTTCCATAACTCGTTGGTACTACTGTGGATAGCGATTGTGGATGACTGTCGATAACGCGCTAAGTTCGCACTCCGTCGGCGGTAAGCATGTGCTCCACTCTGTGGATAAGAAATGTGGACAGATGTGCAGGAAAATGAGCGTTGTGATTCGCATGTCATCGATTCACGCGCGCGATTCGAGCCTCGTTTTTCAACAGTTTTTCACAAAAAATCCACCCATTTTCGCGGCGCAGAAAGTAACCGATTCGAGCCCCGAATCGCTGTCGAGCGATTGTCGACAACTCGCAACTATCCACATCGGCATGTGGATACGCTGTTAATAGCACCGCAGTTGCAATTGCTCGGCGCAACTCACATCGGTCGAGCGTATGCGCCCACTCTGGAGTGGTGCCCTGACCTTCGGGCTCGTGAACATCCCGGTACGTTTGCACTCCGCGGTGCAGGCCAAAGAGCGAGTCAGTTTCCGCTTATTGCACAAAACAGATCTGTCACCAATTCGTTACGAGCGCGTATGCCAGAAGGAAGGCGAGGCGGTCGGCTGGAAAGACATCGTCAAAGGATATGAATACACGAAAGGCAAATTCGTCGTGCTGACCGATGACGATTTCAAAGCCGCCGCGATCGAGTCGTCGAAGACGATCGAGATCATGGATTTCGTGAAGTCCGACGAAGTCGATGCGCGCTACTTCGAAACGCCGTACTATGTTGTCCCGGCAAAAGGCGGCGAGAAAGCGTACGCGTTGTTGCGCGAGGCAATCAAGAGCACCGGCATGGTGGGCATCGGCAAGATCACCATGCGAACGAACTCGCTGCATCTGGCCGGTGTGAAGGCGGTGGGCGAAGCCCTCGTCCTCGAGATCATGCGCTTCGAAGAAGAGTTGGTCGACTTGAGCGACATCACATTCCCCACCGACACCAACGTCCGACCGCAGGAGTTACAAATGGCCGAGCAGTTGGTGGCAAACCTGTCGACTCCCTTCGATCCGTCGAAGTACACCGACGACTACCGCGCGAATTTGATGAAGATCATCCGCGCGAAGATGAAGGGAAAGAAGATCGACGTGCCCGAGCCGGAGGAACGCGAGAGCACGCAAGTCGTGGATCTGATGGCGCGGCTGCAAGAAAGTCTCGAGATGGGGAAGAAGCAGCAGGCGGGTCGCTCCACGCGTACCGCGGAGCGCACGCGTGCTCCGCGCGGATCGCGAACGTCTCGACGTAAAACCGCATGACCTCGATCACGCCGATGCTCGCCACCGTCGGGACCGACATTCCGCGCGGCGAGGGTTGGGTGTTCGAACCGAAATATGACGGAATCCGCGTCCTCGGGTTCGCGTCGAACAATGACGTCGCGCTCTTCAGTCGGAATGGACTCGACAAGACGCGCCAGTTTCCGGAAATCGCCGATGCGCTCCGCGCGCTGCATGTGCGCGCGAAGCGCCCATTCGTCGTCGATGGCGAGGTCGTCGCGATGCGCGATGGTTCGCCGGCGCGATTTCAAGAGCTCCAGAGTCGCATGCACGTCATCGATCGCGACGCGATTCAATCACATCGCGAAGAATCCCCCGCGGCGCTGATCATGTTCGATATGCTCGTCGACGGAACGCAGGCGCTCGTCGCTGAGCCGTGGCGCGTGCGGCGAAAACATCTCGCCGCGCTCCTCCGACCCCCCGGTCGTTCCAACGCGTTGCGGCTCAGTGACGTCGCCGACGACGGCGACGCGATGCTGCGCCAAGCCCGCCGTCACGAATGGGAAGGGATCATCGCCAAACGCGCCGACGCACCATACGAGGCGGGCCGACGATCGCGCGCGTGGCTCAAGCTCAAGATCGAACAACGGCAAGAATTCGTTGTGGGCGGATGGACCGAGCCGCGCAAATCTCGGGAGCACATCGGCGCGCTATTACTCGGCTACTACGACGCCGACGGGCAGCTCGTCTATGCGGGCCACACCGGGACAGGATTCAGCCGGCAGACATTGATCGACACACACCGCCGCCTGCGACGACTCGAGCGCAAGACGTCGCCATTCACGACCACGCCGCGCACGAATGAGCCCGCGCACTGGACGCAGCCGGCAATCGTCGCCGAAGTCAAATTCAACGAATGGACGGCTGACGGAAAACTTCGCCAGCCGGTGTTTCTCGGACTTCGCGACGACAAGGATCCGCGCGAAGTCGTCCATGAACCCGAATCGCTGTCGAAGCGATCGAACGAGCAGCGGCGCGTGCGCGTGTCGCCGTCGCGCGGCGCCGCGGCATCCGTC
>DASYSU010000206.1:0-8058 GCA_036002925.1 Gemmatimonadaceae bacterium | reverse complement strand
GAACCGCATCAGCACGGTGACCGGCGTCATCGGCAATCCCAACGTGATCTACGCTGGCGCCGCGTCTGGCGGGATATTCAAGAGTACTGATGGCGGCATCCACTGGACGCCGATTTTCGACAATCAACCCGTCGCGTCGGTCGGCGCGCTCATGGTCGCGCCGTCGGATCCCAATGTTGTTTGGGCCGGCACAGGCGAGCCGTTCATCCGCAGTCACATCTCGCTCGGCTGGGGAGTGTTCAAGTCGCTCGACGCCGGCAAGACCTGGACGCGCATGGGACTCGAGAACACCGGACGTATCTCGCGCGTGGTAATCGATCCGCGCGACCCGGATCGCGTGTACGTCGCCGCGCTCGGACATCTATATGGCCCGCAAGCGGAGAAGGGCGTCTACCGCACGATCGACGGCGGCAGGAATTGGGAGAAGGTGCTGTTCGTGAACGACTCGAGCGGCGCCAACGAGCTCGTGATGGATCCGACCAACCCGCGCGTGCTGTACGCCACGTTCTGGCAGATGGAGATCCACACGTGGGGACGCACGAGCGGCGGCGCAGGGAGCGGCATCTGGAAATCGACCGACGGCGGCACGACGTGGAAGCGCCTCACGGGCAACGGACTGCCGACCAAACCAGTCGGCAAAATCAATCTCACCGTCAGCAAGACGAATCCGAATCGTATCTATGCGTTGATCGAGACGGGCGACGGCGTTCCGCTCCCCGATGGCAAGCCGACCGATCGTGGCCGCCTGTTTCGCTCGGACGACGCGGGCACGTCATGGAAGCGCATGAGCAGCGATCTGACCATGGCCGGCCGCACGCACTACTACAATCGTCTCACCGTCTCGCCCGACAACGAGAACGAGGTCTACTTCGTCTCGGCGGATTTTTCCAAGACGCTCGACGGCGGTGAACACATCGTCGACATCCCGTTCGCGCAGTGGCCCGGCGGCGACCACCACGAAATCTGGATCGACCCGAGCGACGGCAACCGCATGCTGGTGAGCCACGACGGCGGCGTGTCCATGAGCTACAATCGCGGCCGCACGTGGAACCAAGTGCAGCTCCCGGTGGCGCAGATGTATCACGTCACGATCGACAACAAGATTCCATATAACGTCTATGGCAATCGGCAGGACGGACCGAGCGCAATGGGTCCGAGCAACGCGCGCACTGGCGGCGACTCGACGTTCCCCGGCATTCCGCGCGGTATGTGGCGCACGGTCGGCGGTGGGGAGAGTGGTTGGGCGACGCCCGACACGGTCGACGGGAATCTCGTCTGGTCGAGCGCGTCGGGCACCGGGAGCGTGGGCGGGATCGTCACGCGCTACGACCTCCGCAACAATGTCTCGCACATGGTCGAGGTGTGGCCACAGTACGTCGCGGGCGCGCCGGCCGACAGCGCGCGATACCGTTTCGTTTGGAACGCGCCGCTTACGCTGAGCGCACACGATCACAACCGCATCTATGTCGGCAGTCAGCACGTGCACGTGAGCACGGACAGTGGCGTGACATGGCATACGATCTCGCCCGATCTCACGCGCAACGACAAATCCAAGCAGCAGGTCTCTGGCGGGCTCACGCCCGACAACATCGGTGTCGAATACGCGGGCGTCATATTCTCCATCGCTGAGTCGCCGCTCGATGGGAAGATTCTCTGGGCCGGAAGCAATGATGGTCTCGTTCACGTGACGCGAGATGGCGGAACGACGTGGACGAACGTCACCGCGAACGTTCCGACCTTGTGGACCTGGGGCACGATCAGCTCGATCGCCGCGTCGCGATTCGACGCGGGCACCGCGTACATCACGGTCGACGGACACCAAGCGAACAATCGTGATCCGTGGGTCTACAAGACGACCGACTACGGGAAGACCTGGCGCGCGATCACGACCGGTCTCGCGCACACGCCGTTGTCGTACGCACACGTCGTGATCGAGGATCCCGTTCGTCGCGGCATGCTGTACCTCGGCTTGGAGAACGGACTGTTCGTCTCGTTCGACGATGGTGGGCACTGGCAACCGTTGCAGACGAATCTGCCGCATGTGCCCGTGTACGCACTCGTTGTGCAACCGCACTTCAATGATCTCGTTGTGGCGACGTACGGGCGCGGTTTCTGGATTCTCGATGACATCACGCCGCTTCGCGCATTCGACGGAGACGTCGCTACCAAAGACGCATATCTGTTCAAGCCGCGCACGGCGTATCGATTCCGTGACGCCGAAGGAATCTTCGCCGTGGCCTATGACCCGAGCTCGGGCTTCAACCCACCGTACGGCGCGGCGATCAACTACTGGCTGAAGACGGGCAGCGACAGTGTGGTGAAAGATTCCGCCGGCGTGCAGACCATTACGCGCGATAGCATCACGATCACGATCAAGGATGCGAGCGGCGCGGTCGTGCGAACAATGAAGGGTCCGACGTACGCAGGAATCAATCGCGTGTATTGGGATCTGCGCGGTGATCCGACGCCGCAGGGTAAGCTGCGCACGTCGCCGCTCTACGCGGACTGGATGCCCGTCGGTCTCGACGGGAAGAACACGCCAAGCTTCGGGCGCATCTCGCTGTTGATGCCGCCGGCAACGTATACGGTGACGATTGCGGCGCGCGGACAGACGCTGTCACAGCCTCTCGAGGTCAAGAAAGATCCGCTGAGCGGTGGCAGCGAGGAGGGAATTCGCGCTAATGCCGATCTGGTGAAGTCGATTCAGCACGACATGAGCGACGTCGTGCAGATGGTGAACTCACTCGAGCTCACACGTGGCCGTCTTCAATCCCTGACCAAGATCATCGAGGCGGATTCGGCGAAGGCCGAGTCGCGCAAACCTACGCGTACTGCGATCGACTCGCTCGACGCCAAGCTCGAACGTCTCGAAGAAAAACTATTTCAGCGTCGCATCACCGGTCGCGGTCAGGACGACGTCCGTTGGTCGCCTCGCCTTGCTGAGCAGTTGGAATATCTCGCGGGAAGCGTGAGCGGGTCGGACTACGCGCCAACCGCGTCGCAGCGAGAGGTTGCCCAGCTGCTGCACGAGCGGACCGCCGCGGTGCGAACTGAGTTCAATGACATCACGGCTCGCGAGCTTGCGGCGATCAATGAGCAGTTGCGCCGAGCAGGATTGGACGTGATCGGCGGATAATCAAAAAACGGGAGGCCCGCGTCGAAACTATTGCGGCGAGTCCCATAGCGGGCGCTACGACCGTCGCCTACGTTTGTTGCTGCTGAACCTCTGGAGATCGGTAGCGATGCAGCTTCGCGATCAGCTTCAACAAACCCTCGGCGCCGGATACACGGTCGACCGGGAGCTTGGCGGCGGTGGCATGTCGCGTGTATTTGTCGCGCGCGACGAGTCGCTGCAGCGAAACGTGGTGGTGAAGGTCCTGCCACCGGACCTTGTCGCCGGCGTAAATGTCGAGCGGTTCAACCGCGAGATCGTACTCGCGGCGGGGCTTCAGCATCCGCACATCGTTCCGGTGCACAGCGCCGGGCAGATGGACGGCGTCCCCTTCTACACGATGCCGTTCGTCGACGGCGAGTCGTTGCGGGCGCGGCTCACAAGGACGGGCGCGCTTCCCATCACCGAAGTCATCGGCGTGCTACGCGATGTTGCAAAGGCGCTCGCGTACGCACACGAGCGCGGTGTCGTCCATCGCGACATCAAGCCCGACAACGTGCTCATGTCGGGCGGTTCGGCAACGGTCACTGACTTCGGTATCGCCAAGGCGCTGTCTGCGTCGCGGATGGCGGCGCCTGGGGCGACGCTGACGCAGATCGGAACGTCGATCGGCACGCCGACATACATGGCGCCGGAGCAAGCCGCCGGCGATCCGAGCACCGATCATCGTGCCGACGTCTACTCGTTCGGCTGCCTTGCCTACGAGCTCCTGTCTGGTCGTCCACCATTTGTTGCCAAAACACCGCAGAAGCTGCTCGCGGCTCACATGGGCGAGACCGCCCTGCCGATCACGGAGCTTCGGCCAGATACGCCGGCTCAGTTGGCGGATCTCGTCATGCGTTGTCTCGCGAAGGACGCCGACGAGCGGCCGCAACAAGCGAGCGACATCGTAAGAGTTCTCGAAACGGTGACCAGCGGCGGCGGACACGCCGCGATGCCGCCGATTCTGCTTGGCGGGCGCGGCATGCTGAAGAAGGCGCTGCTCGCCTATGCGATCGCGTTCGTCGTCGTCGCTGTTGTCGCCAAGGCGGCGATCGTCGCCATCGGCCTTCCCGACTGGGTCTTCCCCGGTGCGTTGGTCGTCATGGGGTTCGGGCTTCCCGTCATCTTGTTCACCGCATACGTCCATCACGCCACACGGCGCGCGGTGTTGTCGACGCCGACGTTCACGCCCGGCGGCACGCCGAGCATGATGCAGGGCACGATGGCGACGATCGCGCTCAAGGCGAGCCCACACATGTCGTGGCGACGTACGGCGATTGGTGGAGCATGGGCGGTTGGCGCGTTCGTGCTGGCGATCGGCGGTTACATGGTGCTTCGCGCGACGGGTGTTGGTCCATTCGGGTCGTTGATCGCGTCCGGTGCGCTCGGCAAAGATGAGAAGCTGATTGTGGCGGATTTCCCGAGTCCCTCGACCGATTCGACGCTCGGGCCGGTCGTGACGGAAGCATTCCGCACCGCGCTCGGCCAGTCGCAGAGCGTGAACGTTCTGCAGCAAAGCGCGATGCGTGACGTCTTGCGTCGCATGCAGAAGCCGACCACCACGTTCGTCGACTTCAAGGAAGCACGCGAGATCGCGACACGCGAAGGCATTCGCGCCGTCGTCGACGGCAATCTGCTCGGCATCGGCGGAAAGTACGTCGTCTCGCTCCGCCTCATGTCGCCCCAATCGGGCGACGTGCTGGCCACGTTTTCGGCAAATGCAAATAGCGCGTCCGACTTGCTGCCCACCATCGACAAGCTCGCGAAAGAGGTGCGCGCGAAGATCGGAGAGTCACTCCGGAACGTGCAGGCAACGCCGCCGCTCGAGCAGGTGACGACACCCAGCCTCGATGCGCTCAAGAAGTATGTGACGGGGGCGCGGACCGGAGAGATGGAAGGCGATTTCGCCAAAGGGACTCAACTTCTCGAGGAAGCGATCGCGCTGGACACCGGGTTCGCCATGGCGTACCGCAAGCTCGCCGTCATCTACGGCAACCGCGGCTTGATCGACAAGTCGATGCCGTTGCTCGAGAAAGCGTATGCGCACCGCGATCGGTTGAGCGACGCGGAACGTTATCTCGTGGTGGGTACGTACTTCGATCAAGGCAGCCATCAAGACTACGCCAAAACGATAGCGGCCTTCGAGCAAGTCCTCGACATTCAGCCCGGCAATACGGCGGCGCTCAACAATCTCGCCGTCCGATTGTCGTGGGCGCGGGAGTATCGAAAAGCCAAGGACCTGATGGTCAGGGCAATTCATTCGGGGCCGGTGGCCTCGGTGCATTACATGAATCTTGCCGAATCGAACATCTACCTCGGACTTTCCGACAGCGCGTCACAAGCGGTCGACGATCTCGCCAAAACGTTCCCGACCAACCCCGTCGCGGTGACCATGCGCATGGAGGTCAATGCGGCGCGTCAGCAATACGATTCGAATGTCGCGTTGGTCGCGCGCGAGCGGACGCGTTTGAGTAGTGACAAGTCCATTCTCGCGATCGCGTTGCTTGGCCTCGCCGACGCTGCAAAGGTTCACGGTCGCATTGCCGATGCCCGTCGGTACCAGCACGAAGGCTGGGCCAGCTTCGGCGCCGACGGCGTAAAAGAAGCGGCGATTCAAGAGGCCGCCGATCGGGCGCAAACGGTGAGCTGGTTTCTGGGGGACAAGGCCGCCGCCATACACGGTCTCGATGATTCGCTTTCGCGTCATCCGATCGACTCCATCGCTGAGCTGAACGATGCTATGAGCCGATTGCTGCTTGCCTATGCCTTTGCCGGTCGGCCCGATCAAGCGCGTGGGACGTTTGCTCGCTGGCAGCAGGCACATAAGCGGGTCAATTTCGGCGACGACTCATTGTATGAAGCGTTCATGCAGGGTCAGATTGCGCTCGCTTCGAACAAGCCAGCCGAGGCGCTGGCCTTTTTTCGCGCGGCCGACGTCGCGGGGTGCCGGGTTTGCATCCTCCCCGCAATGGGCCAGTCATATGATTTGCTCGGCAACGCCGACTCGACGATCGCCGTCTTCAATCGGTATTTGGAAACGCCGGCGCCCGATCGCGGCTTTACCGACGGCATGTTCATGCCGGGAATCCACAAGCGACTCGGCGAGTTGTACGAAGCGAAAGGCGACCGACAGCAGGCGCTGACGCACTACATGAAGTTCGCCGACCTGTGGAAGAACGCCGACCCGGAGCTCCAGCCAAAGGTCGCCGAGGTGCGCGCCAAGATCGCGCGCCTGTCGAGAGTCGAAGGCAAGTAGTCGATCGCCCGACGGCAGATTCGCGAAATCTGCATATCAATTTCCTAATTATGAGCGGTGGCGTGTACTGCGTCGTATGCGCGCCACGCTACGTCACGTGACGTATTAGAGGCTTTTCTCGGTGGGCATACGTTGCCATCCACCCCTACCGAGGATACGCCGATGTCAACAACGACGACGCTGTTGCCGGTCCTGGCCGTGCTGGTGGGCATCGGATGTTCCGATGCCTCGCCCACATCGCCCACCCGCTCCATCGCGCCCTCCACCCAGGGCGAGCCGGACCGCTCAACTCAATCGGGCGAGCGGCTCGTCGCGATCGGAACGAGCATCACCATGGGCTGGGCATCGAATGGCGTGTACGCCGGCTCGCAGGTCGGCGCCTGGCCGGCATTGATCGGCTTCGGCTCGGAACACGCCATCTCGCTGCCGCTCATCCAGTCGCCCGGCTGCACCTCCCCGATCGCCGCGCCCATCGGTGCCGGGCTCCGACTGAGCGGCGAGTCGATCCCGGGAAGCACCACCTGCGCGGCCAACGCCGCGGGCGTGACGCTGCCAACGCAGAACGTCGCCCTGGCGGGCGCCTTGGTCATCGACGTCCTTCTGACCACACCCCAAGCAGTCGCGTCGAGCTTTCCATGGTTCGGACGAGTGCTCCCAACCGACGCGACACCGCTGACCGCGGCGCTCGCCCAGCAGCCGACGATCGTGTCCGTCGAGCTTGGCGGCAACGAAGTATTGAACGCGACGTCAGGCCTCTTCGCACCGGGCGTGACGGTGGTTCCGTTCCCGTATTTTGCGGGCCCGTACGACGCACTGCTCAACGCGATCGGCAGCACAGGAGCGAAGGCTGTCTTGATCGGACTTCCGAGCGAAGCCCGCAATCTGCCCGCGTTGCGCCGAGGCGACGAGATCTGGGCCGACCGCGCCGAGTTCGCGGCACTCCACGTCGACGTGAGCAACGACTGTGAGCAGAGCCCGAACTACATCAACGTGTCGATCAAGTCACTCGACATGGTGTTCACCGGCGCGTTCACATTCGCGCATGGGTATCCAAACCCGGTCTTCAGTTGCGCCGACGTCGCAAACACGCAAGACCTCGTGCTGACCCCGGCCGACATCGCGGCCATCAACGCGCTACTCGGGCAGATGACAGACAACATTCGCGCCCAGGCGACCGCGCGTGGCTATGCCTATTTCTCGCTCGGCGCGCTGTACGATCGACCGAATCTCAAGCCCGCCACGTACTCCGTTATCTCGCAGCTTACGTCGAGCACTCCGTTCGGCAGCTTCATCTCGCTTGACGGCGTTCACCCCAGCCCGGTAGGCCACGCAGTGTTGGCTGACGCGGCGGTGAGGGCAATCAACGCGACGTACGGACGTGACGCGGCTGGTCATGGCAGCGTCGCGCACTTGCTCGGCGGCGTGTCGGACTTGCTCTCTGAGAATCGTTTTCCGGAGCCGGTCCTGCCGTCCGTCGCCCTAGGCCAGGCCAGGCTGAGTGCGAGGCGAGGCGCGGGAGTTCACCTCTCGTCTTGCGGGATGCCCGGGAGCTGCACGGTGGCGCGAGCGATGACGTCGCGCTAATCGCCGGTGAAGGAGTCGTGGAGGCCTGGGCGCGTATGCGCCCGGGCTTCGCTGTTTTCGAGAC
>DASYSU010000205.1:0-6615 GCA_036002925.1 Gemmatimonadaceae bacterium | reverse complement strand
GCGCGGCGACGAAGATGACGCGAGCGGGGCTTTCCGGGGACGCGACGAAATTGAGCGCGGGGCGCATGTCGTCCTCTTGAGTCACTCACTCTGGGCAGAGCGATTCGCGAGCGATCCGGCGGCCGTGGGCCGCACGCTCTCAATCAATGGTGAGCCGTACGTCGTTCGCGGGGTCATGCCGCCAGGGTTCAACGATCCAGTCATCTCGGGCGTCGACGCGTGGATTCCGATGAGTGCTGTTCCAGGCCGCAACGCCTCCAACGCTGACAACCATTATCTGGGCGTCATTGCACGGCTGCGCCCGGAAACGTCGATCGCGCGAGCGCAGGCGGAGCTCGATGCGTTGAGCGATCGACTCGCGAGCGAGTATCCGTCCGCGAAAACGCTGCGCGCAACACTGTACCCGCTCAAAGAAGACATCGTCGGTGGGTCGAGTCGAGCATTGGAGTTGATGCTCGGGGCGGCGATCGTCGTGCTCGTTCTCGTGTGCGTGAACCTGGCGAACTTGCTGCTCGTGCGCGGTTCGGAGCGCGAGCGTGAGTTTGCGCTGCGTGCTGCGCTCGGCGCAGAGCGAATGCGACTCATGCGGCAGCTGTTCGTCGAGAGCGTGGTGTTGGCGATCGCCGGGGATCTCGCGGCGCTCGTGGTGGCGCGCGTGGCGATGTCGGCGATCGTCATCCTGGCCGGCGGCGCGATCCCGCGACTGGCCCACCTCTCGCTCGAGCCGCGCGTGCTGATCTTCTCGCTCGGCGTGGCGACGCTGAGCGCGATCGGATTTGGATTGTTGCCCGCGCTTCGAGCCGGCCGCATCGATCCGAATGAAACGCTCCGCGGCGAATCGCGCGCCGGCACGAGCGACGTCGCGCACGGGCGGCTTCGTTCGACGCTCGTCGTGGCGCAAGTGGCGCTTGCGTTCGTACTGCTCGTTTGTTCGGGAATGCTCATTGCCAGCGTCCGCCATCTCGATGAGATCGACCTCGGTGTGACGCCCGCCAACGTCTTGACCTTCGAGCTGCACTTGCCCGATGCGCGATACGACTCGACGGCACGCGCGAGGACGTACGAGGAAGTCGCGCGTCGAATCGAGCAGCTTCCCGGCGTGCGAGCGGCGGGAGGGATCTCGAAGCTTCCGGCGACCGGCGCGTACAACCAGTGGGGCACAACCATCCTCAGTGGTCCGTTGGCGAACGATCCACGACACGGCGGGCATGGCGGTGTCGAGAATCGCGTGGTGTCCGGCGATTACTTTCGCGCCGTGGGGATTCGTCTTCTCCGCGGTCGATTGTTCGACGCCGGCGATGACGTCGCCGCTCCGGGGCGAGTGGTCGTAAGCAAGACGTTCGCGGACGAGTTCTACCCTGGCGTCGATCCGATCGGCCAACGCTTGAACACGGGCGGCCGCGATTACGCGATCATCGGCGTCGTGAGCGACGTCTCGGTGAATGCGGAGGGAGCGAAAGACCTCTATATCTACCACGCTCACACGCAGTATGCTGGCGACAGAAACTGGGCGCTGTCGCAAGTCGTGGCGACCACGGGTTCGCCGGAATCGGTCGTGTCTGCGGTGCGCGGCGCGATCGCGACACTCGACCCGCAGTTGGCGTTCTATCATCCGGCGCCGCTCGCCGACGTCATCGGGCGCGGCACCGCGCAACGCGTGTTCATCCTGCGACTGCTCACGAGTTTCGCCGCGATCGCGCTGGGTCTATCGGCACTCGGGCTCTTCGGCGTGCTCTCATACGGCGTAAAGTTGCGCACGCGCGAATTCGGAATTCGGATGGCACTCGGCGCGCAGGCTGCGACAATTCGACGCATGGTGCTGCGGCAGGGACTCGTCGTGACCGCGATTGGGCTCGTGATCGGCCTAGCCGGAGCGGCTCTCGCGTCGCGCTTCCTCGCCTCGCAACTCTTTCATGTGAAGCCGCTCGAGCCCACGGTATTGCTTGGCGCGGCGCTCGTCATGTCGATCGTTGCGTGTGGGGCCGCATATCTGCCCGCGTGGCGCGCCACGGTCGTCGATCCGAGGACGGCGTTGCAATGACAAACAGCCTGCCGCGCGCCGCCTGATCAGGCGCGCGGTCGAATCGCGATCGTGCAGCGTGAGATGCAGACGGGACGCGCGTCTTCGTCGACGATGCGGACGTCCCACACGTGCGTCGTGCGGCCGAGGTGGATGGGCGTTGCGGTCGCCGTGATCGTTCCATCGCGCTTGGCGCGCAGATGATTCGCATTGATTTCGAGTCCGACTGCGGCGAACCCTTCGCGATCCACATTCGCGGTCGAACCCAATGAGGCCACGGTCTCAGCGAGTGCGACCGATGCACCGCCGTGCAGAATTCCAAACGGCTGTCGCGTGCGATCGTCGACCGGCATCGTCGCCACGACACGCGCCGCGGTGAGCTCGAGCACTTCGATGCCCAATGCGTCGGCGAGGCCACGCGTCGCGAGGGCGCGGAGGTCCGCGAGCAGCGGAATGGGATCGGAGCTCGTCATCGCCGAGTCATGGGGTTGGTCAATTGACGCTGGTCTCCTTCGCGCGCGGAAGCCACAGGGTGAAAACGGAACCGCCGCCATCATTGTCGGCGTACGTGACGTCGCCGCCGAGAAGTCGGGCAATGCGAAGACTAATGGCAAGACCAAGCCCGTTGCCGTTCGCGGCCGCACTGGCCGTGCGCACGCGGAAGAATTCATCGAACACTCGTCCACGAAGCTCGGCCGGAATGCCGGGCCCCGTATCGCGGATTTCGACGCCGACGCGATCGGCAAGTGGCTGCTTACGCTGCTCTCGCACGATCCGAACGCGGATGGTTCCGTTGTTCGGCGTGTACTTGACCGCATTCGACAACAAATTGGCCAACACTTGTTGGACGCGGGTTGGATCGGTGACGACCGGCGTTGCGTCCGCCGTCACGCAAATCGACAGCCCCTGCTCCTGAGCCAGGGCGCGGTGATCATCGACGGCTTCGGCGACGATCGTCGCGAGATCCACGTCCGCGTACTCGAGTGGGAGGTCTCCGCCATCCGCGCGGGCAAGCTCGAGGAGGTCGGTGACGGTCTGCACCGAGACGCCGACGAGTCGATGGATGCGACGCACCATTTGGAGCTGCGGTGCGGAGAGTGGTCCCACGACCGACTCCTCGAGCAATTGCGCATATCCCGCTGCCGCGCCGAGAGGATTCTTCACGTCATGCGTCACGCCGCGTAGAAGCGCCGCGCGGGCTTCAGCGGCGCGAACGACCTGCGCCCGTTCGCGTTCAGCGACCCCCGCGAACTTCAGCACGCGCCGACCCGACCAAAGCGCCATGCCCATTGCCACGAGCGCGATCGAGGCGAGGACGGCGGCGGATACGACGTTGAAAAACTCGAGTCTTCGAATCTCGATGCGCTGCAGGGTGGAAATAGCGGTGAGCTCAGCGTCGAGCTTTTCTGCCGTGGCGAGCAGGTCGAGGCCCGCCCGCGAGGACTCGCGATCCCCATCGCGCGGCGATGAATCCAAGTAATGGAGACGGTTGCTCAATTCATTGAGACGCGCGGCTGCTGTCGGTCCGAGGTCGCGTGTCGCCGCGCGCAGACCGGCTTCGTCGTCTTCCAACTGTGTGCGCGTAGCGACGAGGGTCGTGTCGTCCGCCTGAGGCGACTGATTCCGAAGCAGCAGCAGGCTCGCGAACGATGCCTCGAGATCATTGAGCAGCACCCGCGCGCGCTCGGTGCCGTCGGTATAGCGCGTGCGCAATCCTCGAACGCGATTCTCGACTACGATCGGCGTGATGAACAGGGCCAACAGTGCCAATACGACGAATGCGGATGGCGCCCACCACCAACGCCCGAGCATCGGCGCGACCTGCGGAGCCGCGGGTGCACGGCTCGGCGGATCGATGCTCGCTGACTCTGGCAGTTTCCGACTCCGAACAGTGTCATCATTCAGTACGCGGCGGCGCGCCGACGCGTTGATGCGACTCGTACGCTTTGATCTTGTCGAGGCGTCTGCGGTGCCGTTCGGCGCCCGAGAATTGTGCGTTGAGAAACGCCGTGACCAGCTCGGCGGCGAGCGAGGGACCGACCACGCGCGCGCCCAGCGTCAGCACGTTCATCGCGTCGTCTTCCACACCCTGGTGCGCTGAGAACGTATCGTGACAGAGTGCCGCGCGGATGCCGGCAAACTTGTTCGCCGCGACCGATGCTCCGACGCCGCTTCCGCACAACAGCACACCGCGCTCGGCGCGGCCATCGAGCACCGCGCGCGAAACTCGCTCGGCAAAATCAGGATAGTCGTCGCCAGGAGAGGTCTCGAACGCGCCGCAATCCAGCGCCTCGTGGCCCGCGGCGCGAATCGCGTCGAGAATCGTCGGCTTGAGAATGAAACCGGCGTGATCCGTACCGACCGCGACGATCATTCGTGCGACGCGACGCGATCGGCTGCGACGTGGTTGTAAACGAGACGAGAGATGTCGACGATCAATTTGCGCGCCACATTTTCATCGGGAATGCCGCGCGTGAGCACGACGAGAACGTACGGCTTTCGACGCTCCGGATAGATGATCGCAGCGTCGTGCAAGACGCCGGTGATCCAACCGGTCTTGTGCGCGACCTTCGTGCCGGGTGGCAGACCTGCTGGGATTTCGGCACTGAATTCTTGTCGAAGCAGAATGTCGCGCATCGCGTCGCAGCTCGAACGTGACGCGGCACGGCCTGTCTCGATCGCTTCGAGCAGAACGGCGAGGTCGCGCGCCGTGGTCGTGTTGTTCAATCCGGCGCGGAAGGCCTTGTTGTCTTCGACTCCGCGCAACACGCGGATATTTTTCGCGCCGAGCTCGTGCGCGGTCGCGTTTGCGTGGTCGGCGCCGACCAGCTCGATGAGCGCGTTCGTCGCGAGGTTGCTTGAGCGCGTGATCATTCGATCGATTAGCTCTCGAACCGGAACGCGCTTGCCGACCGCCGCGTACGCCGAGCTATCGGAATCGTCGCCGGCGTCAAGATTAAACGCGGAGTGGTCGACAATTGAACCGAACTGATTGACCAGCAGAATTCCCTGATCGAGGCTGAGCGCGCCGGCGTCGACTCGGCGGAACAGCTCGATCATTACCGGTACCTTCATGGTGCTGGCGGCGTGAAAGCTGTCGTCAGCGTCGGCGAAGAGGGTATCACCCCGGGCCAAGTCGTGGAACGCAATGCCGACGACCGCTCCTGGGACTTGGCCTATCCGTCGCTCGATCATGGACTTAAGCGAGTCCGACGGCGGTTTGACGCCCAACGGAGCGCTGTTTCCACCGAGCGTGAGAGCGAAATGCAGGGCGACGGGTACCGAAAACGTCAGCACCTGGCGAATATGGATTGCCGTGATCGCCGTTACAAGCGTTTTCGTGTTGCCTTCCACATTATCCGCTCGTTTAGCAGATGAGCCACAAAGCTCCTGCGTCCGAGTCAGTTAGAGGCTACCCACCATGTCGTTTTCGAACCAACAGCGCCCAGAAGACGATGCGGGGGTTATCCCTGTCAGCGCCCGTCGTGAGCGCGTCAGGTTCGCCGATTTCAGCTTCGCGCGGACTCCCAACGGCCAATGCTCGGCCGAAGTCGCGCTGGAGTGGGACAACGTCACGTATGTCGGTCGCTCAACGGGACAATCCAGTCCGTTGGGCGATTTTCGTGTTGCGGCTGAAGCTGCGCTTCGCGCGCTCGAAGATTTTGCCAAGGGCGCGGTCCACCTAGAGCTCCTTGGCGTCAAGCACATCCGCGCCTTCGACGCGAATCTGCTCATCGTCTCGGTGTCAGTGCGCGAGGACGCGCGCCTCACCCGCTTGGTCGGATGCTATCTGGCAGAGACCGACACGCGTCGCGGCGCCGCGATGGCTGTCCTCAACGCGACAAACCGGGTACTGGGCAATTATCTCTCGATGCGGTAGTCGGCCGCCGGAGCTCGCAGTGACAAAGTCGTTCATCGTGTCGCTGACGGCGACCGTGCTATTATCGGCCGGCTGTTCCCACTCGGGCCGACCGTCACAAAGCCCATCGCCGGCAACTGCGCCCGTCTCCGCTCCCGTCAGCGCGCCGGCCGTTCAACAGGCTACGCCGGCGGCTGCTCCCGCCTCGAGTACCACGGCATCGAAATCCCAGAGCGTCTCGAAAGACACGGTACTCGTGAGTGCCAACGACGTGACGCGTCGCGCCGCCGACGTCTTCGGCGATACCGCCGCCGCCGAGGCGAGCGTTGTCGCCGACTCGGCCGTTGCCGGCCCGTCGTGGGACATCGAAGTGAGATCCTATCAGTCGACCGCGCGCGTCGAACACTACGTTCGATTGTTCACTGGCTCGGCGAAGGATTACATCGAAACTCGGTTGGAGCGCGGCACTCGGTACGAGCCGATGATCCGCGCGAAGATGCGTGACGGCGGACTGCCCGAAGACATGTACTATTTGGCGCTCATCGAGAGTGGGTTCGATCCGAACGCGTACTCGCGCGCCGCCGCGGTCGGCATGTGGCAGTTCATGACGTCGACCGCTCGCGATATGGGGATGCGAGTCGACTGGTGGGTCGACGAGCGACGCGATCCGATCAAGTCGACCGGCGCCGCTGTTCGGTTCATCAAGGGATTGAAGGAGCAGTTTGGTTCGCTGTAT
>DASYSU010000204.1:0-10256 GCA_036002925.1 Gemmatimonadaceae bacterium | reverse complement strand
GGCGGGATGATCACGCAGATGGCGGCGCTCGATCCCGTCGCGCTCAAGCGCGGCGAAGGGCGACGCCCGGCCGCCGGCGCCGGCACCGCCGAGATCGACGCGACGGGCAAGTACGTGCTGCCGGGCCTGATCAACGCGCACGCGCACATGCAAGACGAGCGCTCCGGCACGCCGCAGCCCATTCAATACGAGTTCGACATTTGGCTCGCCTGCGGGATCACGGCGATCCGCGACGTCGGCAGCGATACGAAGAAGGCGCTGGCCTGGCGCGACGCGAGCGCCAAAGGCACGCTCGTCGCGCCGCGCATCTTCATCTATCCGCAGTTCGGCCGACCGACGAACGTCGACTCCGCGCGCGCACGCGTGCGCGCCCTCAAGGCGATGGGCGTGGACGGGATCAAGCTGCTCGGCATCGACCGCGACATCATGCAGGCGATGGAGGACGAGGCGCACAAGGAGGGACTGCGCATCGCGCACCACGTCGGCGTCGAGGAGACCAACGCCTGGGACGACATTCACTTCGGGACCACGAGCATCGAGCACTGGTACGGTATTCCCGACGCCGCGATTCTCGGAGGCGTTCAGGATTTTCCGTCGTATTACAACTATAACAATGAGACGGACCGGTTTCGTTGGGCCGGGCACTTGTGGCGAGAAGCCGACCCGGCGCGGTTGCAGATGGTGCTCGACTCGATGGTCGCGCACCACGTCGCCTGGGTACCGACACTCGACATCTACGAAGCGTCGAGGGATTTACAACGCGCGCGGACGCAGCCCTGGTTCGGCGACTACCTACATCCGACACTCGAGGAGTATTTCCGGCCCGACCCGTCGAACCACGGATCGTATTTCTTCGGCTGGACGTCGACCGACGAGACGTTCTGGAAAGAGAATTATAGAATTTGGATGAACGCGGTGCGTGACTTCGAACGAAAGGGAGGCCTCGTCGGCGCCGGTGACGACGCCGGATTCATCTACCAGATGTATGGGTTCGGGCTCCTGCGCGAGCTCGAGCTGCACCAGGAAGCCGGCTTCAACCCGATCAAAGTCATCCAGCACGCCACCCAGAACAACGCGCGCATACTCGGCAAAGAGACCGAGCTGGGTCGCGTCCGTCAGGGGTACCGCGCCGATCTCATCGTCGTGAACGGGAACCCACTCGAGAACTTGAAGATCCTGTACCCCACCGGCGTCGACGACATCAAGGATGGTAAGCCCGTGCACACCGGCGGAGTGGAGTGGACGATCAAGGATGGCATTCCGTACAATGGTCCGACGTTGATGCGCGAGGTGAAGCAGATCGTCGCCAAAGCGCGCGCCGAGCGCGGCACCAAAGCTGACAAAACGGATAGACGTTGACAGATCCGACAGGCGGCGGTCACGCGTACCATGACGTGACTCGCTGGCTTGCCATCGCGATCGCGATCGCTACTCTCTTCCTCGCGCTATGGATCATCGTCCCGGCGCCGACGTATTTCCTGCTCACCTTCGGCGTCGGCGGACCCGAAGTCAGCGCGTGGATCGTCGTCGCATCGCTCGTTGGGGCAGCGCTCGTCGTTCGCGATGTACAGCATTCGCTTCTCGCGAAGATCGTGGTCGCAGCCTGTCTCGTCTCGTTCGTGTTGTCGATCTCGATCTTCGCGCGACTGCCTGCAACCATTCGTCGATTTGACGATGCGACGCGCGCCGTGTCTACCACGCCCAGCGCACCGCTTCGCCAACGGCCGCTCGCTGTTCGCGACTTGTTTCTTGGCATTCCGCATGTCGAGTCCGCCGTCACGCTCGGAGTCCCGTTCGCGAAACCAGACGGAGTGCCGCTGACGCTCGATGTGCACCGCCCGACGCGACCCGGCCTTTTCCCGATCGTCGTACAGATTTACGGCGGTGCCTGGCAGCGGGGGGATCCGAGCTCGCACGCAAATTTTGCGAGCTGGCTGGCGTCGAGTGGCTACGTCGTATTCGCCATCGATTATCGGCACGCACCGAAATGGCGATGGCCGGCGTTGCTCGACGACGTGGATTCGGCCCTCACATGGATCGCCGCGCACGCCGCCCAGTACGGCGGCGATACCACGCGCGTGGTGATATTGGGTCGATCGGCAGGCGCACATCTGGCGCTGCTCGCTGCGTACCGGCCGTCCGCGCTTCGCCCGCGCGCTGTGGTGAGCTACTACGGACCGGCCGATCTCGTCGACGCGTACCGCAATCCTCCGCGCCCCGATCCGCTACGTGTTCGAGAGCTCGAGGAGGCACTCATTGGAGGTACGCCGGACCAAATGCCGGAGCGATACGCCGAGGCGTCACCGATCACTTATGCGACGAAGCCACTGCCACCAACGCTACTGATTTACGGTCGCCGCGATCACTCAGTCGAGGCGAAGTACGGCGCGCGCCTCGGTGACCGGTTGGCGGCGACAGGCACCCAAGTGGCGTACTTGGAAATTCCGTGGGCGGAGCACGCGTTCGATGAAGTATTCAACGGGGTAAGCTCGCAGGTCGCGCTGTTCTACACGGAGCGTTTCTTGGCGTGGGCGGTCCGCTAACACGTTTCGTCGGCCGAAAATCGCGGCTCATCCCCGGTTCGTGGCCCACCGATGAGCGTCCGACTAGCCTCGAGCTCATGACTACTGCTGCCATCTCTCTGCCACGTGACCACAGCGACCTCGCGAGCGTCGCGAAAGCCGGCGCCGTCGTCGCAATTCTCGACGGCACGTACGCGATCGTGTTGTATTCGTGGATCCTTCACCTCACGACGTCGGCGCGAATCTTTCAGGGAATCGCGTCGCGTCTGATCGGGAAGGGATCGTTCGAGGGTGGAGCGGCGACCGTCGCGCTCGGTGTGCTGCTCCATTTTACGGTCGCCTACGGCTGGACCACCATCTATTACGTCGCACTGCGCACGTTCGCCGGATTGCGCGCAGTGGTCGAATCCGTCGGCGGGAAAGTGGTTGTCGGCGCCCTGCTCGGCGCTATCGTTTGGCCCGTGATGAACTTCGTCATCGTGCCGTTGTTCGGCGGACGATCCGTGAGCCTGTCGAATTGGCAATTCTCGTCGCAGCTCGTGTGGCATATGATCGCCGTTGGCCCGCCGATCGTCGCGATCGTCCGCTACAGACCGGCTTGAGTCGAGATCGATCGAGAGAGTTCTGTAATTCTGGTCATCTCGCGGTGGGCGCGACGTTGCCCTCAGCTCGCTTGCGCCCGAGCCAGCCGAACCACATCGCGAGCGGCGGGACGGCGATGAGCAGCGCCAGTGTGATCAGACGAATCGATCCCGTCCACGTCGATTGTCCGACGATCGACACGACGAGCGAGATGCCTTGGTTGCCGGCGCTCACGCTGATGTTCGATGTCCCATCGGGCGCGTGTGTCGCGCGCCAAATGGCGGGAATCGCCGAAGCCAGTCCGACAGTAATGAGCAGCGCCCAGTAGACCAACGATGCGACCATGACGCGCATTCCACCCTCGCGTCGTAGCAGCCCAATCATACGCCCTCCTATGGAAGCGCGTGCACCTCGATTCGTGACGGTCGTTCCGTCGTGTGATAGACGCGCATCGTCGCCTTCTGAAAGTCGGCGGCATGCGCCTCGAAGATGTTCGGCACGAACGCTTGCGGATTGCGATCGGTGAGCGGGAACCACGAGCTCTGAATCTGGACCATGATGCGGTGCCCTTTCTTGAACGTGTGATCGATGTCGGGCATCACGAATCGCAGCGAGTCCGGCTTGCTCGGCGTGAATGCGACCGGCTTTGCCGGATCGCGACGATAGCGTCCGCGGAACGGCTCGCCGCGCACCAGCTGCTGATAGCCGGCGACGGTGAAGCCCGTGGTGTCGCCCGACCAATTCGGCGCGTTAGCCGGAAAGACGTCGATCAACTTGACGTCGAAGTCCGCGTCGCTCCCGCTCGTCGTGACATGGAGCACGGGCGCCACCGGGCCGACGATCGTCACGTCCTCAGTGAGCGGGTCCGTTTGGAACGTGAGGACGTCGCTGCGCTTCGAGGCGAAGCGCTGGTCTCCCGTCATGTAATCGCGCGGCATGCCGCTGCGATCGGCGCGACCGACGACTGGCACCGGGTTCGCGGGATCGCTCAGGTATTCGTCGAACTTGTCGGCCTTCGTGGCGCTCGATAGCGTCTGCGGACGCTGCCAGCCGAGTTTTCCGCCCGGCAACAGGTATAGCGATTTCGAATTGGCGTTCTTTGGCGGCCAGCTGTCATAGCGATCCCACTGTTCGCCACCCGTTCGGTACACGAGCACCTTCGGCAGCGCGGGCGCCGAATCGCCTTTGAGGTAGTGCAAGAAGTACGGGAGCTCGACCGAATCGCGGAACCACGGCCCTGTCTTCGTCTGCCACCGCAACGATCCCATCGCGTCGCCATCACCACGCGACCACCCTCCGTGCGACCACGGGCCGATCGCGATGTGATTGTCAGAGCCTGGCGCGAGCCGCTCGATGCCCCGGAACGTCCGCCACGGACCGGCGAGGTCCTCGGCGTCGTAATATCCGCCGACCTCGAGCATCGCCGGCACGCGCTTCACATGGCGGCTGATGTCGCGCGCTTGCCAATAGTCGTCGTAGCTCGGATGGTGCATGACGACGTCCCACAGCGGTGCCGTCTCCGCCGGAAGCCATTTTCGCGAACCGGGGCCGATCGGCCCCATCTCGAGAAAGAATTTGTACGCGTCCGCGATGTTCTCGGGTCCAGGATATCGCGGATCCGGGCCGAGCGTCGGAGCGCGCGGCGTTCGCCCATACCCAAGATAGAAATCGAAATTCGCGCCGAGCATGAACGCGCCGTTGTGAAACAGGTCGTCGCCCATCCAGAGATCCGTCATCGGCGCGCCAGGCTCGCACGCCTTCAACGCCGGATGCGGATCGATGCAGCTCGCGGTCGTGTAGAAGCCCGGATATGACGTTCCGTAGATGCCGACTCTGCCGTTGTTGTGCGGAATGTTCTTGATCAGCCAGTCGATTGTGTCGTACGAGTCGCTGGACTCATCGACGTCGCTCGCTCCCTTCTTCGCGTCCTTGTGCGGCGTCATCTCGGTGTACGCGCCCTCGGAGTAATTCCGCCCGCGCGCGTCCTGATACACGAAGATGAATCCCGACTCGGCAAATTTCGGATTCCCACTCGGCCCGAGCGACGCGCGATACGCGTCGGCGCCGTACGGTCCTACGCCGTACGGCGTCCGATCCATCAAGATTGGGTAGTCGCGCGCGCTGTCGCGCGGCACGTAGATCGACGTGAACAGCTTGACGCCGTCGCGCATCGGGATGCGAACTTCGAGCTTGTTGTAGCGCGCCTTGACCGCGGCCGCGGCCGCCGGATTGCCTCCGCGCTGCGCGTGGACGGCGGAGGAGGCGACAAACAACAACGCTGCGCCGAGACACCGACGCGCGATCAGGCCACGACAAGATGCGGAATGGAACACGGCGAAGTTCCCCCCAGGACTGACAGGTGGACGTCGTCGCGATTATGGCGCGCCGCGTCGCCGCGCGCCAGATTCCCGCGCATGATCACCAATCGAGTCACACGACAGCGGTGTTTCGTCGGAGTGCTGGCGCTGGTTTTCGTCGTCAATGTCGCCGAGTCACAGCCGGCGCGCGGTGGGCGGCCCGCGCTTGCGACGGCTGTCCGAGCCTTCGTACAAATCGACACGCCGACCGTCGCGCTGACACACGTCCGAGTCATCGATGGCACCGGCGCGCCGGCCCGACCCGACCAGACGATCGTCATTCGCGACGGACAGATCGCCGCGATCGGCACCGGCGCGAGCGTGCAAGTCCCTGCGGGAACACAAGTGCTCGACCTCACCGGCAAATCGGTGATCCCGGGGCTCGTGATGGTCCATGAGCATTTGTATTACCCCACCGGTCCCGGTGTGTACGCATATCTCGCCGAGAGCTTCACGCGTCTCTATCTCGCCGGCGGGGTAACGTCGATGCGAACCGGCGGCAACATGAACGGTTTCGGCGAGTTGAACATCAAGCGCAGCATCGATCGCGGCGAGCGCGCCGGCCCGTGGATCGACGCGACCGCGCCGTATCTCGAGGGCGCCGGACTCGGCCTCATGCAGGTCCATGAGCTGACCGATGCCGCCGACGCGCGCCGTCTGGTCGACTACTGGTCGGACATGGGCGCGACGTCGCTCAAGGCGTACATGCACATTACGCGCGACGAATTGCGCGCGGCGATCGACGAAGGGCACAAGCGCGGTCTCAAGACGACGGGCCATCTATGTTCGGTGACCTATCGCGAGGCGGCGCAGCTCGGCATCGATAACCTGGAGCACGGCTTCTTCGCGTCGACCGACTTCGTCGCCGACAAGCAGCCGGACGTGTGTCCCGGCCAGGGCGGAGGCCAGGCTGCACTGGCGGCGGTCGACCCGAACGGAGAGGCCGTCAAGTCGCTCATTAGAGATCTCGTGCAGCATCATGTCGCGCTGACGTCGACGCTCACGGTGTTCGAGACGTTCACGCCCGGCCGCCCGATGCCGCCGGGGGTCGACGTCCTCGATCCACTTCTCCGACAGCAGTTCGAGCAGCGCTTCGCAACGACCGCGGCAAACACCAAATCGCCGTACACCGCGCTCTTCGCAAAGGGACGGCAGATGGAGGTCGACTTCTTTCGCGCGGGTGGCTTGTTGCTCGCCGGGACCGACCCGACCGGTGGCGGCGGCGTGATTCCCGGCTACTCTGACCAGCGCGCGATCGAGTTGCTGGCGGAGAGCGGCCTCACACCACTCGAGGCAATCAAAGTCGGCACACTGAATGGCGCGACGTACCTCGGCCGCGCCGCCCGCGTCGGCTCGATCGCGTCGGGCAAGCAGGCGGACTTGGTTGTGATCGACGGCGACCCGTCGGCGCGGATCGAGGACATTCGCAAAGTGAGTCTCGTATTCAAGGAAGGCGTCGGGTACGACCCGGCGAAGTTGATTGCGTCGGTGCGCGGCAAGGTTGGACTCTTTTGAACGGACGCTCGCTGTTGCTCGCTTGAACGGTGGAACGGACGCTCGCTTCGCTCGCTGAACGGTGGAACGAAACCGCGTCGCCGTAAACGTTCCACCGTTCCACCGTTCCACCGTTCCACCGTTCCACCGTTCCACCGTTCCACTGTTAATCCGCGACCTAATGCCAGCAGTCGGTAGCAACGTTCCGCGAAAAGATGGTATCGGCAAAGCGACGGGCCACGCTCGCTATGCCGACGACCTCGCGTTTCCGAACATGCTGCACGGCCGTACGATTCGCTCGACGATTCCGCGCGGCCGAGTGATTTCTGTGCGCATCCTCGGCGAGACGCCGGGGTTGATCGTCGTCGATCATCGCGACATTCCCGGACGGAACGTCTGCGACTTGATCGAGCAGGATCAGCCGTTCCTCGTCGAACGCGACGTGCGGCATCTCGCCGAACCGATTCTGTTGCTCGCGCACGAGGACCGCGAGGTGCTCAATGCGGTGCGCGTCGAGATCGAGTACGACGAGCTCGAACCCTTGTTCGATCCGGAACGGTCCGACGGAGTCCTGAAGGCGATCGACATCATCAAAGGCGACGTCGAGTCTGCACTCGCGGATGCGGACTTCATCGTCGAGGGCACGTACCGCACCGGACACCAGGAACATGTTTACATCGAGCCGAACGTCGTCGCCGCCATGCCCGAGAACGATGGCATTGCGGTGTTCGGTTCTCTTCAATGTCCCTTCTACGTTCTGAAAGCGCTTAAGAGTCTTCTCGGTGCCAGCGCGCATATTCGCGTCGTGCAGACGGAGACGGGCGGCGGGTTCGGCGGGAAAGAAGAGTATCCGTCGATGATCGCCGGACACGCGACGCTGCTCGCACTCAAGGCGAAGCGGCCGGTGAAGATTCTGTACGACCGCGTCGAGGACATGGTCGCGACCACCAAGCGCCATCCATCGATCGTGCGTCATCGCACCGGTGTCATGCGGGATGGCCGCATCGTCGCGATGGACATCGACGTGCTGCTCGACGGAGGAGCGTACTCGACGCTGAGCCCCGTCGTGCTGTCGCGAGGTTGCATCCACGCCGCTGGTGCGTATCGATGCGACAATACGCACATTCACGGTCGCGCCGTGGTGACCAACACGCCGCCGAACGGCGCCTTCCGCGGCTTTGGCGCGCCGCAGACGCAGTTCGCCGTGGAAGTGCATATGGAGCGAATCGCCGAAGAGTTGGGGCTGGATCCCGTCACGCTACGCGAGCGGAACGCGCTCCAGCCAGGTGATACAACTGCGACCGGACAGATTATGGGCGCCGACTGCAGTGCCCGTATGGTGCTCGAGGAAGCGGTTCGCCGTACCGACTTCCGCAACAAGCGCGAAGGGCTCGCCGGATCGAATCGCGCGATCGGGCTCTCGCTCTTCTTCCACGGCGCAGGCTTCACCGGCAGCGGTGAGCGTCATCTGAACTCGAAGGCGCGTCTCGATCTCACCGCGCGCGGCGTACGCATCGCCGTCGGCAGCACCGAGATCGGACAAGGTACGCGCACGATGCACGCACAGATCGTCGCCGACGCGCTGGGAATTCCGTACGAGGACGTCGAAGTTGCACAACCCGATACCACGCTCGTCGCCGACAGTGGTCCGACAGTCGCGTCGCGCACCTGCATGGTCGTCGGCAAGATTCTCGAAGAGTGCGCGCTCGAGATGAAGCAGCGCCTCGGCGATCTCGCGCCCGCGGACTACTACGCCCGTCACGGTGCGTTCTCAGTGCTGAGAAAGTACGAGCCGCCCGACTGGATTCAGTGGGACGATCACACGTATCGCCGGGACGCGTATGCGACGTATGCCTGGGGGTGTGATGTCGTCGAGATCGAGATGGACCCCGACACCTTCGAAGTTCGCCCGGTCAAGCTCACCGCGGTGCAGGAATTCGGACGACCGATTCATCCCGCGCTCGCCCGTGGGCAGATCGAAGGCGGCACAGCGCAAGGACTCGGGTACGCACTGCTCGAACACGTCGTGATGCGCAATGGCGGGATGGCGAACGCGCAGCTGACCAACTACATCATCCCGACCACGCTGGACACGCCGGAGCTCGAGATCGTGATGTTAGAGAACCCATACGCCGGCGGACCGTTCGGCGCCAAGGGACTCGGCGAGCTTCCCGTCGATGGGCCGGCTCCGGCGGTGGTGAACGCCATTCGCCATCTCGGGCTCGACGTCCGCGAGATCCCCGCGATCCCCGAGCACCTCGCCGCGTGCGCTTCACGCTGAACGGCGTCGCAACCGAGGTCACCGCGCATCCGATGTCGCGGCTGCTCGACGTCGTGCGGGAGGAGTGCGGGCTCACCGGAACGAAGGAGGGTTGCGGCGAGGGTGAGTGCGGCGCATGCACGGTGTTGATCGATGGCGATCCGGTGTGCTCCTGTCTCGTTCCGCTCGCGCAGGTCGAGGGCGCGAACGTACAGACGATCGAGGGGCTCGGCGACGACCATCCGCTGCAACACGCGTTCATGGACGAAGTCGGCGCGCAATGCGGCATTTGTACGCCCGGCATGATCATGGCGGCCGTGTCACTCGCGCCCAACGCCACGCTCGACGACATCAAGGTCGCGCTGTCGGGCAACCTCTGTCGCTGCACCGGCTACGCGGCGATTTACCGCGCTGTGATGAAGGCGGGGCAAACATGAGGACCGCTGTCTCGGCCCTCGACCTTCGTCGCGCGTCGGAACTCGACGACGCGTTGCGCATGTTGAGTGAAGAGGCGCGTACACCAATTGCCGGGGCGACGGATCTTTACGTCGCACTCAATTTCGGTACGTTGGCACCGCGACGTTTCGTCGACATCTGGGGAATCGACGCATTGCGGGGAATTTCCGTGCGCGACGATGTTCTCGTTCTTGGCGGACTCACAACCTACACCGCGATCATTCGTTCGCCGCTCGTTGCAGAGCGTCTGCCGATGCTGATTGACGCGGCGCGACAGATCGGCGGGCCGCAGATCCAGAATCGCGGGACGATCGCCGGCAACATCGCCAACGGTTCGCCGGCTGCGGACTCGGTGCCCGTGTTCGCCGCCGCCGACGCGATCGTCGTGCTGAGAAGTCTCGCCCACGAGCGGCGAGTTCCGATCACCCAGTTCTACACGGCGTATCGAACGTCGGTCATGCGTGCCGATGAACTGATCGTCGCGGTCGAAGTGCCGCGGATTCACGGACGACAGTGGTTCAGAAAAGTCGGGACACGCGCGGCGCAAGCGATCTCGAAGATCGTGGTCGCCGGCGTTCGCGCTCC
>DASYSU010000203.1:0-6224 GCA_036002925.1 Gemmatimonadaceae bacterium | reverse complement strand
TCGCCCGCCGACGGCAAGGTCGTGATGATCACGGAAGTCGACGAGCCGACGTTCATACACGCGCGTGCCATCCGCGTTTCAATTTTCATGAACGTCTTCAATGTCCACGTGAATCGATATCCCGTGTCGGGCTTCGTGCGCTTCATCGAGCGCAAGCCGGGTCGCTTCCTGAACGCGTCCGGCGAAGACGCGAGCCTCGAGAACGAACAGACGTCGATCGGACTCGAGACCGGCTCCAATCACATCCTCGTGCGTCAAATCGCCGGCCTCATTGCTCGCCGCATCGTCACGGACGCAAAGGAAGGCGATCGAGTGCAGCAGGGTGAACGCATGGGCTTGATCCGGTTTGGCTCGCGAGTCGATGTGTTCCTGCCGCGCACGGCAACCTTGAAAGTGAAGGTTGGCGAAACAACCTACGCGGGCGTGACGGTGATCGGAGAGCTGACCGGGCAATGAACCCTTCTCATCGGGTGCCCGTGCGTCGGAGGGCCGTGCGTCGAGCGGTGGTCCTGCTTCCGAACGGACTCACGCTGTTCAATTTGTTTTGCGGCATCTACGCGATCATTCTCGCCATTCGCGGCGAGTTCGCCACGGCGCCGGCGTTCATCGTCCTTGGTGGCATTGCCGACACGCTAGACGGACGCGTGGCGCGCGCCACCGGCACCGGCAGCCGATTCGGCGAAGAGCTCGATTCGCTCGTCGACGCGATCTCGTTTGGGTTCGCGCCCGCGGTCATCATGTATCTGGAGATGCCCAACCACGGGACGTGGGAGTGGTTGCTCGTCTTCATCTTCACGTCCTGCGCAGTGATGCGGTTGGCGCGATTCAATGTCGAGCAGGCCGGCCGTAAGAAAACTCACTTTCACGGACTGCCAAGCCCGGCCGCCGGCCTCACGCTCGCTACGTATTACTGGTTCAGCCAGACGCCGCTCTACAATCAGACCGTCATTCTCTTCACCGACAGCAAAACGCTTTCGGATCTGCCGTGGCACGTGATCCTGCGTGGCCTCATGGCGATTCTGGCGGCGCTGATGATCAGCGACGTTCCCTACCCAACGATTCCATCAGTCGGGTATCGAAGCTTCCGGCAATTGGTTGCGTCGGTCGTCGTCGGGGGGTCGATCGTGCTGCTGGTCGTCCGGCGAGAGGAATTCATTTTCCCGGCGCTGCTGGCCTACGTCCTCTACGGTGCCGTCAAATGGCTGATCATCGGCTTCGTCGGCCGATCAAGCACGCCGGATGAAATCTTCTGGGAAGACGAGCCCAATGGTGTCGAGCCTCGGGACGAGAGACGCGCGGCCTTCGGGCGTCCAGCACCTATCGGTCCCGACGCCATGGCCGCGTCGATGAGTCGAGAGGATCGACGAACCGACGAGTCATCGCCGTCGCAGTCGTTGCGCCGCCGCAAGCGACGACGGGGACATCGTGGCGGCAACCGCCCGCCAAGCACCGGCCCAGCAGCTCCTCCATCTCCCTCCTCGCCTGACATCACCAAAGGCCCCACCGAATGAGCCGATATCGCATCGCCGTGCACATCGTTCCACGACGCGGCATTCTCGATCCGCAGGGCAAGACCGTCGCCGACGCGCTGCACACACTGGGTTTCTCCGCGGTGAAGGACGTTCACATCGGGCGCCACATCGTCGTGGATCTCGATGCGCGCGATCAGAACGCCGCCGAACAATCGACGCGCGACATGTGCGAGCGACTCTTGGCCAATCCGGTGACCGAGGATTACGAGATTGCGAGCGTGGAGGCAACATGAAATTCGGCATCGTCACCTTCCCCGGGTCCAACTGCGACTACGACGCCTACCAGGCTGTCGTCGAGCGGCTTGGCGAAGAGGCCGTGTTTCTCTGGCACAAGGACCACGACCTGCAGCAGAGCGACGTCATCGTTCTCCCGGGAGGATTTAGCTACGGCGACTATCTGCGGGCCGGAGCCATCGCGCGGTTCAGTCCCGTCATGCAGGATGTCGTGAGTTTTGCGAAACGCGGCGGTCCCGTGCTGGCGATTTGCAATGGATTCCAGATCGCGTGCGAAGCGGGGCTGCTTCCCGGGGCGCTCCTGCGGAACGCCAATCTCAAGTTCGTTTGCGAGATGGTCCGGTTGCGGGTCGAGACGAACGAAACGCTGTTCACGAACCGGTATGACCGCGGCGCTGTGATCCGCGTTCCGATCGCCCATGGTGACGGGCGTTACACCGCCGATGAGGCCACGCTCGATAGACTGGAGGGAGAAGGACGCGTCGTGTTTCGCTACGTTGGCGGACCCGGTGATGCGGACGAGTGGTGGAGTCCCAACGGCTCCATGCGTTCCATCGCCGGCATCGTGAACGACGCGGGCAACGTGCTCGGTCTCATGCCCCACCCCGAGCGCGTCGTCGATCCACTCCTCGGGTCAGAGGACGGCCTCGGCATCTTCGAGTCCGTGCTCGCCCGCGTCACCGTGTGAGGATTTCGATATGCGTTCACTCATCGTCCTTGTCGCCGGCATCATCGCCGCTCCGGTCGCGGCACAGGCACCGTCGACGATCGATCCCGGGATGACGCGCGCGCAAGTCGTCGCCAAGCTTGGCGAGCCGCTCTCGACGCGCACGTACGACGGCCACACCTATCTCTTGTACAAGAACGGATGTGAAAAGAAGTGCGGCATGAACGACCTGGTCGTGCTCGATAGCGGCAAAGTCATCGACGCCGTGTTCCGCTCGCGCGCGCGTCACTACAGCGGAACGAGCAGTTCACCGCGAATGATTTCGGCCGCCGACGCGAAGCATGGCGCGGGCGCGCCGATGAAGGTTCCTGAGTCCCCGGCCAAGAAACCTGACGCTCCTCCCGGACCATCTGCCTGATGCAACGAGAGCAACAACAGCACGCTGTTACCCCGCGCCCCGGCGATCCAGCGATCACACCGGCGCTGATCGCCGAGCACGGGTTGACGAAAGAAGAGTACGAACGGCTGGTCGAGATGCTCGAGCGCGAGCCGACCTTCACCGAGTTGGGCATCGTCAGTGCGCTCTGGAGCGAACACTGCTCGTACAAACATTCACGGCCGCTCCTCAAGACCCTTCCGACTAAGGCGCCCTTCGTGTTGCAAGGGCCGGGCGAGAACGCCGGCGTGATCTCCATCGGTGATGGACTCGCCGTTGCCTTCAAGATCGAATCACACAATCATCCATCCGCCGTCGAGCCGTATCAGGGCGCGGCCACCGGCGTCGGTGGCATTCTGCGTGACGTCTTCACTATGGGCGCGCGTCCGATCGCGATGCTCAACTCGCTCCGATTCGGATCGCTCGACTCCCCGCGCGTGCGCTATCTGTTCGCGGGAGTCGTGAAAGGGATCGGCGATTACGGCAATTGCGTCGGCATCCCGACCGTGGCCGGCGAAGTCATGTTCGACCCGGCGTACGAGGGTAATCCACTCGTCAACGCGATGTGCGTCGGCCTGATGCACGAAGACGAGCTGATTCGCGCTGTCGCCCAAGGCGTCGGCAACCCGATCATCGCCGTCGGCGCGCGAACGGGCCGCGATGGCATTCACGGCGCGTCGTTCGCATCGGAAGATCTCTCGGCGCAAAGCGAGGCGAAGCGTCCACGCGTCCAAGTCGGCGATCCGTTTACCGAAAAGCTGCTGCTCGAGGCGAGTCTCGAGCTGATTCGGAGCGGCGCCATCGTTGCCATTCAGGATATGGGCGCTGCCGGCCTCACGTCATCGTCGGCCGAAATGGCCGCGCGCGGCGACGTCGGCGTCACGATCGACACGACCAAGGTCCCCGTCCGCGAAGAAGGCATGACGCCGTACGAGATTCTGTTGAGTGAATCGCAGGAGCGCATGCTCGTCGTCGCGAAACGTGGACGAGAGGACGAAGTCGCATCTATCCTCGCCAAATGGGACCTGACCGCGGCGGTGATCGGGGAAGTGATCGCCGAACCTGTCTATCGCGTCACCGAAGGCGATCGTGTCGTCGCGGAGTTCCCCGGAACGCGACTCGTCACTGATTGCCCCACGTACACGCCAGAGGCACGCGAGAGCGACGAGATCATTCGTCTGCGCGCCCGCGACGTGAGCGCGATCGCCGAGCGACCAGAGGAGCGCGACCCGACGTGGACGCTCGAGCAACTTCTGTCGTCGCCGAATATCGCGGCCAAGACCTGGGTCCACCGGCAGTACGACACGACCGTCCGCACGAATACAGTTGTTGGTCCCGGCGGCGACGCGGCGGTGGTCCGGGTGCGCGGGACCGAGCGCGCGCTCGCGCTCAAGACGGACTGCAATGGCCGATACGTCTACCTCGACCCGCGCGTCGGCGCGCAAATCGCCGTGTGCGAGGCGGCGCGGAACGTCGCGTGCACCGGCGGCCGTCCGAAGGCGATCACGAACAATCTCAACTTCGGCAATCCGCGGCGTCCGGAAGTGTATTTCCAGTTGCGCGAAGTCACCCGCGGCATGGCCGAAGCGTGCAACACGCTCGGCACGCCAGTGACCGGCGGCAACGTTTCACTGTACAACGAGAATCCTACCGGTGCGGTCTTTCCGACGCCCGTGATCGGCATGGTCGGCGTCATCGAGTCGCTCGACCACATTACACGTTCGTACTTTCAGCGCGAGCGCGATTCGATCGTGCTGCTCGGCGAGCCCACGTCGGAGCTCGGCGCGAGCGAGTACTTGGCGCGGATCCACGGCGTGGTTGCGGGGCCACCGCCCGCATGCGACCTCGACGCCGAGCGTGCCCTCATCGACGCCCTCCTCGAGGCGATCAGCGGCGGCGTCGTTCGTTCAGCTCACGACTGCAGCGACGGCGGCCTGGCGGTGGCACTGGTCGAGTGCTGTATCATGAACCGAGAGGAACAATACGGCGCGCGAGTCGATCTCAGTCATTGGCGTGAGATTCCCACGCGTGCCCTGCTGTTCGGCGAAGGGCAAGGACGGGTCGTTGTCTCGACGGCGATGCCCGACACGGTCGCGAGCATCGCTCAAAAGCACGGTGTGGCAGCCAGACTCATCGGTCATGTCGGTTCCGTCGGCGACGCGGTGCAGATTACGACAGTGAGCGGTCGCATCTCGGCATCGATCGCCCGACTGGACGACATCTATCACGAAACGCTTCCGCGAATCATGTCGACGCCAGTCGGCACCAGCGTCCAGTAACCAGCACCAGCAACCAGCAACCAGTAACCAGCAACCAGATGTGCGGCATCTTCGGCGTTCACGGACACTCTGACGCGACTCACCTCGCTCACCTTGGGCTGTACTCGCTGCAACATCGCGGGCAAGAATCCGCCGGCGTTGTCTCGATTGACCAAGGCGGGAACGCGCGCGCAGTGCGCAGCATGGGAACGTTGTCCGACGCGTTCGCGTCTGAGCTCGCCAAAATGAGTGGTGTGTCGGCGATCGGTCACACGCGGTACAGCACATCCGGATCGTCGACGATCGAAAACGCGCAGCCGGTCGTCGCGCGCTCGAAGGGCGGCTACATCACGCTCGCGCATAACGGAAACATCACCAACGCCGCCGAGCTGCGACGCGATCTCGAGGAGCAAGGCTCGATCTTCGCCTCGACGAGCGACTCTGAGCTGATTGTCCACCGTCTCGCGAGGTCGACGGCCGCAACCCCCGCGGAACGCTTGGCCGACGCACTGACCGGCGTCGAGGGCGCGTACAGTCTCATCGTTTCGATCGGTGACGTCTTGCTGGCCGCGCGTGATCCTCGCGGCTGGCGCCCGCTTGCGATGGGTCGTCTCGGCGATGCGATTGTCTTCGCATCCGAAACCTGCGCGCTCGACATTGTGGGTGCGAAGTTCGAGCGCGAGGTCGAGGCCGGCGAGATCCTTTCGGTCAACGGCAATGGCCTTCAGTCGATCCACCCGCTGCCGCAGAAAGAGCTCAAACGCTGCGTATTCGAGTACGTGTATTTCGCGCGACCCGACAGTCGTGTCTACGGTGGTTCGGTCGATCGTGCCCGTCGCGCGCTCGGCCGGCAACTCGCTCGCGAGTTCCCGGCTCCGGGCGCCCAACTCGTGTTCAGCGTACCCGATTCCTCCAACTCGGCGGCGCTCGGATTCGCTGAGGAGAGCGGTATTCCGTACGAGCTCGCGCTCATTCGCAACCACTACGTCGGACGAACCTTTATTCAGCCGACGCAGGCGGGCCGCGATGCCAAGGTAAAGGTCAAGTACAATCCGGTGCGTGAGGTGCTCGAAGGAAAGAGCGTCGTCATGGTCGAC
>DASYSU010000202.1:0-2526 GCA_036002925.1 Gemmatimonadaceae bacterium | reverse complement strand
TTCATGTAAGCAAACGCAACTTCCGACAACGACGCGGTCGAAATGCCATCGCGGCTGGTGCCGTAGTTCTCGATCTTGACCTTCGTACCGGTGGCGAGCGCGGCCGCGCGCGCGGCGTTGTCGACCATTTCACGCTCCTGCCGCAGGTAGACCTCGTCGGGATAGCGGATGTAGAAGTCGGCCTGCGTGCGATCGGGCACGACGTTGGGCGCGGCGCCGCCTTCGGTGATCACGCCCTGGACGCGCGCTTCCGGGCGGATGTTGCTGCGCATCGCATCGATGTTGTCAAAGAGATGGATGACCGCCGTGAGCGCGTTGCGTCCGTTCCACGCCGTGAGCTGATGCGCCGGCGCGCCGCTGAAGGTGAACTTCACTCCGTCGATGTTCATGCAGCAGGTGCCGAATCCCGGCGCGGGGCGACTCGTCGCGCTCGTGGAATGGCTGCGAACCAACACATCCATTCCGTCGAATACTTTGGATTCGAACATCACCGTCTTCGCGTTGGGTGGCATCATCTCCTCGCCCGGCGCGCCAAACACCACCACCGTCCCCGGGGTCTTCGTCTTCGTCAAATACTCGGCGATTGCGATCGCCGCGGCGATGCCGATCGGTCCTTGCGTGCTGTGTTGATCGCCGTGGAACGCGCCCTTCGTCCCGCGAAGGGCATCGTACTCCGTGATGACGCCGAGATTCGGGCCGCCGGTGCTCTTCGTGTACCGAGCGACGAACGCGGTGGGAAGATTCGGCGTACCCATCTGAACGGTGAAGTCGTGTTTCTTGAGATACTCGGTCAGGATCTGAACGGACCGTTTCTCTTGAAAGCCGATTTCCGGATGCCGAGTAATGTCGTCGCCCATGGCGAGGAGTTCGGTGTCCATGAGTTCTTTCGCTCGCGCGGCAACCTGATCGCGGGCCGCATTCGGGCCGGTGAGCTTGGCAACGAGCGCCTGTAGGTCGAGCGAACGCTCGAGCGAGTCGAGCTTGTGGACGACGTCGCGAGCGGATTCGCGTTCGGTCGGTGTCTCTTGCGCGGCGACAAACGCCGGGAGGAGGAGCGTGATCGAGATGAGCGGTAGAGCGCGCATGGGTCGAGGGTGAGGACGACAAATAATCCCCACCCGGCGGCGACACCGCTAGTCCGATCGAAGCGCCGTCAGGGGATCCACTCGCGTCGCGCGATGCGCCGGGAGGTAGCTCGCGACCAACGCGACCGCGCAGAGTACGCCCGTCACGAGTCCAAACGTCATCGGATCGGTCGCTCCGACACCGTACAGCAGCCGACCCATGAGGCGCGTCAGCGCGAACGCCGCGACGATGCCGACGCCTGCTCCGGCCAGGGCAGGCGTCATTCCCTGCCGGACAATGAATCGGAGTACGCTCGACGGCTCCGCGCCAAGCGCGATGCGAATTCCAATCTCGTGAGTGCGCCGCGAGACCGAATAGCTCATTACACCATAGATGCCGACAGCCGCCAAGACGACCGCGATCGCCGCGAATGCCCCAAGCAGAACCAAATAGAAGCGCGATTCCGCGGTGGCCTGCTCGACGACGCTACTCATCGTTTGGATTTCAGCGATCGCAATGTTGCGATCGATGTCGTGCACGGCGTGGACGATCGGCGCGACAACGGCCGCGTTGCAACCTGGGCGCGTGCACGCGGCGCGCGCGACGAGTGTCAGGTATGCGAACGGCGATGAGCGGCTCGTGAGAAAACTCTTCTGTTGCGCGTACGGCAAAAACATCTCGGCTTGGGGCGGCGCGGTCCATTGATCACGCACCGTGTTCTTCGCGATGCCGACAACGGTGACCCACGACGAGTCGTCGAGCGTGATTCGTTTCCCGATCGCGTCTTCGCCGCGCCAGTACGTGTTGGCCATGAATTCGTTGATAACCACGACGGCCGGCGCGTCGATACGATCGGTCGACGCGACATCGCGTCCGCGGAGCAGCGGAATGCGCATCGTGTGGAAGTAGCCTGGGAACACCACGCGGTACGTGGCGACAGGAGACTCGCCGGGTTTGGGCTTCGGTCGACCCTCCACCGCGAAGGAGAATCCCCAACTGTCGCCGGCGATCGGCAGGTGATTGATGAAGCTCGCGGACTCGATTCCTGGAACAGCTTTCACTCGTGCCAATGCATCACTGAAGAACGCTTGGCGGATGCTCGGATCGGCAGCTTTGGTTCCCGACGTCGAGATCGTCATTGTGATGACGTTTCGCGGATCGAAGCCGGGGTCCACGCGCTGCAACGCGACGACGCTTCGAATCATCAGTCCCGCGCCGATGAGCAGCACGAGCGCGAGCGAGAACTCGGACGCGACCAAGGCTTCGCGGAGGCGATTCTTCCCATGCCCGTCCGTCGATCCGCGATCACCATCTCGGAACGTCTCGGCGAGATCGACGCGCGCCGATCGCAGCGCAGGAAGAAGTCCAAAGACAATCGCCGTGGCCGCGGTCACGCCGAGTGTCAACAGCAGTACGCGGGCGTCGATAGTGACGCCGGCAACGCGCGGGATGATCGCCGGG
>DASYSU010000201.1:0-26268 GCA_036002925.1 Gemmatimonadaceae bacterium | reverse complement strand
AGCATCGCGTCGCCGACGACGGCGACCCGGCAGCGAGACGCCGCGTCGAGGAGGGAGAGCAAGCGGTCGCGGGTGAGCGAACGGGGCATGGGCGCACAAGGTAGCCGTCGCGGTGACGCGGGGTCAACCGAATGGCTGTCTCCGGCACAAGCCTTGCCCTTTCCGGACTCGACCGTCGCATCCCGCACGCCCACCACCAAACTCGATTGACCGCTTTCCTTACCCGCCTCAATGACGCAGCGAAGTCGAAAGTCCTGACCCTTCAGGAGTACTTCGTACTCGCTGGGAAGTCGCTGCGCTTCATTTTTTCGCGACCGTTCTACGGGCAGGACGTCGTTCAACAAATGGATGAGATCGGGGTCAAGTCGCTGGGAATCGTTCTGCTGACCGGACTGTTCACTGGCATGGTGTTGGCCCTTCAGTCCTCGGTGCAGCTCAAGACGTTCGGCGCCAGCATGTACATCGGCAACCTCGTATCGGCCTCGATGATTCGTGAGCTCGGGCCGGTGTTGGCTGGGCTCATGGTCGCGGGACGCGTCGGCTCGGGGATCGCCGCGCAACTCGGATCGATGCGCGTGACCGAACAGATCGACGCGCTCAACACGCTGGGCACCGATCCGATCAAGAAGCTCGTGACGCCACGGGTGCTCGCAGCGCTCGTCATGTTGCCGGTGCTCACGATCATCAACGACTTCGTCGGGATCATTGGTGGAAACATCATCGCGACGCTCGTCGTCGGCTTGCCGTCTGCACAGTACTGGCGAACGGTATGGGTCCAGATCGCGAATGACGGATTCGCGTTGCGCTATTTCCCGAACGACTTCATTCAGGGTCTCACGAAGCCAATCGTCTTCGGTGCGCTGATCGCGGTCACGGCGTGCTACTTCGGTCTGGGGACGACCGGCGGCACGGAGGGCGTTGGCCAGAGCACCACGCGGACGGTGGTGACGTCGAGCATCCTGATTCTGATCGTCGACTATTTCATCACCCAGATCCTTTTGTCGGTGCTGACGTATGGCTGATCGGGTGAAGGCACCGGGGCCTGACCACGATCGGCGGAGCACCGACGTTGGCCCAGACGCGGACGATCGGAAGTCGGCCGCGGTGCGTCATGCCATTCGCTCGGAGCTTGCGGTCGACGCCCCGGCGGACGAGGCGCGTGCGGCAAAGCGCTCGAGCGAGGAAAGCGTCGTTGAGCTCCAGCACGTGTCGCTGGCGTTCGACGTCCCCATCATCGAGGACGTCTCACTCGTAACACGAGACGGCGAAACCGTGGCGATCGTCGGCGAGTCAGGCACGGGGAAATCGACGATTCTGAAGCTCGTTCTACGTCTTCTCGTGCCCGATCGCGGACGCGTGTTGATCGATGGCGAAGACATTACCCCGCTCACGTTCGAGGAAGCGCTCGCCGTCCGGCAGAAGATGGGCATGGTGTTTCAGGGCGCGGCACTCTTTGACTCGATGAGTGTATTCGAAAACGTCGCCTACCCGCTCCGCGAGCACACTGAGATGAGCGACGACGAGATCGAGCAACGGGTCCGCGAGAAGCTGCAGTTCGTCGATCTCGACGTGGATCGCGTCATCGAGCAATTCCCGGCGGAGCTGTCCGGCGGAATGCGAAAGCGAGTTGGCATCGCGCGCGGCATGGCGAACAACCCTCGCATCATGCTCTACGATGAGCCAACCTCGGGCCTCGATCCCCTCACGACGGGAACAATCGTGCGCCTCATCATGAAGCTCCAACGCGAGCTCGGGGTGACGAGCCTCGTCGTGTCGCACGACATCCGCGCCGTGTTCCGAATGGCAAACAAGGTCGCGTTGCTCCACGACCGGCGCATCTCGTTCCTCGGCACGCCGGAGGAGATGGCCGGGAGTGAAGATGAGTACATCCAGGATTTCCTGGGCGGATTCTAGTCATGAAACGACCGTCGTTCATCAGCTGGGAGCAACTCAAGGTCGGCCTCCTCATCGCCGCGGCACTGGCAGTGCTCGCCGTCGCCATCTATCGCCTGGGACAAGCGGCGAATCTGTTCTCGCGGCGGTACGAGCTCATTGCCTATTTGCCGAACGCCGCGGGTCTGCAAGCCGGAGGCGTGGTCTACGTCGCTGGACAGTACGCCGGCACCATCAAATCGATCGATTTTTTGCCTGTCGACAACGACACGACGCGGAATCTACGTCTGCGCATGGCGATCGATCATACACTCCAGGATCAAGTTCGCAGCGACTCAAAGGCGAAAGTCCGCACGCTCGGATTGTTGGGTGACAAGGTCATCGACATCTCGATCGGGACACCGCGATACGGTGCGTTGCGAGACGGCGACACGATCTCGGTCGCGCCATCGCTCGATTATGAGGCCGTGCTCGCGCAGGCCGCCGGGGCGGTGAGCGACATGGTCGATCTCACACACGATCTGCGAGAAATCACGGCCGGAATCATCGACGGCAAAGGAACCGTCGGGCAGTTGATCACCAACCGGGCGCTGTACGATCAGTTCGTGTCGACGATGGGTCGCGCCAACGCGATGTTGACGCGCGTCGAAAATCCGCGCGGCACGTTCGCGAAGCTGTTGGACGATCCGACGCTCTACAATCGCTTCGTCTCTGTCATCACGTCGGCCGACTCGCTCGTCATCGCGCTCAACGACAAGAACGGCACCGTCGGCAAGCTGCTGCGCGACGACACGCTGTATACGCGCATCGTCAGCATGGCGGTTGCCGGCGATTCGCTGATGAAGACGCTCTCGAACGGACAAGGCTTCGCCAGCCGCATGTTGAATGATCCCGGGTTGTACGATCGCCTCAACAAGCTGACGACCGATCTTGGCGCGATGCTCGAGGACGTACGCAAGGATCCGCACAAATACTTCCGCGGTGTCATTTGCGTTTTCCATTGCAAGTGAGCTCCCAAGAGTCCTCACATTGACGCTGGTCCGGCGCGACCATATGCTCCCGCGCCATGCCCGCCACGCTCGTTCTCGCGCTCGCACTGATTGGGATTTCCTATGCCGGTCCGCTCGTGCGGCTGTCACACGCGCATCCGCTCGCGATCGCGATCTGGCGGCTGGGGTTTTCCCTGATCATCATCGCGATCGCGCTTGCCATAACCGGCTCATGGCGCCAGTGGCAACGACTCGACCGATCGAGAACGTTGGTCGCGCTCGGCGCCGGCGCGATGCTCGCGCTGCATTTTTGGACGTGGAATTCGTCGATCGGGTTTACGACCGTCGCTGCGTCGGTGGTGCTCGTGAACACGCAGCCCGCGATGGTCGCGCTCCTCTCGGCGGGTTGGTTGCGCGAGCCGCCGACGCGACGCCAATGGATGGGAATCGCCATTGCCATGGCCGGTGCGTTCGTTGTCGCGCTGCCGGACATGGCCTCGGCGGCGAGTGCGACCACGGGACGCGCACTGTTCGGCGACCTGCTGGCGCTCGCCGGAGCGGCGGCGGCGGCGTGCTATTTCGTGGCGGGCCGCAAGCTCCGAGCGACGCTCGACATCTGGCCGTACGTCGCGTTGGTCTACGGCACGTGCTTCGTCGTCCTCATCGGCCTCGCAGCGATCGTGCAAGCGCCAGTGCTGCGCCAACCACCGCGGGAGCTCGCCATTTTTTCGGCGCTCGCCGTCGGACCAATGCTGCTCGGACACACGGGCCTCAACTGGGCGCTCAAATATCTACCCGCGTACGTGGTTAACCTGACACTGCTCGGCGAGCCGGTCGGTGCAACATTGCTCGCGGCGATTCTTCCCGGCATTCGTGAAGTCCCCGGGCTGGCAACGCTCGTCGGCGGTGCACTCATTCTCGTCGGCATCTACGTGACTGCGCGCGCGGCACGTGCCGCGCTCGCTGCGCCGGCGTAGCTCCGCGCTCACCGACGTGGTTTGACTTTCGGCCCACGCGTCCGATTAGGTTTCCTACGAGCGCGAGTGCGGAGGCGCCGACATGTCATTCGAGTCCTCGCCTATGCGAACGGTCACCCACCAATGAAATCGCTCGAGCTGGACGTCGTCGCGACCCGAGGCGCGGACATCGAATCGCGGCATCGCGTGCACGCCGCCGTCGTCGGGCCCGACGACTCGCTCATCGCGAGCGCGCATGATGCGAATCTCGTGACGTCATGGCGATCGTGCGCCAAGCCGTTTCAGGTCATGCCGCTGATCGAGTCGGGCGGCTTCGACGAGCTACACTGGGGTGACGACCAACTCGCGCTGTCGTGCGCCTCGCACGGCGGCGAACCGGAGCACGTCGCGCTGGCGCAGGGGATGTTGAGCGACATCGGCCTCGAGGAGGGAGACCTCGCGTGTGGACCACACGACCCGTTGTCGTCGCGCGGGTTGAAGCTTCTGCGTGAATCCGGTGCCCGACTCACCCGCTTGCACAACAACTGCTCGGGAAAACACGCGGCCATGTTGGCGCGCGCTCAGACCGCCGGCTGGCACACCTACGGTTACGAGCGCCGCGAACATCCGGTGCAACGCTGTTGCCTGCAGGCGGTCGCGTCGTGGTCGGGGCTGACCGAGGATCAGGTCGGACAAGCCGTCGACGGCTGTGGTGTCGTCGCGTTCGCGCTGCCCCTCGAGAGCATGGCGCGCGCGTGGTCGCGCCTCGGCAAGGCGGTGCACGCGGGCGACGAGGTGCCGTCGCGCGTCGTGCACGCGATGCGCACGCGTCCATTCCTCATCGGCGGCACCGATCGATTCGATTCGGTGTTGGTCGAGGAAACCGATGGCCGCGCGGTGGCGAAGATCGGCGCCGAGGGCGTGCACTCCGTCGCGGTACCGGAGCAGGGAATCGGGTTCGCGGTGAAGGTCGACGACGGCGCTCAACGCGCGCAGTTCCCGGCGGTGATTCGTATTCTCCAAATGTTCGACGTACTTCCCCCAACGCTCCCGCCGCGCCTCGCCGAGTTCTATCACCGCCCCGTCCGCAACACCCGCGGTGAAGTCGTGGGCGAAATCCGGCTCCTCTCCTGACGCCGCCGCGGAAGCATTTGCTCCGTCGTGCCACCGATCGATGACGCCGGCCGTCGGATCGCGCGCCACACTGCAGCAACTCGACGAGGCCACACGACGCCTTGTCCTGCTGTCGAGTACCATCACTGGAGGAAACGATCGACAAATCCGTGACGCGGTTACTCGTGCGGCGACCGATATCCCGGCGATGTGGGTGGAGGAGCTCATGCTGCAGAGCTATTTGTTCGCCGGCTTCCCGCGCGCGCTTAACGCGATGCGCGAGTGGCGACGCGTGTCGCCTGAACCGCTCGCCGGTAACTCGTCGGCCGACGTCGATCGGTGGCGTGCCGACGGCGAGGCGACGTGTGCCTCGGTGTACGGATCGATGTACGAACGCCTGCGCGAAAATATTCGCGCACTCCACCCGTCGCTCGACGAGTGGATGATCATCGAGGGATATGGCAAAGTGCTCTCGCGTCCCGGTCTCGACCTCCCGCGCCGAGAGCTCTGCATCGTCGCCGCCTGCGCTGCGGCCGGCCAGGATCGGCAACTGCTTTCGCATTTTCATGGAGCACTCAATGTCGGCGTTGACCCGTCCGTGATCGACCTCGTGATCGACGCGCTGAGCGAATTCCTCGGCGCCGAACGTGCCGCGTCCGCGCGCATGTTGTGGGCGCGCGTGCGAGGGAAATGACATGTTCATCGATCGCGTAGTCGTCAACGTCAAGGCCGGCGATGGTGGCTCGGGCATTGTATCATTTCGCCGCGAGAAGTTCGTGCCGCTCGGAGGCCCTGACGGCGGCGACGGCGGTCGCGGTGGCGACGTGATCGTGGTCGGCGACAGCAATCTTGCGACGCTGCTCGACTACACGTATCGCGATTCGTGGTCCGCGCCGAGCGGTGATCACGGATCGGGCAACAATCGAAGCGGCCGCTCGGGAACCGATGTCGTACTGCCTGTGCCGGTCGGAACGATCGTTCGAGATCTCACAACGTCCGAGCTCTTGGGTGAGGTTCTCGAGGATGGCGATCGCATCGTGGTCGCGAGTGGCGGACGCGGCGGAAAAGGCAACGCGTTCTTCACAACGGCGACTCACCAGTCGCCACGAGAATTTCAGCCGGGCGAAGACGGCCAGGCTCGCACACTGGAGCTCGAGCTCAAGCTCATCGCCGACGTCGGCCTGGTGGGTCAACCGAACGCCGGGAAATCGACGTTGCTGTCAGTCATCTCTGCCGCGCGGCCCAAAATCGGCGACTACCCATTCACCACGCTGAGTCCGAACCTCGGCGTGGTACAGCTCTCGGCGAATCGCACGTTCGTCGTGGCCGATCTGCCGGGAATCATCGAGGGCGCCCACGAAGGACGAGGATTGGGTCTGCAGTTCCTCCGACACATCGAGCGGACACGCTTGCTCGCGTTCCTGATTCCGATCGATGCGATGGACTGGCAGTCGGAGTACGACCAGCTGCGACGCGAGATCGAAGCCTACTCGGTCGAGTTGGCGCAGAAGCCTCACTGCGTGCTGTTCACAAAGATGGATCTGCTGGGGAACGAGCCACCGCCGCCGATCGATGCACCCGATGCGTTCGGCGTGTTCGCGATCAGCGCCGCCGGCCGCACCGGCTTGGATCCAATGTTGGCCGCCTGGTGGAGCAGGCTCCTCGAGATGAAGAAGGCGAGTGTCCGACGCGTCGATTCGGTCGAGCTCCCCTGACGAGCGACGCGCGACGCTCGCGCTGACCCTCGTCCCGAACGTCGGTCGGATCGCCTACGACAACCTGATTGGAACGTTTTGTACCGCCTCGCATGCGTTACATGCCGGCGTCGCGTCGAACGTAAAGAGCAAGGCGATCGCGCAGGCTGATGATCTGATCGCTCGTGCGACGGCCCTCGGGCTCGAGCTCCTCACCGAGGTCGACGAAGATTATCCGACGCCGCTTCGCGACCTCAACGAGCCACCCGCGGTTCTTTGGCGGCGCGGATCGTTGGACGTGCTCCGTGAGCCGATCGTCGCTATCGTCGGAACGCGTCGCGCCACGCCATACGGCCTGCGAATGACGCGCGAGCTTGCCGGCGCGCTGGCACGGGCCGGCGCAACGATTGTCAGCGGAATGGCGCTCGGCATCGACGCGGTGGCGCATAAAGCGACGCTCGACGTCGACGGCCGCACTGTAGCCGTACTGGGCACTGGTGCCGACATTGCCTATCCGCGCGGGCACGTCGCCTTGCATCGCGAGATCGCCGCACGGGGGCTCGTCTTGTCCGAGCTTCCACCAGGCGCACGCTCGCATCGTGGCTCGTTTCCGAAACGCAATCGCATTATCGCCGGGCTCGCGCGGTTGACCATCGTGGTCGAGGCACCGTTTCTCAGCGGTGCGTTGATCACGGCCCGCCAGGCGAACGATCTTGGACGCGACGTGGCCGCAGTTCCTGGTCCAATCGACTCACCGCAAAGTCAGGGAAGCAACGAGTACATTCGCGACGGCGCGCACGCGATCACGTCGGTGGAGGACGCGCTGATGCTTGCCGGGCTCACGCCGCCGCCTCGCGCCACGCCGGAGATGGGTGACGAAACCGAGGTTCGAATTTGGGGAGCGCTCGCAGACGGCGCCGCCACGCTCGATGAGCTGTGTGCCCGAGCCGCGCTGCCGGTGACGCAATGTCTCAGCGCGGTCTCGCGTCTCGAGCTTCGCGGCGCCGTCGAGTGCGCACTGACCGGAGAGATTCGCCGCCGTTGAGCGCTGGGCGCGCCGTATATTTCGTAGTGCTCCCTCGACACGTCTACATCCACGTCCCCTTCTGCGCGCGTCGCTGCACGTATTGCGATTTCTCGATCGCGGTTCGACGCGTCGTGCCGGTCGAGGAGTACACGACGGCGCTGGATCGCGAGCTCGATCTGCGGTTCAGCGATCACGGGACGTGGGAGGTCGACACATTGTACTTCGGCGGCGGAACGCCATCTCGACTCGGAGCTGACGGCGTCCGGCGAATGCTCGACGTCGTCCGCGGCCGAGTCGACCTCGCGCCGAAAGCGGAAGTGACACTCGAGGCGAATCCGGAGGATGTTACGCCGGACTCCGTGCATGCGTGGCGTGAGTCGGGCGTCAATCGACTGTCGATCGGCGCGCAGTCGTTCCACGACAACGTGCTGACCTGGATGCATCGCACGCACGATACCGCGGCAATTCGTCGCGCCGTCGAGAATGCGCGCGAGGGGGACATCGCCAATTTGTCTCTCGATCTGATCTTCGCCCTGCCGCAACACGTGGCGCGATCATGGGAGGCAGACGTGGAGGCCGCGCTCGAGCTCGACCCGGCCCATCTCTCTCTGTACGGCTTGACGGTCGAGCCGAGAACGCCGCTCGGCCGCTCACACGCACGTGGCGAGCTTTGCGAATCGCCCGATGAGCGGTACGAATCCGAGTTTGTCCACGCCCACGAAGCATTGACGTCGGCGGGCTTCGAGCACTACGAGGTATCGAATTTTGGCAGAGCCGGGCTGCACTCCCGCCACAATTCGGCGTACTGGACGGGCGCGGGGTACGCTGGACTCGGGCCGTCGGCGCACGAGTTCGACGGCCGAACGCGACGCTGGAACGTCGCTGCTTACACGGAATGGCTTCGCCGCCTCGAGGCGGAGCAAGATCCTCTCGACGAGAGCGAGGACCTCACCTCGGATAACCGGCTAGCGGAGGAGGTTTATCTTGGCCTACGAACACGCCGGGGTCTGTCATTGATTCGTTCGGACGAGCCTCGAATCCGAATGTGGATCGACGCCGGCTGGGCGACACGCGAGTCGACCGATCGAGTTGTGCTCACGCCGCACGGCTGGTTGCGCCTGGACGCGCTCGCCGCCGACTTGACACACGTCCGAAGTTATTACTAGCTTTAGAGTTATGGTATCTGAAGAGCTCAGCAGGCGCGAGCGCCGCGTGCTCGAAGCGGTAATCCGAAGCTACGTCGAAACTGCAGAGCCTGCCGGCTCGCGGACCCTGTCCCGTCGGTTCGGGCTTGGGGTCTCCCCGGCCACGATTCGCAACACAATGAGTGATCTCGAAGAGAAGGGATTTCTCTTCCACCCGCACACCTCGGCCGGCCGCATTCCAACGAACAAGGCGTATCGTCTCTACGTCGATTCGCTATTGAGCCTACCGCCGCTCAAACCCATTGATAGCGACCGCCTCGCCGAAGAGATCACAGGCGGCAACGGATCGTCGCCGATCGAAACGATCCTGCGCCGGGCGGCGCAGACGCTCGGCGTGCTCACGCAGGAGCTCGGAGTTGCACTCGGGCCACAGCTCGATCGCTCGGTGCTGCGGCGCCTCGAGCTCGCGCGCGTGAGCAGTGAGCGTTTACTCATGATCCTCACGCTCGACGCCGGCGTCATGCGCACGGTATTCGTCGAGGTGCCCGGTGAGATCGCCGACAACGCGCTCGCCCAGGTGACGTCCGTTTTGAACGAGCGACTCGGCGGTCTCACACTCGGCCAGCTCCGCGCCTCGCTGCCGGCTCGGCTCCGCGACATGCGCGCCGATCCGAGCGCGGCGGAGCTCTTGAACATCTTCGTTCAAGAAGGTGAACAGCTATTCGAGACCGCTCTGCCCATGGCCGAGGCGCACCAGATCGTACTTGGCGCGGCGTCGGTGCTGGCGGAACAACCCGAGTTTTCGGCCGCCGATCGTTTACGCCGGCTTCTCGCGTTGACCGAGACACCGCAAGCGCTCGGCGACGCAATTCGAAAGCGCACACAGGCACCGGGCATCTCGATCACGATCGGTGCGGAACACGACGATCCGCGCCTCGAGGATTTCACGGTCGTTACGGCCGAGTATCATGTGGGCTCGCTCGCCGGGGTGATCGGCGTGATCGGTCCCACGCGCATGCCGTACGATAAAGTCATTTCGCTCGTCAGCCACACGTCGCGGCTGCTGAGCGACCTGCTCGACTGAGGCTCATGGCCGATTTTTACGCGGTTCTCGGCGTTGCACGCACGGCGCCCGACGACGAGATCAAGAAGGCATATCGCAAGCTCGCGATGACGTACCACCCGGACCGCAACAACGGCTCGAAGGACGCCGAAGAGCGGTTCAAGGAGATCACCGAGGCGTACGACGTGCTGCGTGATCCGCAGAAGCGCGCGGCGTATGACCGATACGGTGAAGCTGGCCTCCGTGGCGGCGGTGGCGGATTCCACCATGTGGATCTGTCGGAGGCGCTCGGCATCTTCATGCGCGACTTCGGCGGCTTCGGTGGGCTGGATGAAATTTTCGGCGGTGGCCGATCGGGTGGCGGGGCGGGACCGCGAGCCGGCCAGGACGTCAAGATCACCGTCCAACTGAAGCTCGAGGAGGTCGCCACCGGGGTCGATAAGAAGTTCTCAATGAAACTTCTCGAACCGTGCGACCGATGCGAGGGAAGCGGTGCCGAGCCGGGCTCCAAGTCGCAGACGTGCCCGACGTGCAACGGCGCGGGCGAAGTCCGGCGGGCGCAGCGATCATTCTTCGGCCAATTCGTCACCGTGACGCCGTGTCCAACATGCCACGGCGAAGGCGGCATCGTTCAATCGCCGTGCAAGAAGTGTCGAGGAGAAGGTCGGTTGCGCGGCGAGCGCGAGATCACGGTGCAGATTCCTGCCGGCGTGGCGACAGGACAGTACATGACGTTGCGCGGCGTCGGCAACGCCGGCACGCGCGGCGGTCCTCGCGGGGATGTCCATGTGTTGTTCGAGGTTGCCGACGATCCGCGCTTCGAGCGCGACGGGGAGGATCTCTACACCGAAGTATTGGTGACCTACCCACAGCTCGTACTCGGCGGCGAGGTGAGCGTGCCGACCGTTTCTAGCCATGTGTCTCTCGCCGTTCCGGCAGCGACGCAAAGCGGGCACGTGTTTCATTTGCGCGGGCGCGGCTTACCGCGAGTCAATGGGAGCGGCACCGGTGATCTGCACGTTCGGGTTCAATTGTGGACGCCCGAGCGTGTCACCGATGAGGAGCGGCAGCTCGTGACGCGGCTCGGTGAGCTGCAGCCCGGTGTTCCGGCCGACAGTCGGGGCAAAGGATTCTGGGCAAAGATGAAAGAAGCGCTCGGCGCGTGAGCGACGAGCGCGAGGCGTGGGTCACGGTTCGCGTCTCTCCGGGATCGAATCGGGACGCCGTGATGGCCGCGATGTTCAACGCCGGGGTGCAGGGCATCGAGGAAGTCGGCGACGCGCTCGTAACGCACGTATCCGGTCAAACGTTCGCCAACGACGTGTCGTGCGCGGTGATGTCGGCGAGCGCGGACGCTCGCGTCGAGACCACGCCGCTCCCGAACGTGGATTGGAGCGAACGCTGGAAGCTCGGCATTCACGTGCAATCACTTGGAGAGCTTTCTGTCGCGCCGCCGTGGCTCTCCGCCGATCTCGATCCCGCGCGGACGATCGTCATCGAGCCCGCGATGGCGTTCGGCACGGGAGAGCACGCGACGACGCGAGGCGTGATTCGTCTCCTTCAACGCGTGATTCGTCCGGGGGATCGCGTCGCCGACCTTGGGACCGGTAGCGCGGTTCTCGCGATTGCCGCGGCGAAGCTTGGAGCGCGTCGCGTCGCGGCGATCGAGATCGATCATGACGCCATCGGGAATGCCGAGGAAAAGGTGGCGCGGAACGGCGTGACCGACCGCGTCACGATCATCGAAGGAGACGCCGGCGCACTCTTGCCGCTGGTTGCACCAGTCGAAATCATCACGGCGAACATCATCTCGTCGGTACTTTTGGAGTTGCTTCCAAGCATCGAGCGCGCGTTGGTACCGGGCGGTCATGCCATCTTAAGTGGAATTCTGATCGCGGAACGCGACGACATGATTCGCGCTGTGCAACCAGGGTGGCGAATAGAGGCCGAGGACGAGGAGGATGCCTGGTGGAGCGCGACGATCGCCCGCCGCTAGCGACGTTCTATGCTGATCGACCACTTCCGGACGCCGGAGAGATCGAGCTCGGCGAGGATGCGGCCCACCATGCTCGCGTCAAGCGGCTCTTGGTCGGCGACGTCGTCGCACTCACCAATGGGATCGGTTCTCGCGCGCGCGGTTCGATTTCAGCGTTGCGAAAGAACGCCGTGGCCTGTCATGTGGAGCGTGTCGACATGCAGCCTCCGCCTCCACCACTGCACATGCGAGCACCGATCGCCGATCGTGACCGCATGCTTTGGCTCGCCGAGAAGGCGACCGAGTTCGGCATCACGACGTGGCAGAGTGTGCGATTCCACCGATCGTCGAGCGTGTCGCCACGCGGAGAGGGAAGCGCGTTCGTCGCGAAGCTGCGCCTGCGAATGATCGCGGCGCTCGAGCAGTCGGGAGGATCGTGGCTTCCGATCATCCTGGCGGACACCGATCCAAGTCATGTGAATGCGCCCGATGCATCGACGTCGATCATTCTGGACGCGACGGGCCGCCCACTGCTCAGCGTTATGGAAGGACTCGCGGGGCGTGAGCCAACGGTGCTTATTGGACCGGAAGGGGGAGTTGAGCCCACGGAATTCGCCGTGCTCGAGTCGCAGGGCTGGCGGCGTGGCCGCCTCGCATCAACGACCCTTCGCTTCGAGACTGCCGGACTCGCCGCGATCGCCGTGATTCGCGCGGCACAACTCGCCACCGAGGACTGACCATGGCCGACGACTGTCTATTTTGCCGCATCGTTCGCCGCGAGATTCCGGCGACACTGGTGTTCGAGGACGAACACGTCGTGGCGTTTCGGGACATCAATCCCCAGGCACCGGTTCATGTCGTGATCGTTCCGCGAGAGCATGTTGCGTCGCTCAACGACGCGACCGATGCCGCACTCATCGGGAGACTTTCGCTCGCGGCGGCCAAGATCGCGCTTGCGGAAGGCGTTGGGCAGTCGGGTTATCGCACCGTGGTGAACACGAACCGTGACGCCGGCCAGACCGTGTTTCACATCCATTTGCACCTCTTGGGCGGGCGTCATTTGGCCTGGCCGCCCGGCTGAGACCGGAGAGGCCGTCGCGTCGCGATTTTCGCCGTTGACAAGCCGAACAGATGGCCGATAAGTTCAATGGCTCAATACATTTAACTGGCGAACAGACGCCGCGAAGGGGGGAGAACCAGTTTGTCTGAAGTCATCATCCATGACGATGAGAACTTCGAGCGCGCGCTCAAGCGCTTCAAGAAGAAGTGTGAAAAGGCCGGGATCCTGTCGGATCTTCGCAAGCACCGTCACTACGAAAAGCCGAGCGAACGTCGGAAGCGGAAAATGAATGCCGCGATCCGGAAGAATCGTCGTACGCGGCACGCGTAATGGCAGCACTCCTCGCTCGATTGCAGCAGGACCTGAACACGGCGCGCAAAGCGCAGGACAAGGGTCAAGTCACGCTGCTGGGTACGATCATCTCGGAAGTCAAGAATCGCGAGATCGAGGTCAAGCGAGAGCTCACCGACGATGACGTCGTCGACGTGATTCGGCGCGGAATCAAGAAGCGGCGCGAATCGATCGAGATGTATGACAAAGGCGCGCGCGCCGACCTGGCGACCACCGAGCGGAACGAAGTCGATGCGTTGGGGAAATACATGCCCGCCGCGGTCAGTGAGGACGAGATTCGCGCCGCGGTGCGCGCGGCGATCGACGGCGGCGCGACGAATGTTGGCGCGGTCATGGGCAAAGTGATGTCCCAATTCAAGGGACGCGCCGAAGGCGGAACGATCAACGCCATCGTGCGCGAGGAGCTCACCAAGCGAGCGTGACGCGGTTCCCACCGTGAACGCACACGCCCTCTCCGTTCTCGAGTTGCCGCGCGCGCTCGACGTCGTCGCCGGCCACACGACGTCCGATCTCGGAGCGGCCCGCGTTCGCGCACTCACCCCGACGACCGATCGGGAATGGCTCGACCGCGAGCACGCACGTGTCGCCGCGATGCGCGCCGCGCTTCAAGGCGACGAGCCGTGGCGACCGGATCCGATTCCCGACCTGAGCGCACCGCTCACACGCCTTCGTGTCATCGGCAGCCTTTGGAATGGCGTCGAATTGAACGCCGCCGCGACGCTGCTTCGCTCGGCGCGGCGAACCCAGACGCAACTTCGCGATCCGAAACGGCCGGCGATTGTACGCCCCATTCTCGCACCGCTCATCGATGCGCTGATTTCGGCGCCTGCGCTCGAGGAGCGAATCGCTCGCACGATCCTCGATGACGGCACCGTGAAAGACGACGCGTCGGCCGCGCTGCGTCGGATTCGTCGCGAGCTTCGCGCGGCCCAGGGCGAGCTGATTCGCATTCTCGAACGCGTGATGGAGCGGCTCGAGCCCCAGCATCGCGTGTCCGACATGTCGGTCACGATGCGCAACGGGCGGTTCGTCATTCCGGTACGTCGCGGTGGCAGCGCGATTGCCGGCGGAATCGTCCACGACACATCGGCGTCGGGCGCCACGGTGTTCGTCGAACCGCCGGCGGCGATCGAGTTCGGCAATCGGATGCGTGAGCTCGAGTCGGACGAGATCGAGGAGGTCGAGCGAATTCTCCTCGAGCTGACCGATGAGCTACGCCCGCGCCGCGAGGAGATCGTCGCCTCACTCGAAGCACTCGTGGAACTGGACTCGTTGTTCGCGCGTGCGCGGTTCGCCGACATCTTTCGATGCGCGCCGGCGACGCTCGTTCCGGCTCGCGAAGGTTTCGACGTGAAGAATGGGCGGCACCCACTCCTCCTCGCCCAAGGCGGCGACGTGATTCCGTTCGATCTAAGAATGGAACCGAACGAGCGAACGTTGCTCGTCTCCGGGCCGAACACCGGCGGAAAAACTGTCCTCCTCAAGGCGATCGGACTGTTATCGGCGCTGGCCCAATCGGGAGTACCCGCGCCCGTCGGGGCCGAGAGCCGCATCGCGATCTTCGACGATGCCTTCGCCGACGTCGGAGACGAACAGTCGATCGAGGCCAGCTTGTCGACGTTCAGTGCGCACCTCAAGAATCTCGCCGAGATTCTTCGGCTGGCGACGCCCGACTCGCTCGTGGTGATCGACGAATTGGGATCGGGCACCGACCCCATCGAGGGCGCGGCGCTCGGCTGGGCGATACTCGAGGACCTCACCGCGCGCGGAACGCTGACGATCGCCACGACGCATCTCGGCACGCTGAAGGAGTTGGCGGGTCAAGTGGGCGGCGTGGTGAACGCCTCACTGCAGTTCGACGCCGTCGCCCTCGCGCCAACCTATCGCCTGATCAAGGGAATTCCCGGACGCTCGTACGGCATCTCGATCGCGCGTCGTTTGCGCCTGCCCGATCACGTCGTCGCACGCGCCGAAGAGCGTCTGCCGCAGCACGAGCGCGACGCCGCGGCGCTGATCGAGCAGCTCGAGCGTCGCGAGGAGGAGCTCACCGCGCGGGAGCGTGAATCGGCCGCGATCCTCGACGACGCCCGTCGCCGCGTGGCCGACGTCGCCAAGCGGGAGCGCAACGTTCGCGAGCGCGAGCGAACGGCGGAGAAGGTGTCGCGGCAGGACGCGCGCCGCTATCTGCTCGATGCGCGCGGCGAAATCGATCGCATGATCAAAGATCTCAAATCGCGCGGCGCCGACGCGATCGACGAGACCGGGCGCGAAGCACGGCAACGTGCCGAGCAACTCGCGGCGGAGCAAGGCGCTCAGCTCGAGCGGCTCGAGCGGGAGGAGGCAAAGCTGCGGCGCGCGGACAACACGCCCGCGGCCGGCCGCGACCGGGCAGTCATCGTCGGCGACTCGGTCGAGGTCGGACAACTGGGTGGCAAGGTAGGCCGGGTTCTCGAACTGCGAGACGACGATGCCGTCGTGACGGTGGGCGCGATCAAGCTGACCGTACCACGCTCCTCGCTGGCGCGAACGGAACAGCCGGTCACGCCCGACGCCGCGAACACCTGGACAGGTGATCTACCCGAAGTGCACGTTCCAACGGAGATCGATTTGCGCGGCATGCGGCCCGACGAGGCGGAGGCGGCCGTGATGCAAGCGCTCGACGCCGCCGTGCGTGCCGATCTCCGCAGCCTACGCATCATCCATGGAAAGGGAACCGGGGCATTGCGCGACCGCGTTGGTGAAATGTTACGCAAGGACACTCGCGTGAAAGCGTTTCGCCTCGGCGCGTGGAACGAGGGCGGCGCCGGCGTGACATTGGCGGAATTCGCGTGATTCCCGACGAGATCGTCGACCGCGTCCGAGAGGAAGCGGACATTGTCTCCATCGTCGGCGAGTTCGTGAAGCTCAAACGCGTCGGCAACAGTTTTCGCGGACCGTGCCCGTTTCACCACGGGAAGAACGCCAACTTTTCGGTCACCGCATCCGGCGGTTACAAGTGCTTCGTCTGCGGTGAATCGGGCGACGTGTTCACGTTCGTGCAGAAGCAACTCGGCCTTGATTTCGCCGAGTCGGTGAAGTGGGTCGGGGCGAAGGTCGGTGTAGAGGTTCGGGAGGTCTCCGCCCGGCGCAACGACGAGAAGGATTCGCGCGAACCGTTGTGGGAAGTGAACGCGACGGTTGCCGAATTCTTCCGAACGCAACTCTGGGAGACGCCGGCCGGAAAGTTCGCGCGCGAGTATCTCGCGTCGCGCGGGTTGTCGCGCGAGGAGGCCGACCGATTCGGCATCGGCTATGCGCCGCGCGACATTGCCGCGATGCGCACCGCGCTGGCCTCGCTCGGCTTCGACGACGCACGTCAGATCGCTGCGGGTCTGCTAATCGTTCGCGAGGATCGTCCCGAGCCCCGGCCGCGTTTTCGCGATCGCCTGATCTTTCCGATCTACGATGCGTCCGGTCATCCGGTTGGATTTGGCGGCCGCATCCTCGGCGAGGGCGAGCCCAAATATCTCAACTCCGCCGACTCCGAGGTCTTCTCCAAGCGCAAGCTTCTCTACGGGCTGAATTGGGCGAAACAGGCGATCCGCAAAGCGGAGCGACTCATCATCGTCGAAGGATATTTCGATGCGATTCGATTGATGCTCGCCGGCATCACGGAAGTTGTTGCGCCCATGGGGACCGCACTCACCGAGCAGCAGGCGGCGCTCATCCGCAAATACACCAAGCATGTCTTTCTTCTCTACGACAGCGATCAAGCGGGGCTGAAGGCAACGTTTCGATCGGGCGATGAACTATTGTCGAACGGCGTCTCGGCGCGCGTGATCACGCTGCCAGACGGCGAGGACCCTGACACGTTCGTCGCGAAGTACGGCGCCGCCGGATTCGAGCAGGTCGCGGACGCCGCGGTCGACGTGTTCGATCGGAAGATCCAGATCCTCGAGCGTGGCGGCTGGTTCACAGACCTGCGACGCAAACGCGAGGCACTCGACAAACTCTTGCCGACGATTCGACTGACGTCCGATCCGGTTCTTCGCGACCTCTACATCGCGCGAACGAGCGAAGTGGCCGGCGTCTCGCGAGAGATGCTGACGCGTGAGCTACAGGCGGGCGCACGATCGCGATCCGGCGCGCCGGAGGGCGAGCCGCCGCCGGGCGACGTTCCGATCCGAGAGCGACGATCGGGACGTCCTGATCGCCGACAACAGGGGGTTCGCGCCGAGCGGGAGCTGGTCCGCGTCTTGTTGCACCAACGACGATACATTGAAGCAGCCGCCGAACGCATCGGGGCGGACGCGTTCACCGATCCCACCTATCGCGCGATCTTCACCGAGCTCGTGACCCGCGAGCCCGACGTGTCCGTCGGCGATCTCGCCGCGGTTCTCGACGAGGAAGCGACGGAGGTTTTGCAGGAGCTCATGAATGAAAACGGTGGTCTCGACCGGGCCGAAGAAACGGTCGAAGCCGGGATCAACGCGTTGTTGTCCCGTGACATCGTGAGGCGCATGGCGGAGCTCGACCGGTTACTGCCACTCGCCGCCGCCGAAGAGAAGGACGATCTGATTCGCGAGAAGCGGCGGCTCGCGATTGAAATGCAGGCGCTTGGCCGCCCGCGCTGGAAAAGCTTCAACTCGACTCGATCCTGAACCATCTACGTTCGTCGGAGGACACGTGCACCCAGATGTTGCCGCGCTACTGACCGTGCAAGAAGATGACGTCGTCATCCACGAGCTCGAGGACCAGCTCGCGCAGCTGATGCCGCGCCTCGAGATCATGGCCAAGGAGCGGGACAAGGCGATGAGCAACCTTCAACAGGCGCGGCAGGCGGCCGAGTCGGAAGAGCGCCGTCGCCGCGAAGTGGCCGACCGCGTAGCACAGCATCGGACACTCCAGGAGAAGAATCAGGCGGCGTTGAACAGCGTGACGTCGATGCGCGAAGCAACTGCCGCCACGGCGCAGCTGGATCAGGCCAAGCGCATGATCGACGAGGACGAACGCGAGCTCGCGGCAATCGGCCAGCGACTGGCCGAAGCCAATCGGATCGCGCAGGAGCGGGAGCGCATTGCGACCGAGCTCGAGACGGCTCAAGTACAAGCGCGCGAGTCGCTCGCCGCCGATCAAGCGGCGCTCGAGGCCAAGCTCAGGGACGCTCGCCAAGAACGACAGGACAGGGCGAACACCGTACCGCGGAGTTTGCTATCGCGCTATGAGCGAATTCGCTCTCGAAAGCGAGTGTACGCGGTCTTTCCCCTCCGCGGCAACTCATGTGGACATTGTGATACGATGATCCCGCTGCAGCGGCGGAGCATGATGTCGGGCACGGGTGCCACCGAGATCTGCGAAGGCTGTGGAGTGATGCTGTACGCGGCGGAATGATGGTTGTTGGTGCCGAACGCCGCCAATAACTTTCGCGCGTGACTCTTCCCGCAGTTCAGGATCGACCGAAAGCGCGCTGGCTGCTGGCGCCGGAGCCTGACCCGGCGGTCGTCGCGCGGCTCCAGGAGGAACTCCATCTCCCGGCGGCCATTTGTCGCCTCATGGCTACTCGTCATTTCGGCGCGCCCGAGGACGCAAAGCGATTCCTACGCCCGCGACTCGACCATCTCGATGATCCGGCGACGCTCGCCGACATGGATCGCGCCGTCGAGCGCTTGGTCCGCGCGCTCCGTGAAAATGAGACAATTCTCATTCATGGCGACTACGACGTCGACGGCATCTGTTCGACGACGTTGATGGTGCGCACGCTACGGACGCTCGGCGGGAATCCGATTCCGTTCATTCCGAACCGTCTTACCGACGGCTACGACTTGACCGACGCCGGCGTGCGCGCGGCTCGAGCCGCCGGAGCGACGCTCGTCGTGACCTGTGATTGCGGAACCAGCGCGATCGGTCCCATCACCGATCTACAACAGAGCGGCATCGACGTCATCGTCACGGACCACCACCTGCCCGGCGGCCCGCTCCCGCCCGCGTACGCCGTGCTGAATCCCAACCGGCAGGACTGCGCGTCGAGTGGGAAAGGATTGGCGGCCGTCGGCGTCGCGTTCAAGCTCGCGCTCGCGCTGACGCGCGCCGTCGCCGGCAACGAGAACGCCGTGTACGCGATGCTCGATCTCGTCGCGCTGGCGACGATCGCCGACATCGCGCCGCTCAAGGGCGAGAATCGAGTGTTGGTGCGATACGGCCTCAAGTTGCTCAACGATCCGCAGCGTCCGGGCATTCGCGCGATGATTCGCGCCGCACGTCTCGAGGGCAAAGCCCTCACGGCAGGCCGAATCGGCTTCGTGCTCGCGCCACGACTCAACGCGGCTGGTCGATTGGACAGCGCACTGCGCGGCGTCGAGCTGATGCTCGCGACGACGGATCAGGAGGCGAATCCAATCGCGCGTGAGCTGGAGGAGCTCAACGCACGCCGGCAGGAGATCGACCGCGCGACGCTCGACCAGGCACGAACCATGGTCCAGCGGCTCGATCTCGCGACGACATATGGGATCGTGCTCGCCGACGAGGGCTGGCACCCGGGAGTGATCGGCATCGTGGCGTCGCGGATCGTCGAGGAGTTTGGACGACCGACCGTGTTGATCGCGCTCGATGGCAATGAAGGGAAGGGCTCCGGCCGCTCGATCAGCGCGTTCGATCTGCACCACGGTTTGACCCAGTGCAGCGATCTGCTCCTGCGCTTCGGCGGTCACCCCGCGGCCGCCGGGGTCACCATCGCCAAAGAACGCGTCTCGGAGTTTGCGGCGAGATTCAACGAGGTCGCGGCGTCGCAGCTTACCGACGACGATCTGGTTCGCGAGCTCCGCGTCGATCTCGAGCTGCCGTTCGATCAGATCGACAACGATCTCGAATCGTTGCTGCGACACATCGAGCCGTGCGGGATTGGCAATCCATCCCCGCTGCTGGTGTCCCGCGGCGTCGTTGTTGCCGCGCCGCCGCGTGTGGTCGGCAAAGATGCACTCAAGCTGTTGCTCAACAGCAACGGCCGACAGCTCGTTGCACTCGGTTGGGGGATGGCGCCGCGCGCGCGCGAGCTCGACGTCGGCATGACCATCGACGTCGCCTATCGCCTCGAGCGCGACGAGTGGAACGGCGAGTCCCGCCTTCAGGCGCGTCTCGCGGATTTCCGTAGTTAAATCGTGCGCATCGTCGCCGGTCGTTGGCGCGGGCGAACGATCGTTGCTCCGCGTGACGTCCGCGTGCGTCCCACGGGCGATCGCGTACGTGAGGCGTGGCTCAGCATCGTCAATCCATATCTGCCCGATGCGCGGGTGCTCGATCTCTTCGCCGGCTCCGGGGCACTGGGGCTCGAGGCATTGTCCCGCGGCGCCCAACGCGTCGACTTCGTCGAGCTCGCGCCGGCGAGCCTCGCGGCCATCCGGACGAACGCGGCGGCGCTCGGCGCCGGCGACTCGGCCATCATTCACCGGGCGAACGCCCTGGATTTCGCTCGTCGCCTCGACGCCGACGCGTACGACGTCGCGTTCGCCGATCCACCATACGATCTCGGGTTGGGCACCCGCTTGGCAGAGCAGTGGCTCACTGTGCCTTTCGCGACCGTGCTCGGCATCGAGCACCGTGCTGACGAGTCGCTGCCAGGCGAAGGTGATACGCGCCGCTATGGCGGTACCGTACTGACGTTCTACCGCACCAAGAGGGTTGAGGGGTGAGGGAAGGATGGCGCCTTCGGCGCTTAACAGCATAGGTGACGGCTTCGGCGCTTGACCGAATGGCTGTAGGTTCTAGTGCAGTTGAGCGGCGCGAAGCGCCGCACCGCCCATCCACCCTCAACCCTCCACCCTGTGGCAACGCGCATTGCCATTTACGCCGGCAGCTTCGACCCCATCACGCGGGGCCATGAAGATCTCATTCTGCGCAGTCTCGAGTTCGTCGATCGACTCATCGTCGCCGTCGCCACGAATTCGGCGAAGCAGCCGCTGTTCACCGCCGAGGAGCGGGTCGAGCTCATTCGAGCCGCCGTGGGAGGCGAAGCGCGGATCGAAGTGAAGAGTTTCACCGGCTTGCTGGTCGATTTCGCGGCACGCGAGAACGCGAGGCTGCTCATTCGCGGACTTCGCGCCGTGAGTGATTTCGAATATGAGTATCAGATGGCGCTCATGAACCGGCACCTTTCGCCTCGATTGGAGACGGTTTACATGGTCCCGTCTCTCGACACGACCTACATCAGCGCGAGCCTCGTCCGCGAAATCGCCCGCTACGGCGGCGACGTCTCGAGCATGGTTCACCCGGCGGTTGCGCAAGCGCTGCGAGGGCGGACCGGAGTCCGATGACGTTTCTGGCCGACGTGCATGCGCGCGCGGCGGCGTCCGTTCGTCGAATCGTGTTTCCCGAGGCGCACGACGAGCGAACGAGGGCAGCCGTCGTCGAGTTGCATCGCCGGCGGATGGTCGAGCCGGTGTTGGTGCTCGATCCAACGATGCCCGACACCCACGCCGACATCCGGGCACTGGGATTCGAGGTTCGCGACCCGACGACGGACGACCTTGCGCCGCGCGCAGCGGAGCGTCTGCATGAGCGGCGAGCGGATCGGCTCACAAAAGACGCTGCGCTGGAGCTTCTCCACACGCCCCTCTTCTTCGCCGACGCACTTGTCGCCGACGGCCAGGCCGATGGCTGCGTTGCCGGCGCCACGCATACCACCGGCGACGTCCTCCGAGCGGCGCTCTGGATCGTCGGGCCCAAGGACGGAGTGCGAACCGTCTCGAGCTCCTTCTACATGGTGGTGCCGCCGTTCCGGGGAACGCCCGACGCTGAAGTGCTCACGTTCACGGATTGCGCGGTGGTACGCTATCCTTCGGGCACCGAATTGGCCGACATCGCCATAGCCGCGGCCGCTGATCGCGCCCGCATTGTGGGAGATGAACCGCTGGTCGCGTTTCTTTCGTTCAGCACGCGGGGAAGCGCCGCTGGTCCGTCGGTCGATTCGGTGCGTGCGGCGGTGGCGGAAGTTCGGTCGCGCGCGCCTCACCTCGCTGTGGACGGAGAATTGCAAGGAGACGCAGCACTCGCCAGTCTAGTCGCTTCCCGAAAGGCACCGGATAGTTCGGTCGCCGGACGGGCAAACGTGCTCGTGTTTCCGTCGCTCGACGCGGGAAACATCGCGTACAAGTTGGTGCAGCGGCTGGCCGGTGCGAGCGCCATCGGCCCGATCGTTCAGGGCTTGCGGCACCCGTGCAGCGATCTGTCGCGCGGCGCCGTTGTAGAAGACATTATCAATGTAGCGGCCATCACCGCGCTCCAAGTCGCGGACGTGGCGACGGCAACGAACGTGTCCCGCTAGGAGAGTACGACATGAGCTTCTCGATCAAGAAAGACGGAGAGGTCGTCGTGGTTGATGTGGAAGGCCAGTTGATTGTGGGCAACCGACAGGAGCTCAAACAAAAAGTTCTCGATGAGTTGGAGCGGGGCGAGCGCAAGTTTCTCATCGATTTCTCGCAGACGGGCTACATCGACAGTTCGGGCCTCGGTGTGCTGGTGTCGCTCTCGAAGAAAATTCGCGAGCAGGGCGGTGAGCTGCGTCTGGCCAACCTCAACGACGACCTGAAAACGCTCTTCGAGCTGACGAAGCTCGATACCCTGTTCCAGATCGCCGACACCCGAGAGCGGGCGCTCCAGAGTTTCTAGGGACGCAATCCTTTAACGCGAATTCACGCGTGCTCGTGGCTCGTGACTCGTCAGACCGTGACGAGGCACGAGCCACGAATCACGATTAGCGGTTATCACTGTTATCATTGACGCATGCCAGCCATTGCCGACGAACAGCGTCCCGGCGACGAAGTCCGCGTTGTAGAAGTCGACATTCCCAGCGACGTGCGTCTCATCGAGCGTGTCGTCGAGCTGGTGCGGCGCGAGTGCCAAGAGATGGACTACGCGCATCGCCAGATCACGCTCAACGTCCCCGTCGCCCTGACGGAGGCGCTGTCCAACGCGATCCTTCGCGGGAACCTCGACGACCCGGCGAAGCATGTGCATGTGCGCGCCGAGGTCGATACCGTCCGGTTGGTCGTCGAGGTCGCGGACGAAGGCGCGGGCTTCGACCTCGACGCGTCATCGATCGATCCGACCACACCGGGCAACGTCAATCGCGAAGACGGACGCGGGCTCTTTCTCATGCAAAAGTTGATGGACCGCGTGGAGCTCGTCGAAGGTGCCCGAGGTAGCATCGTTCGGATGATACTCCGCAGAGAATGAACGAGCTCGCGAGCGTCCTCGCCGCGTTCTACGACGCCACGCAATGCGAAGCGGGCGTGTGGATGCAGCTTGGCTCGACCAACGCCTCGCCGACGCTCGAAGCCGGAACCGCCAATGCCCCGACACCGGAGCGCTTCCCAGCGCTCGTTGACGGGCAACAATCCGTTCCTTCTTCGAATGGCGAAGTCCTGATCGCGGCGGTGCCTGGTCCACGCCACGCGTGGGTCGCGCTCGGACCATGTCCGCGTCCTGAAGTCGACCTCAATGACTTTCTGAGGTTCTTGCTGCCGGTCGTCACGCAGTATCTCCAGTCAGCATTGGAAGTAGAGCACGCCGCCAACGAGCTCGCCGAACGCTACGAAGAAATCAATCTCCTCTACACGATTAGCGAAATCCTCGGACGCACCGTTGCACTCGACGAGGCTACGAAGACGATCCTGAAAGAAGTCTCGGAGACGGTCGGTGCGCGCAAGGCGTCGGTCCTCGTGCACGATCGCGCGACGAATACGCTGTACGCCGTCGCCGCGCTCGGCGTGGACCTCGCCACGGTCGCGCCGATCAGCGTCGACGATCCGTGCAGCGTCAGCGCTCGCGTGTTTCGCACGCAGCATCCCGTCCTCGCCGAGGGCAACGAACAGTTGTGCCCCGAGGAGGCGAGCTATCGACGCGGAGCGATGCTGTCGATTCCGATCATGTGGACGGCGCCGCCGCCCCGAGGTGCGGAGCCGCTCGGCGTCGTGAATCTCTCCGACCGACGGTCCGGTCACATGTTCACGGCCGGCGATCAAAAGCTCATCGCGGCGATTGCCACGCAGATCGGAACCGCGATTCAGAACGCGCGGCTCGTTCGCGCTTCGGTCGATCAGCAACGCCTCGCACACGAGATGCAACTCGCGCACGACCTGCAGATGAAGTTGTTGCCGAACAATGCCGTCGTCGCACCGGAGGCGGTCGTCGCCGCGCGCGTCGTGCCGGCGGAGAGCGTGGGCGGCGACTTCTACAATCTGTTCCGCCTCGGCGGGTCGAAGACCGGCGTGATGATCGGCGACGTGTCGGGTCATGGCTATCAGGCGGCCTTGATCATGGCGTTGACCATGAGCGCAGCCGCGATCCATTCGCAGACCAAGGCCGATCCGGGCGAGATGCTGCACTCGCTCTTCTCGACGCTGCGTGATGAGTTGGCGATGACCGAGATGTTCATCTCGGCGTTCTATGCTGTCATCGATCCGGTCGCGGGCGAGCTTCGCTACTCGAACACTGGTCACCCACACGCTTTTCTGCTGTCGAAGGAAGGTGGGTTGGAGCGCCTTGCGGCGAGCGATCCGCCGCTCGGCATGGATGAGAACCCGCCCGCGACTACGTGCCGGCGATGGGTTCATGGCAAGGATCTGCTCGTGCTCTTTACCGACGGCGTGAGCGACGCGCGAAACCGATGGGGCGAGCGTCTCGGCGAGGATCGAATCCTCGACCTCATTCGCGAACACGGCGCCGACTTGACACCCGCCGAGGTCCTCAGCCGGGCGTTCGACGTGCTCGAGACGCATACGCAGGGCGCGCCACGTCGCGACGATCTGACGATCGTGCTGGTTCGCGCGTAGGACGAAGGCGTGCCGCGCGACGGCTCCATTCCGCGCGGCAATCCGCCGATCCGTAAGAGTCTCGGGCAGCATTTTCTCAATGATCGGCGCATTCTCCAACGGATCGTCGACGCGCTCGAGCTGACGGGCGAAGAAACCGTTGTCGAAATAGGACCGGGACGCGGCAGTCTTACCGAACTCTTGCTGCCGTCTGCGCGACGCCTGGTGTTGATCGAGTACGACCGCGCGCTGGCAGCGCAGCTGCGTGATCGATATGCGGGTACGGCGTCCGTCACGGTCGTCGAGGCCGACGTGCTCGAGGTGAATCTCGGCGGGGTTGCGGGCGGTCCGTATCACTTGGTCGGAAACGTGCCGTACTACATCACGACGCCGATTCTATTTCACGCGCTCGAAGTGCCTCGCCCCAATCGCGCGGTCTACCTCGTGCAACGCGAAGTCGCCGAACGAATCGTTGCTGCACCGGGCTCCGACGAGTACGGCGCACTGTCGGTGAACATACAGTCCGTCGCGAACGCGACGCTGCTGTTTCGCGTCGCGCCAGGTTCCTTCGTGCCTCCGCCGAAAGTCGAGAGTGCCGTGATTCGGATCGATCCTCGGCCCGATCCCATCGTTGCATCCGATGAGGAGACAATCTTCCGCCGATTCGTGCGCGACGCCTTCGGCATGCGGCGGAAGCAGATGCGCCGAGTCTTGCGCGAAGTGCTGGAGGTCGACGCGGATCGGTCAACCGCGCTGCTCGTGTCGGCCGCGATTGATCCGGCGGCGCGGCCTGAGACGCTGTCGCCCGAAGACTTCGCCCGAGTGGTTCGAGCCGCTACTCACGGTTCGTGAGCGCGAAGCTCAGCCCTTCGAGCTCCATGGCCATGTTCACGGTCTTGATGGCGACGTCGGCCGGCGCGTGGAGCTGCGCCGGCGCGAAGTTGAGGATCGCCTTGACTCCGGCCTTCACGACGCGATCGACCACGTTTTGCGCTTCGTCGCCGGGTACCGTCAGTACGACGATGTCGGGCTTGTCGCGCTGAATGTCTCGCTCGAGCTGGGCGATGTCTCGAACGGGGATGCCCTCGAGCTTTCGGCCGATCTTCTCGCCGTTGTTGTCATACGCCGCAAGAATGTTGAAGCCGCGCTGACGAAAGCCGCGATATTGCGCGAGCGCGGCGCCGATCTTTCCGGCCCCGACGATGACAACGCGCCACTC
>DASYSU010000200.1:0-9510 GCA_036002925.1 Gemmatimonadaceae bacterium | reverse complement strand
CTCGCGTCGAACAGCGCGGCTTGCTCGAGCTTGACTCCTTTCTTTGCATCGACTGCCATCGGTCACCGATCCGAAGCGCGATCCGGACCATACCGAAGATACGCCGAAGATGCAAGCGAGCGTTAGCGCGCGCCGAAGTTCAGGCCGACATCGAAACGTCCGTCGGCGCGCGGGCGGGCGAAGAAGTTGGCGTAATGTGGATCGTGCCAAACACGAATCGTGTGCATGGCGGCGACGCCGCCGAAGATCAACGTGGCCTGAGTGATTGTCACGGCGTGCGTCCTGGCCATGAAGTCGATGTCACTAACCGAACCTCGCCGACCGATTGTCAGATAGAACAACGTTGTGCCGATGCCGCCGCCCAACACGCCGCGTTCGAGCGCGCTGCCGCGCGAGTGTGGGATGTCGAGTATGCCCTCGTCGATCAATGACTGCACGGTAAGACCGGCTGCCGAGAATAAGAACTGTTTGTGCGGCTCGAGCTGAGAGTTGAGGCCGGAGTAGACGGTGGGCCGCAGCTTGTCGAATCCAAAGGTTGGATGTCCGCCGACGGCGACGGCCGTCACGATGTGTCCAACCTCGTGGAGGAGAATGCTGGCGCCGAAGCCGTAGCCGAAGCGACGCCAATAGTTGGGGGCGAGCTCAGTTGAGTCGCCACTCTGCGCGTTCGCGGTCGTCGTTGCGGCCGCGAGCGCGACGAGCGCGGCGGTGCACAACCTGGATGTCGTCAGCCGAAACAGTCGCACGATGGCTCGTGTGGGCGAAGCGTGGTAGAATGTCCCTGTCGATGCACGAACTCGTCACCTCGGAACGTATGCGACAGAAATTGTCGGACCTCGAAATTCAGCGCGCGCTCGGCGGTCTTCCCGGCTGGTCGCGCCGCGGCGACGTGTTGACGAAGACCTTCACGTTCGAGCGATTCGCCGACGGGATCGCGTTCATCAACCGGGTCGCCAAGTCGGCCGATGAGATGAATCATCATCCGGACATCGACGTTCGGTACACGAAGATCACGATCACCTTGTCGACGCATGACGCGGGCGGGATCACGCAGTCCGATCTCCAGCTCGCCGAGCGGATCGAAAAGGTGGTCTCGGGCTAGAGACCATCGAACAGGTCGTCGATCATCGGCCGCGGTTGTGGCGTGCCGGCGGCAAAGGCGAAAAACTCCGCGTCGAGCAAGACGTCGGTCACGAAGAGATCGTAGGCGTATTGTTGCGTCGCGTGTGCCATGAACGCGTCGAGCTTGCGTTGCCGACACGAGCGCACGTCAATCTGCGCCGTCGGCGGAACGCTCTCGAGCTTGAGCGACGGATTCTTATGCGGAAATCGCCACGCGTGGTAAAAGAGTCGCGATGCACGGTGTGGCGTGAGTCCCTGCTCGATCTGCTCGGGGAATGCCGTGCGTAGCTCGGAGAGGAAGAACGCGGCGGTCGCCGCGCGCGAAATAGCTTGATGATCCCGGTGACCGGTCGGCGCGCCTTCGGGGCCAAAGGTCAGAATGATCGTCGGCTTGTGACGCCGGATGAATGAGACGATCGATCCGGTGAGCACCGTGGCATCGAGCTCCTTGAGCTTTCCGTCGCCGTAGCCGGCGAACTCGATCGACGCGATGCCGAGAATGCGAGCCGCGGCGCGTGTTTCGTCGCGGCGGATGGCGGCCAGTTCCTCACGAGACGAAACGGCGACGCCGGAATTTTTTCCGGCGTCGCCATCTGTGGCAGAGTACAAATCAGTTGTGATCCCTACGTCGGCGTACTTGGCGACCGTCGCGCCGACGCAAAATGTCTCGTCGTCGGGATGGGCGAAGATTACGCCGATACGATGCGACAATCAGCGCCGGCGGCCGCCGCCCAGCAAGCTGAGGATGAACACGAACATGTTGAGCAGGTCGAGATAGATCGCGACGGCGGTCAACACATAATCATCTTGGCCGTACGCGCCCGACCGCAGCAAGCGCCACGTGTCGAAGACGAGCAGTCCGGAGAAGATCATGACGCCGATCGCGGCGATCCACAAACCACCCGCCGCGCTGCCGATGAACGCGTTGAGAATCATGGCGACGAGCAACACGAACACGCCGACCATGAGGAAGCTTCCCCACGCACTGAAGTCGCGGCGGCTGACGACCGCGTAGAGCGACAACACGCCGAACGCGGCGAACGTGAGGACCGCAGCTTGGCCTACGACGCCCGGCGCGTTCCGATCGGCGAGCATCAGGAACGGCGCGAGCCAGATGCCTTCGATAAAGGTAAAGAGGAACGTGAGGATCAAGTTCTTCGGAAAGTCGCGCGCGGCGCGTTGTGCCATGATCAGCGGCACGAACATGCAAATGAACGTGATGAATGGGTGTTGCAGCACACCGTCCATCACCGCCGGCTGACTGAAGGCGAACGCCGATCCGAGAATCGTGGTGATGACGCTGAGAAACACCAGCCCGTAGGTGCGACGAACGAGCGTCGCGCGCTCGGTGCCCGATCGGACCTGTACAGTGGCTGGCGCGTATGAGAAGCCCATGGCGAGCTCAAACTCCGTTAGAGAACGTGATTACGAATAATACCCCGAGCGAACAGGCCGGTGCCAGCGGCGGAGGCCGGTAGCCTGGTTGCTGGTTGCTGGTTGCTGGTGCTAGGTGTTAGTGAGCCGCCGGCGCTGTTCGAGCGCTGACGGAGACGGGGCCGTTGATGGTCCGCATCTTCACGACGCGCGGGAGCGAGCCGACTTGACCCTGGAGATGCCGGTTGGAGTGGGTGCTCGCCGCTGCCGCCGGAATCGGGAAGTCGCTGCTCACAACGCCGTTCACTGTCGACAGGTCGAACTGGCCCTGCAGGTTGGCCGGCAACTCGGCGCGAATTGCGCCGTTCGTAGTGGATAGTCTGACGGCGTCGGCGTCGGCCAGTGAATCAGCGCTCAGCCGAACGTTCCCGTTCGTTGTCGAGAGGGTGAGTGGGCCGGAGACGTTCGACGCGGCCACGGTGCCGTTGACCGTCTTCGCCGTGACGCCGGCGTTCATTCCGTTGACCTCGACCGATCCATTCGTCGTCGACGCGTCGATCACGACGTTCGCCGGTACCTCGGCGACAATGTCCGCGCGCGCGTCGCTGTTGCGATGGAAGAGGCTGAACATCGTCAGGAGACTGCCGGTCTGTCGCCCGCGATAGCCGGAAGCGCCGCACTTTCCGCTGCCACGCCACATGGCGCAGAGGTAATAGTCTTTGCCGTCTTGCTTGACGACGAAATGGACGTCGTTTGCGCGTCCGCGGCGCCATCGCCGGGAGCCCGTCACGAGCGCCGATGAGCCGCTCGATGGGCGAACGGTGATGTCCCCTGATCCGTCGCGCAGATGCACGACGGAACCGGCCGGGATCTGGTCGCTCCACTGGAAGGCGCGGTCGTCGACGCCGGGAGACGAGCATGCCGCGGCGACGATCGACGCGGCGACGAGGAATGCAATGCGATGGTTCACGCGAGTCCTCCTATCTCAGGACATACGCGTGAATATGGCGAAAAGTTACGCAATCAGCGCTTGCGGAGCTCCACGCTGCCGTTGACCGTCTCGAGCTTGATTCGCGGTCCACCGGCTTTGCCGATATGGGCGCGGAGGTGCTTCGGGTCGAGGCGGCCCGACACTGTGATCTCATAGTCGGTGCGGAGTGCGCCGTTCACGGTGCTCATCTCGACGTCGCCGCCGAATTCCCCGGTGAACTCCGCGATCACGCTGCCGTTGACGGTGGTGAAATCCATGTCGGCGTCGCCGTCGACTCGGCCGACGTGAGCACGAACGCTCCCGTTCACGGTCGAGGCGTTCACCGGACCGCCCGATGTGGCGACTTCGACTTCACCGTTGACTGTTGCCGCATCGACTTCGGTGGTCGCGCCCTCGACGGTCACCGCCCCGTTGATCGTGTTCACTCCGACCTTGACGCCGCGCGGAACGAGAACGCGGAACTCGACGTTGACGTCGTTATTGCGCATGCCACGATCACCGTGAGACTCGTAATGACGGTCGTCGCACGAGGCGCGTTCGCCCCAGAGCGCGCAGATGACGACGCTCTCGTTGCCGGGACCAAACTTCTGCGTTTCGAATCGGACGACCGAGGGATCGCCACGTCGCCAGCGCTTGGTCGCGGTGACTTCGACGTTGTCGCCGCTCGCCGGCCCGACGGTGATCGGGCCATTGAGATTCCGCACGCGGATCCAACGTCCCGCGGGAATCTTTCCCGACCATGAGAAGTTGTCGCCCTGGCGCGCCTGCCCGGCGGCGGGCAAGGCAATGGTCGCGAGGAGAGCGAGAGACGTTATGAGCTTCATTTGGTTGCTGGTTGCTGGTAACTGGTTGCTGGTTGCTGGTGACTGGTTGCTGGTGTTTGCGGTTGCCAGTAACCAGTGACCAGTGACCAGTACTATCGTGCCATTTTCAAGTTCAAGCTTCCGCTCACCGTGCTGACGTCCAGGCGACGGCCGCCGCTACCAACTCGTGCTTCAATGCGACGATGGCTCATGCGTCCGTTGCCGAGTGTGACGGGGAAATCGCTGTTCATGTCGCCGCTGACGGTGGACATCGAGATGTCGGCGTCGAATCCGCGTGGAACCTCGAGGGTAACGTCGCCGCTCACCGATTTGAACGACAGGTCGCCGCGGCCGGTGAAGGCGTCGACTCGAACATCGACGTTGCCGCTCACGGTATGCGCGCTGACCGAGCTGGCGCGGAGGCGAGTAAGGCGAATGTCGCCGCTGACGCTGCCCGCTTCGACGTCGCCGTTCGCGCCGGTGATGTCGACGTTGCCGCTCACGGAGCCGGCGGACACGGTGACGTTGGTCGGGATCGTGACCTCGAGGTCCATGCTGACGTTGTTCCAGTCATGATCGCCATGCATGTGGACACCGCGGTCGTCGCAATAGGAGTCGGCGTCCTCCTGAACCACACAGACGACGATCCCATGTGACGTCTCTTGCACCTCGGCCTTGATGCGGTCGAAGTAGCGATTGTTGCCGCGCTTGGTGCCGACCACGGTCACGCGCCCGGTGGTCGACGGCGTCACCTTGATGTCGCCGTTGATGTTGTGGATCGAGACTTCGTTACCGGCGGCCAGGGCTTTCTCCCAGCGGAAGTCGCCGCGGTTCTGGGCGGCCGCAGGGAGTGCGAGGCAGGCGATGAAGCCGATGGACAGCAGTCGTCGGGTCATGAGGATATCCTAAGTTCGCGTTACCGGCGCTCGCTGGCGCCGCGTCCGTTCGAGGAAATCGTGATATCACCGCTGAAGGTCGCGGCAGTGATTCGTGCCGCGCCCCCGCCAATGGAGAAGGTGAAGCGTTTTGCGTTGGCCGATCCGATGCCCTGTTCGCCGGGCTTGAGCGTGATTGGGAACTCGCTATTCACACCACCGTTCCATGTCTCGACCGTGAGTTGCGCGCTCGCGTCGCGCTGTACGTGCAATCGGACGTCGCCGGAGTGCGTGGCCAGCTCGTAGCGACCGGTCGGGTCGATCGCGCCGTCGAACGTGACATCGCCGCTCGTCGTCTTGGCACGTACGAGCTTGGCGGTGACGCCACGCAACTCGATCTCGCCGCTGACAGTGCCGATTTCGACGTTGCCGCGAAGGTCGACGATTTTCACGTCGCCGCTCGTGCTGCCGATGTCGACGTCGCCGACGACGTTGTGAGCCTCGACGCTCCCCGACAGCGTGTTGACGTCGAGCCGGGACGTGACGTCTTCGACTTCGATGTCACCGCTCTGGGCGTGCGCCTGGACCTCGCCGCGCGTGCCGCGGACGGAGATGTCGCCCGACATCGCGCGCACCACGACGTGCACCCCATACGGAACGCTGACCTCGAACCGCGTATCACCATCGTGCGAGCCGCCCGTCAGCTCGAGCGTCATCCGCGAGCTCGACGCGTCGAAGCGAATGTTGCTGTTGTCGCTGACCGCGCGGACGTGAATCTGGTCGCGCGACCAGCCGGTCACCGCGATATCGCCGCTGCCCGCGGAGAGGTTGACCGTGCCGTTCTTCTCGAAGGCGAACGTTGTGTCGATGCGAGAGCGGTCGCCAGAGCCGAACCGCACCCGGCCCCGCTGCGCGTGTGCGGCGCGCGGTGACGCCGCCGCCACACCGAGGGCCGCCGCGACCGCAATCGCGAACCATCGCCGAGTGATTACGAGGAGTGACATGTGAGAATCGTCATGAGGTCGACGGCAACGTCGCCGCCGTCCTAAGGAGCTGAACCTTCGTATCGAGCGCGTCGTTGAGCGACTCCATCAAGAACCGACTCGCCGGATCCTTCCGCAATGCCTGCTTACACTGCGCGATCGCGTCATCGATCACCCGTAGGTTGTGCTCGACCACGGCGACCGTCGACGAGTCGAGCCGCGGCCGTCGGTAATTGAGCACCGCGCGCAGACGGCTGATCTCCGTCTCGTACGTTTGCTCCGCCGAGGGCTTGGCCGACGCCTTGGATGAGGCGAGGCGCGTTGTTGCGGCCGCTGGACCGGTGGAACTCGACGGTGGAGCGGTGGGACGGTGGAACGGTGGAAGGGTGTCGACGTTCGCGACTTGGGTCGCGGGCGTGGCACGGTGAGTTGTATCGGGCCTGGACTGCACCGCGGCCGTTCGTTGTGAAGGAGCAATGGCGATGGACCGCTTGGTCAGCTCGTGCGTGATCGTCGCCGTCACGGCGATCAAGCCCGCGGCCGCGAGGCCGATCCAGAGGCGGTTTGTCCGCCGCTGTGTTCCACCGTTCCACCCTTCCACCGCTCCACCGTTGCCGGTTCCACCGTTCTTGAGCTCCACAACAGGCGTCTCGATCCGCGCCGCGATGCCGGCCCACAAATCACGCTTGGCGCTCAGCTCGGGCAGCTTGCTCGCGTCGACTTGCAGCGTTCGGAGATCGGCGAGGAGCGCACCGCACGTGTCGCACGACGCCGCGTGCGCCTCGATCGCGATTCGCGTCGACGCGTCAACGTCGCCCTCGAGATAATCGGACAGACGATCGGCGAACTCGTCGCACGTCATTGGATTGGTCATCGATTCAGTGCCTCCCGCAACAGGAGCCGCGCTCGGTGCAGCTGCGCTTTCGTGGCTCCGGATGTCACGCCGAGCATGTCGGCGATTTCTTCGTGTTTGTAACCTTCTACGTCGTGCAGAACGAATACGCGGCGCGCGCCGGGTGGAAGCTTCGCGATCGCATCCTCCAGATCGAGGAGGTCGCCGGGAGGAAGCGGCATGCCGACGACACCTGGTAGCGCGTCCATTCCGCCGGCCTCCTCGTCGTTCTCCTCGAAGCGCGATCGCTGACGTCCTTCGCTCTTTCGCGCGTTGAGCACGACGTTGACCGTGAGCCTGTGAAGCCACGTCGAGAACGAGCTCTCACCGCGAAAGAGGTGCAACTTGTCCCACGCCCGAACGAAGACGTCCTGTGTCAACTCCTCGGCGCGCTCGCGGTCGCTGACCATTCGTGCGCAGAGAGAGAACACCCGATTCACGTTCTGCCGGTACAGCCTCTCGAATGCACCCCGGTCCCCGGCTGCCGCTCGCGCGACATCCGAATCTCCATTGCCGGATTGGGGGGAAGATGCTTCGATGATGGCCAAAGCAGCCATAGATCGTGGGGTCTCCGTCCGTTCACCGGATGAGATAGTCCCACGGGGCCAAAGGTTTGAACTGCCGAAACGGCGAGTGGGTGAGTAGGCGGATGTGGACGGCGCGAAGGCTGTCCCCCACCCACTTAGCTACCCACCCACCCATCCAATAGTGTCACGAGATCCGAAACGCTTTCCAGCCAGGCAGTTGGCTCGCCGGGCTCCAGATCCGCTCGCTTGAATGCCCCCCAAAGCGCCGCCGCAGTATGCACACCGGCGGCATTGCCGGCGAGAAGATCGTGTACCGAGTCGCCAACGAAGACGGCCTCTTTTGGCAACGCATCGAGGCGGTGCAGGGCGATTCGAACGGGCTCGGGGTCAGGCTTATGCCTAGTGGACGAGTCACAGCCCACAATCGTATCCATGTGGCGGGCGAGTCCGACGTGAGCCAGACCCCGCATCGCCAGCGCCTCGGACTTGCTCGTGACGATGCCGATCTCATGTCCGCGCTGCCGGAGATTCGCTACGGTCTCGGTGACTTGGTCGTAGCAGCGGACGAGCCGGTCGTGGTGTGCGAGTTGATATTCGCGGTACGCGGCAATCAGGGCGGAGCAGTCGGCTTCGTCGAGCGCGTATCGGCGGAACATGGTGAAGAGCGGGATGCCGACACCCGCCAACCACTCTTCATCCGGCGGACAGTCGCGGTCGAGTTTCTCGAACGCGTAGCGCGCCGAGTTGAGAATGAGCTCGATTGAATCGATGAGCGTCCCGTCGAGATCGAACAGAACGGTTGGCAGGCGACGCTCGGCGCGTCCCGCGGCGGTCATAGCCATCCACCAAGATAGTTGCTAGGATGCACGCCACAGTGACCAGGATGCACGCGATGACCAATCCAGGTTCTTCGGGGCAGTCTTCGGTGGCGCGTGAGCTCAAGGGCTATCTCTTGAAGCTCGTCGTTGGCGTCGTCGTTCTCGACGCGGCGGCGATCGGGTTGTACTACGGGCTACACATCGCCGATCGGCCGGTGAATATACAGGAGATTTTCATCGCGGTTTGGGTCGTGCTCACGCTGATCATCGTGACGACGATGATGAAGCGGATTCGCGAGGCGAGGAGGCGACGTCAGTTGTAGATCCAGCGACGTCCAGAATGAAAAAAGCGAGGGTGCGCGTTAGCGCACCCTCGCCTTCGATCGAAGATCGGACGGGTTTAGCGACCGAGCTTTACGACGTTCTCAGCAGCCGGACCCTTGGCGCCCTGAACGATGTCGAACTCGACGCGCTCGCCTTCGGCGAGCGTCTTGAAGCCGCTGCCCTGGATGGCTGAGTGGTGGACGAAGCAATCTTTCTGGCCGCCTTCGGGGGTGATGAAACCAAAGCCCTTGGCGTCGTTGAACCACTTCACAGTGCCGGTCGTACGCATTTCGATACTCCTAGAAAGTGTAATTTGTGTCGTCGGAGTAGCGGAACGCGCCGTACAAACCGACCCACAGTTGCTCGTGATGACCCTCACGCCGGGTACGTTCTTGGCAACCATCAACGATTACCAGCGACGCGATACAAAAAAGGAGCCCCGCGAATGCGAAGGCCCCTATTCAACATCGGAACGTTTTCGCGCAATCCTGCGTGTGTCGCTCAACCAAGCTAATGAGTACCTGGCGAACGCGCAATACAAATTTGCGCCATGACTCTACCAGCCCGAGTCGCGATCTGTTCCAGCGGACGGGTCAGCCATAGCTTGGGCTTCCCATTCTGAGCTTCGACGGAGGTCGAATGCCAGCGCGATCAGAGTTCGTCCCGGTGTTCCAGAGTCTGCGCGAGATTCTCGCCGAATACGCGCCCAAGCTGAAGGTGGTGCAGGACAAGCCGGACAACTAGTACCTGGACACACACACCATCGGAGCCAATAAACAGCCGATCGCCTTTGGCGGCGTC
>DASYSU010000199.1:0-5106 GCA_036002925.1 Gemmatimonadaceae bacterium | reverse complement strand
CTCCGGCGAACCTCCCGCGGCTATCGCTTCAGGAATGATGACCTGAACTTGCGCGCCAGGGAATGGCGCGAGCCCTTCGGCGAGCGGAATTTCGTCGTCCCAGCTCGGCACGATCGAAATTCGTGCCGTGCCGCTGCGGACGGACAGCTTCCCTTGCCAGCGGCCGACGTAGTTCCGTGCGCCGGCGAGTCCTTGGCCGCGACTTCGATCGCGATAGCGGCTCACGCCGCGGATGACCGCCTCCTCGAGCGCGGCCGCGTCATCCCAGCGCGTCGTCGGCAAATGCCCCGGCGCGCTCTCGAGCGACCGGCGAAAACCCAGCCCCGCGTCGCACACTGCGATCACCACGACGCGGCGCCCGAGGCGCTTCGTCCAGCGATAGCTCTGCACGGCGACCCAACCGCCCTGTCCCGCGTGCTCGATGATGTTCTGGCACACTTCGGACAACGTCATGGCAAAACCAATAATGGCTTTGGGGTCGAGCTTGAGCTCCGTCTTGATGATTTGCTGCGCCCGCTCCTGCACGCGGCCAACGACGTTGTGAACGTCGTCGCTCTTGGCGATCGGCGTGATCTCGAGCAGCACATTCGATTCGCCGGCGTCGCGACGTTTTGGATACTGGCCGTGGAGATCGTACACGGACTCCGCGTGTTGGAAGAACGCGGCCCGCGACCAGTACGACAACGTCTCATCGAGCTCCGGCACGGCGAGCGTCGGACGCTCGGCGCGCGTTTGCGCGAGCGTGAGCAGGGCGGTGAGTCCGTACGGCGACGCCCAACGAGCGTGCCGCGCATCGACGAGGAGTTTTGCGTCAGCGGGGAGAGGCGCCACCTGCTCCAGCACTTGTTCGAAGGAGTAATCGTCGAGCGAGGGCGGAACAGTAATGACGTTGGTCACGTGAGGCTGATCTTTCCCCGAAGGTGGTTCGCGAGCCCGGTGGCACCGCGGTGCCCGACGTTGCGAGCCGCGGCGCGGTGCGCGGCGAGGACGGCGTCGCCTAAGTTATCACCGGCAAGCAGCCGAGAGAAATAGGTCGCGCCCCAAACGTCTCCGCATCCGGTGGGATCGCCGGTTTCCGTCGACACCACTTGGGTCGGGACCAACGCCGTACGAACGGGTCCGACTGACGCGCCCAATGGACGCGCGCGGCCGACGTCGTCGATGCGATCGAAGTCCGGGGCAGCAAAGTACACGGCGCCCCGCTTCGCGAGCGTGACGACGAGGCACCGTACGCCCGCATGTAACGCCGTTGCTGCGAGAGCCATCGGATCCGGCGCTAGCATCGTCATCTCGTCTTCGTTGACCTGCAGGAGATCGAAGCACGCACACCATTCGCGGACATTGGGAATCGGACGAAGGGTTCTGAGGCCGGTCGGCTGCACGGCCCATGCGAGCATGTGGAGGTCGCAGTAGATCGGACCGGAAAAATGCTGGCGCACGAGCTGCGCCGTCTCGAGGTCGAGCTCCCATCCGCTGAGAAAGTTGATGTACAGCGCGTCGAGCTGCGAAGACTCGAGCAGTGGTCCGAGCGCGAGCCAACTCCACGGCGGCACGCCGCCGCTCATGATCTCGCTTCGCCGCTCGTCCGAGTAGTATCGGAGCTCGACACGATTGTTGGGGAAGGGCACCTCGAGCACCGATGCGTCGCTCGCGATGTGATCGAGTGACCCCAGAAACTGCCGCGCCCGTGGCGCGAGATCTTCGCCGACCTTGATGAGAGGGACGATCTCCCAGTCATCGGTCAGCGCGGCATCGAGTCCGCTCAACCCGTAGGTGATCCCGCCCCACTCTTCGACGGGAAGCGATCGCGGGTCGCGGCCGTAGATCACGTCCCAGACGAACGAGCCGATTACGCCGATGCGCATTTACTGGCGGAGGACCGGCTAGAGCGTCCCTAGGTGCTGCATCTTGAACGTCGCCACGGCGCCGACCACGCCCGCGGTGCCGGGCAGCTCGCCGGGAACGATACGCGTTGCGTCGACCGCCGGGCGAAACGCGCGGCGGCGCGCCTCGGCGCGGAGTGGCACGAAGAGCGCATCGCCGGCCGCGGTCACACCACCCGCGACGACGACGACATCGGCATTGATCGTGTTGAGCAAATTCGCAATGCCGACGCCGAGGTAGCGTGCGGTATCACGCACGATCTCGCTCGCGACCGCGTCGCCTTGTTGCGCCGCCTTGTACACCGTCTCCGCGGTGATCGACTCGAGTCGTCCACCGACGATCGATGGCAGAAGCGACGCGGTCTCCTCACGAACAAGCACTTCGCGCGCGCGCGTCGCGATCGCCGGACCCGACGCATACGCCTCGAGACAACCGTAGTTGCCGCACTTGCAATGACGGCCATTGAGGTCGATCGTCGTGTGGCCGATCTCTCCGGCGACGTCCGACGAGCCGTGAAAGAGTTTGCCGTCGAGGATCAATCCGCCGCCGATGCCCGTGCCGATCGTGATGCCGATGACGTTCGTGCCACCGCGCGCGGCGCCCTGCCACCATTCGCCCACCGTCGCACAGTTCGCGTCATTGTCGAGCGTGGCGGGAAGATTCAGTCGCTCGCCGATCCGATCGCGCAGCGGAAAATTCCGCCAGCCCAAGTTGGGCGCGACGATGACGATGCCTTTGTCACGGTCGAGCGGCCCGGGTGCGCCGATGCCGACGCCGATGAAATCCTTTCGGCTCGTGTTGGTCTGCGCGATCGTGTCGAGCACCACGCCCTCGATCACGCCCACGATGCGATCGGCGACGCCTTCCGCGCCGAGCTCCGAGCTCGTCGGAATCGATCGCATCGCGTAGTGATGCTTGCCGTCGGCCGACATCGCGCCCACGACGATATTCGTTCCGCCCAAGTCGACGCCGACAATGAACTGCTGCCGTTTCTTCGCGGCCATGATCAGGGAATTCTTGAGGTGAGAAGCCCAACGGCGAGCGACGCCACGCCGTCGGGTGTAATCTCGCGCATGCAGCGCCAATGTCCGAGAGGGCACCGCTGCGGACCGTGACGATCGCACGGGCGACACGCGAGCGATGCGTGTCCCGCGACCGCCGATCGCTCGGCGAGCGGGCCGAATCCGAACTCGGGGACCGTTGGCCCGAACACGGCGATTGTCGGCGTATTCATCGCCGACGCCAGGTGTAGTGGTGCCGAATCATTGGTCACGAGTAGGGCGGCGCGCCCGATGAGCTCCGCCGATGCGAGCAGCGACAAGCGCCCTGTCGCGTCGACCGCTTGCCCCTTGGTCGCTGCGACGATCTCGAGGGCGAGGGGACGATCCGCCTCCGTGCCGACGATCACGATTCGCCCAGTGTCGCGCAACGCGCTCGCGAGCGCGGGAAAATATGGCCAGCGTTTCGTTGCCCACACGCTGCCGGGCGCCATGGCGATGAGCGGCTCGTCGGACATCACGTTCGTGCCCAAGACGTCGTCGACCGCGAACCGTTCTCGTTCGCCAGGATAAAGACGTGGTCTGATCTCGTGGTTGGTTACGGGCCGCAAAGGATCGCGTGTGCCGAGGGCCAACAATCTCGCCGCGTGATGTGTGTTGTCGATCGGCACGATGCGCGTCGTGTAGAACCAACGCCCAGCAGACGTCTCGAACCCGACGCGTTCCGGGATGCGTGCCATGAAGGCGATCGCCCCGCTGCGAATCGATCCCTGCGCGAGATACGCCGCATCGTAGTGCGCCTCACGCAGGCGCATAGCGAGTCGCGTCGCGCCGAGGGTTCCGCGATCGCGTCCGCGTTTGTCATAGACGATCACTTCGCGCACCGTCGGATGATTTTCGAGCAGTACACTCGCCGCCGGCGTGCACACGACATCGACGGCACTCGACGCCGCGAGATACGTAAGCAGCGGCGTCGTGAGCACCATGTCGCCGAGGAAGGAGGTCTGGATGACGAGAGCGGAGCCGCGCGGCACAGGGCGCGAGACATGCGGCGCAGTCGCGGTCGCGCTCGCCGGCGTCATTCGACTTGCAACACCGCCAGAAACGCTTCCTGCGGAATCTCGACCGAGCCGACTTGCTTCATGCGCTTTTTTCCTTCCTTCTGCTTCTCGAGAAGCTTCCGCTTTCGCGTGATGTCACCGCCGTAGCATTTCGCGAGCACGTCTTTGCGCAGCGCCTTCACCGTTGTGCGCGCGATGACCTTGTTTCCGATCGCCGCCTGAATCGCGACCTCGAACAACTGCCGCGGGATGAGTTCCTTGAGCTTGTCGGCGATCTTGCGGCCCCACTCGTATGACTTGTCGCGGTGGATGATCACCGAGAACGCGTCGATTGGGTCGCCGTTGATCAGCATGTCCAGCTTCACGAGATCGCTCTCGCGGTACTCGAGCATGTCGTAATCCAAACTTGCATAGCCGCGGCTGATCGTCTTCAACTTGTCGAAGAAGTCGAGGATGATCTCGGCGAGCGGGAACTCGAAGTCGAACTCGACGCGCGCCGTGTCGAGGTACGTCATGTTCTTGTACACGCCGCGCCGCTCGGTCCCCAGCGTCATGATCGGACCGATGTATTCGGCGGGCGCCATGATGCGCGCTTTCACGAACGGCTCGTCGATGTGATCGATCACGCCCGGGTCGGGCATCTTCGCCGGACTCTCGAGCAATTCCATGTGGCCGTCGGTGTGATACACATGGTACTCGACGTTCGGGACGGTCGTGACGAGGTCGAGATCGAATTCGCGCTCGAGCCGCTCCTGCACGATTTCCATGTGCAGAAGGCCAAGGAAGCCGCAACGAAATCCGAAGCCGAGCGCGGTCGATGTCTCGGGTTCGTAGTGCAGCGAGGCGTCGTTGAGTTGCAGCTTCTCGAGTGCGTCACGCAGCGTCTCGTATTGCTGCGTATCGGTCGGATAGAGGCCGGCGAACACCATCGAGTGTACGTCTTTGTAGCCGGGCAGCGGCTCGACGTGCGGTTTGGTCGCGTCGATGATCGTGTCGCCGGCACGCGTCTCTTTCACCGTGCGTAGGTTCGCCACGACGTATCCGACTTCGCCCGGCCCCAGCTCGTCGGTCTGGACCTGACGAAGCTGGTTGTATCCGACCTCGGCGACTTCGTACGCGAGTCCGGAGCCGGCGGCGAACTTGATCTGCATGCCCGGCTTGAC
>DASYSU010000198.1:0-7383 GCA_036002925.1 Gemmatimonadaceae bacterium | reverse complement strand
CGAACGACGCCGACAGCGTGCCGATCATTCGATCCAAGAAGACATTCTCGCGCACTTGCTGCGGCAAGGTCTTCAAGTCTTCGATCGGGAGGTTCGGATCGAGCTTCTTCATCACGGCGGGAATTGCTCGCAGGATCTGCGTCGGCGGCAGGGATGTTCGCACGTAAAAGTTGTTCGAGTTCAGCCGACCCGATTGCCGATATGGGATCACGAACACGGGCGGAATCTGGGCTTTGACCTCGGAGTACTTCGAGTCCTTTGCCAAGCCGACGATCGTGATGTTCAACGAATCGTTACCGGTCGACATATGCTTGCCGACCACGTTCGTGCCGAGGTTGAACTTCTTGGCAAAGGCCTGATTGACGATCGCCACCTTCATCGCGGTCGCGTTGTCGCTCGCCGTGAAATCGCGACCGGCGAGGAGTGGCACTCCCAACACATGGAAGTAATTCGGCCCAACGACGCTGGTCCGGGAGCCGTCATCGGTGTCTGGATCCTTCTTGAATCCTTCCACCGACACTCCCTCACCCCAGTTGCTTCCCGAGAGAATCTGCACCGCGCTCGACGTCACTCCGCTCACGCCGGGGATCGCCGAGAGCTCGTCTTCCATTCGCGCGTAGAGTGCGGCCGTCCGCACCGTGTCGTAGCCGCTGCGCGCGGGCGAAACGCCGAACGTCACCACGTTCTCGATGTTGATGCCAAGATCAACTCGACTGATGTTCCGCAGACTCTTGATGAACAGCCCCGCAGAGATCAGCAATGCCATCGAGAGCGCGATCTGCGCCGTCACGAGGCTCGTACGAAAACGGGCTGCCGCGCGTCCGCCAGACAACTTACCGGAGTTGTTCCGAAGCTCCGTCACGAGATCGGGACGCGTGCTCTGAAGCGCGGGAACCACGCCGAAGAGCAAACCGGTTCCCAATGAGACGGCTGCGGTGAACCACACCGCCGCCATGCTCAGCGAGAAGTGCAGGGACTGGCTTGCCTCGGGCGGCAGCATCGCGGTGATCCCGCCGAGAGTCCAATGCGCGACGACGACGCTGACAACGCCGCCGAGGATCGCGAGCAACACCGACTCGGTGAGCACCTGGGCGATCAACTGACGACGCGTCGCACCGAGCGAGAGGCGTACGGCCATCTCCATCGCGCGATTCGCCGCGCGCGCCAACAACAAATTGGCAATGTTGGCACAGGCGATCAGCAGCACGATGCCGGTAATCGAAAACAGCAGGAAGATCGGTGTGCGTGATTCCTTGATCGTCGAGCTCTGTCCCTTCCGTCCGTCGGCGAGCGTGATTTCCTTCGCGCGGAACTTGGTCATTGTCTGCGCGCTCATGCCCTTTTGCAGCGGCGCCTCGACGTCGTTGATGATCGGGCGATACACCGCATTCACGGCGGCCTGCGCTTGCTTGAGCGTCGCGCCGGGCTTCAGCCGCGCGAACAGGTAGACCCAATAGCTGTTGCGCTTCTCGAATCCCGTCCAACCCTGGTTCATCACGCCGCGCATCGAGAGCGGCACGAACACGTACGGCTGCGCACCGAGTGTCGTTCCACTGAAGCCCTTTGGCGCGACCCCTACGATCGTCATGCGCTGGCCGTTGATCGTGATGATCTGGTTGATCACCGAGGGATTCGCGCCGAGGTGCGTTTCCCAGAATGGATAGCTCAGCACCGCGACGTAATTCCCGCCGATGGTCTGGTCATCGTTCGGGGTCAGCAGACGACCGAGCGCCGCGTGGATTCCGAGGACGGGGAAGTACGAACCCGATACGAAGACGCCTTGACCGTTCACGGGCGTCTGCCCGACCATCGCGACATTGACGCCAAAGATGAAATGCCCCGCAACGCCGCTGAAGGCGGTGTTGGCCTTCTCGAGATCGCGGAACATCGGATAGCTGAAGACCTCGTGGCAATCGCCCGCCTGGTTGCACGAGTTGGAGCCGTTCTGCGGCCCGGGTGCCGCAAGGTTCACCAGGCGTTCGGGCTGGGCGACCGGCAGCGGCCGAAGCAGAATCTGATTGAACAGCGAGTAGATCGCCGCATTCGCGCCGATGCCCAACGCGAGCGATAGAACCGCGACAATCGTGACGAAGGGCGTCTTGAACAGGGTTCGAAAGGCGAGCTTCACGTTGCGCATGCAGTGTCCGGTCGAGGGCGAGCGACTTTACGGTGCTGGGGCGGTGATTGTTCCAGCTCGCGGTGGCGAATCGCTGGGGTTCGGGTTGGACACTTGGTCCTCCCGGATCGTTTGCCCCTACTGACGACTCATGACTGATCGCTGACGACTGACCAACGGCACTGCCTATGCAGTCGTCGGACCATCGACGACACACCCACCTCTTCCGGACAGCTACAATGCGCACCACCGGTACGGTCAAGTGGTTCAATGGCGAAAAGGGATTTGGCTTCATCACGCCCGACGGCGGTGGCAAGGACATCTTCGTTCATTTCTCGGCGATTCAGGGCAAGGGCTTCAAGTCGCTCAACGAAAACGAGCGCGTGGAGTTCGACGTCGTGCCTGGCCAGAAGGGCCCGCAGGCGGAGAATGTCGCGCGGCTGGAGGGAAGCCAGCCGGCCGGCACGGCCGATCAGGCCGCGGATACCGGTCGCCGGAAAGGCGGAGGGCAGCGTCAGGACAAACCGTGGGAGACGCGCCGCATCGATAAGTGGGAGGACGAAGGCCCGCGTCGTCGCGACTGACGAAGTCTCAGACCGGGCTTGGCGCTATTCGGCAACCGAACAGTCGAGAGACTGTCGGGCGAGAACCTCAATGAGTCGAACTTGCACCGCGTCGAGGCGCGCCGCCGCCAGGGTCGTGCATTCGATCAGAATTTGGGCCGGTGGAACCGCGCTCGAACAACGCGTGCGACAAAACTCGTCGACTGCGGCGACGAGTTTTTCGGGCGAGTAATCCGAAGCAACAAGTGTGGCCAACTGTGCCTGCAGCCGCCGGTGCGCAAGCGGAACGGCGTCGTGCTGCAGTGGATTCTTGGCCAGCGCGGCGGAAACAGGTGCGATTGCGGTCATGATGGAGCTCTGAGAAGTCGCGCCGAGGACAGCTTCGAATTCCGTGCCAGGCGGCTGACTTACTTGGGTGAGCGACCACAACCGCCACGATGATCAGTCACATCACGGAATGTTGAAAATCACTGATTGTGATGTAGTTCCGATTCGCGCGGAATGAGCCGCTGCCATAGTATTGGAGTGTCGGACGCACGAGTCGAAGACGGCCCGCGGCGGTGAGTTGGCTTGTCGGACGATGACTCGCGAGGCCACCGATGTCGAACGAAGGACACGGGCCGCGGTCGGACCATGGCGACGCTCTGCGCGACGCGTTGCTGGCATCGAACAGTCGCCGCGCGCCGTCCGCCCTCGAGCTAGCGTTGCGACACTTCCGCGAGTCGGCCGGGGCGTGCATCGCCAACGACGACGCTCTTCCGGATGTGCGCGCAGCGATTGCGCGAGTTGCCGACCTCGGACGCAACGCCGGCGTTCAGCCGGAAGAGCTCATCGTCTCAGTCAAACAGATCTACACCTCGTTGCCGTTGGAACACACGGCGATCGACGAGCGCGAGGCGCTGAAGCAGCGTTTCGTCACATGGCTGATCGAGGCGTACTTCAGCGGTCGCGCCGACTGACAATCCGATCACGACTTGATCTTGTTGTCCTTGATGTCCTGCGCCTTCGTCAGGTGAGACTGCACCTTGCCCACCGCCTTGTTCAACGCCTCCTTGAGCTTCGGGTTCGTCGTCGACTTCTCGAAATCCTGCAGCTTGCCGAGAACGGCCTTGTGCCCGTCGATCTCCTTGTCCATGAACGCGCCATCCCAATCCTTGCCGGCCGGCTTGTTCGTGAGGTCGGTCAGCTCGTCGTGCGCATTCTTCATGAGATCCGTGACGTCGCTCTTCGTCGTGTCGGGCGTGATGTTGTTGCTCGAAGCGAGCGATTTGTCTTCGCGTAGCATCGCCTGGTGATCGGTCACCATCTCCCGCGCGAATGCCTTGACCGCCGGGTTTGTCGCTTTCCGTTCGGCCAAACGTCCTTCCGCAATCTCCGCGGTGTCGGCGGCCCTCGTGTAGGCGAGAATCTGGGCGTCGGTCCAGCCGTTGTTATTCGGGGCGGCGGCGTTGGACGGGTTCGCTGGATTGACGGGTTTCCGCGTCGTGTCGGCCAAGGAATCCTTTCGTGCCACTTCCCCCGCTGCGGTTGTGTCGGTCCGTGCATTCTCGGCCGGCTTGCAACCGGCGATCACCGCACCCGCGGTGACGATGGCAATGGCGAACGTGACTCTTGTGCGTGTCGATCTCGAGTGCATGGTGGTCTCCGCGTCGTTAGGCGTCTTCAACTGATGTGCAAACGGTGCGCCGACTAGCGCTCGAAGGCCCGTCGTTTCGCGATTCGAACAGCGATGAGGACGCTACGGTCTCAGTGCGGCGCGCTCGGCGTAGATCTGCACGAGGTGGACGAGCGTCTCCGTGGTCTTCTCGAGCCCGCGTCGAGAATTGAATTCCAGCTTGCTGTGGAATTCGTGGCCGCCGGTGAAGATGTTAGGGCAGGGAAGGCCACGAAACGTCAGCTTCGAGCCGTCGGTTCCGCCGCGAATCGGCATCGTGAACGGTGAGAGTCCGGCGCGCCGCGCCGCTTCGAACGCGTTCTCGATCAACTGCGGGTGATCCTTCAACACCTCTTTCATGTTCTTGTAATTTTCTTTGACGTCGACCCGAACCGTCACGCCCGGGAATTTCCGCTCAGTGGCCGATGCCAAGTCTTTGAGCAATCGCTCTTTGGCGTCCAGTCCGGCGAGCTCGAAGTCGCGCAAGATGATTTTGATGCTCGACTCCTGCACGTCAGCGACGCCGGAATACGGATGCACGAATCCGACACGATCCTCGGTCGTTTCCGGTCGCATATCCCGCGGCATCCCCAAGACATACTCCGCCATCGCGTAGATCGAGTTCACCATCACGCCCTTGGCCGTGCCCGGGTGCGCGCTCTTGCCATGGAACGTGACCGTCGCCATCCGCGCGCTCCACGTCTCGTCGCTGATCTCGCCCAGCGTCCCGCCGTCGACGGTGTACGCGAAGTCCGCGCCGAACGTCTCGACGTCGAACTTCTCGATGCCGATGCCGATCTCTTCATCGGCGGTGAACGCGACGGCGATGGCGCCGTGCTCGATGTGTGGGTTCTGTCGCAGGACGTCGATCATCGTCATGATCGCCGCGATTCCGGATTTGTCGTCGGAGCCAAGCAGCGTCGTGCCGTCGGTTGTGATGATATCGTCGCCGATCAGTTGATCGAGCACCGGATGCTGCGCCACGGTGATCACTTGTGTCGGATCGTTCGGCAGCGCGATGTCTCCGCCGCGATAGTCGCGATGCACGATTGGGTTGACGTTCGCGCCGGTAACCGCCGGTGATGTGTCGACGTGCGAAATGAAGCCGACGACGGGCACGTGGATCGCACCCGAGAGGTTCGCCGGGACCTTGCCGTACACCATGCAGAACTCGCTCGCATGAACGTCAGTGACGCCAAGCTGCCGCAGCTCCGTGACGAGAAGGTTCGCCAACGTCCATTGCTTTGCGGTGCTCGGCGTCGTCGGCTGATCTTCTTGGGACTGCGTGTCGATGCGCACGTAGCGGAGAAATCGGTCGACGGCGCTCTCGGTCGGCGGCGTGAAAGATGAGCTCATGTCCCAATAGTAATTAGGTCAGCCGGAGACATCCGGTGCGCATCCGCCAGTGTCGGCCCGATCGAAGGTGCGTCACGACGGCGCGCTCGAGTGTCGTGCGCTGCGGGAGCGCATCGAGCGACTCGGAAAAGTCGGCGCCAAACACGGCACGCAACATTGCCGCGTCGTCTTCGCGTGCGCCGTCGATCAGCTCGAACCGCCGCTGGAAGTCGAGAATGTTCGATCGCTCGGGTAGATATTCGGCCAGCTGCTCATCGAGCAGCCACGATGTGCATGTCGCCACGCGAAGCGGCTCACCGGGATACACGCCGCTGAATGCCGTCCGCATGCGCACGAGTGACGCATCGCAGGCGGCCGGCTCGAGAGGATCGTTCGCTGGCACGTGAAGACTCAAGGCCGGATCGCCCCGTCTGTACCCCGGACCCAGAGTTTCCGCGGCGGCGTCATCGAACCAGAACAGCGGGCCGGCGGCGCGATGCATTCGAAGCCGATACGGAATGACCGTCAATCGCCCGACTTGATACAGTGTTCCGGAGAATCGCAGCCAATCCCACCGCGACAGCTGAATTCCTGCTTGGCCGTGCGCGGCTCGATACTCCTCCATCGCTCGTCCGACGAAGCCGAGTGTTTCTGCGGAGACGTCATTCGGGATGCCAATCGACGCGTGATAGCGTCGGATCGAATCGAGTGACGCGAGAATCACATGAACGGGATAGAGCTCGAAGCCGGCCGGCATCGAGGGTGGCGGCGGGCTTTCGACATCGCCACGCGCCAACGCGGTGCTCAGGAGATCGCGACTTCGCTCGAGCTGCGCCCACGATGCAGGATCTCGATCCGGCAACGGAAACGTGCGCACGACCTCCGCCGCGTCGTCGGGTGAAACGCCCAACGCACCGAGTGCGGCCGACACCTCACTCGCATTCATCGACTTGCCCGAATGACGAACGCTGTCATGAATCGCTCGAACGTAACGCGTGGATGGTTGTGAAAACAATAAACTATGCGAGGCGGCGTGACAGCGCAGCGAGGTTGCGAAGGTCGGCTTGTCGGCGTATTCGTTTACGAGCCATGACGATCCCGCCATCGCTCGAGACGCGCCTCGCGATCATCGAACGGCAGTTGGCCGCGCTCGCCGCCGACGTCGAGTCGTTGCGCGCGGAGTTGTCCGCACCGCGCGGCGATCCTCGACTCCGCGCCACCCCTCCACTGCACGGCTCGCAGCAGCCACGTGCCGCGCGCCGCATTCCGATCTCGACCCCTGCGTTCAACAGTCAGGACGTCGAACGCTTACTTGGCCGTTACGGGATGTTGGGCATAGCGGTCATGGCGGCGGTCGCCGCCGTCGGCACGTTTCTGAGTTGGGCGATCAGTCACGGCTACCTGGCGCTTGGCCCAGGAGCGCGCGTGACCGCGGGCCTCGTGTTCGCGGCGGCGATTGCAACGTGGGGCCTCAGGCTCCGACGCACCGAGCGGTCGTTTGGCTCGAGCATGCTGGGGCTCGCGCTCGTGATCGTTCAAGTATGCGCATACGCCGCTGGCCCTTCGTTTCATCTCGTGCCAACCGTCGTCGCGTTCGCCGGAGCGACGGCGGCATCGAGGGCGCTCGCGCTGTTTGCGCACGGTGAAGCGGACGAGCCGTTGTGGTGCGTTGGATTTGGCGGCGCGGCGATCGCACCGTTCGTGACTTCCGACGG
>DASYSU010000197.1:0-1818 GCA_036002925.1 Gemmatimonadaceae bacterium | reverse complement strand
TCGCCGTCGGAAGAGGCGTTGTGGTTTGCCACGCGCCATTCGATCCATCTAGCGCGATCTTCGAGTAGTACACGGTGTTGACGGTCGCACCGCCCGCATCGATGCCGCCAATCGCATACAAGTAGGCTTCCGTTGTTGTCGTGTCCAAGGCCGCCGTGTAGGCCGACGCCGCGACGGCTGCATGATAAGCGCGCGGCACAGGAAGCGGATTCGTGGCTGACGTCCACGTCGACAGCGCGCCCGATTGCTGCGCCTGCGCGCGATAGACCGATGACGTGGCGACGTTTGTCTGATCCGCTGCCCCGCCGACGACGAACACATAGTTGGCCGCGTTGACTACGGAGTTGGCGGGCGGAACGAACACTGCGCCGAGTCCTTGCAAGGGTTGCGGCAGCGCGGACGTTTGCGTCCAGTTGATCACACTTGGGCTGAACGTCGCACCGCTGATCAGGCTGAACGAAATTGTGCTGCTCGTTCCCGTGGCGGTCTGCAGCGTGATCTGTGACGTGTTCGACGTTCCCGCGGGCACGGTGGTGACGACGTAATTATTCGTCCAATCGTTCAGCGTGTCGGCGATCGTTGCTTGAATCGGTGTACCGCCCGATCCGGCGAAGAACACCTTGCCGTGGCGATAGTCGCCGAATGCGTCGCCCTCGATGAGGACGGTCATCCCGATCAAGCCCGTCGGTTTCGTGACCCCATTTATGCGCGACACGGCCGGGGCAACTGCTTGGAACGCGGCAACCAGCGTGTCGGCTCCGCCGTCGCGATTCACGACGCGAATATCATAGCTCGTTCCGCGCGCGAGACCTTCCGGCGCCGTCACGAGCAGCTGGCTGCCCTGTCGCTCGACCTTCGGCGACGCCAAACCATTGAAGAACACATGAGCGGAATCGGCGAATGCACTGCCGATCACGCGAATAACTGTTCCGGTAGTGCCGCGAGCGGGATTGATCGAATCGGCAACCGGCGGGACAATATGTGGCGCGATCGCCTTGTCTCCGCCTCCGCAGGCAGTGATGGCGACAACGGGAATGAGCATCGACAACATTCGGCGCATGACGTCCTCAGGCGTGGGTCTAATATCTGGACTAGACGGCACAGCCCGCAGTCACTCGATTGACTGAACGTCACACGTTTCGACGGTCGCAGATCACAAACGGCAATCGCGAGTGCTTCGTTACGCGCCTTCGACGAGTGGCGCAGCCGAAACTCGTCGCCGTTGCGCCGCGATGAGAATCGCGGCCCCAATAACGTTGGCGCCTACGATCACGCCGGAGATCTTGAGCGCGAACGTCGCCACGCTCGCCACCTGAATGATCGGAAATGCCGAGAGTATCACGTAGAGCAGCGTCATGACGAACCCGGAGAACGACGCCGCGCGCAGCCACAGCGGCGGCCTTGGCGTCACACCGCGAAGACCGAACAATGGAATGGCGAACATGACGACGTACGTGAGTGCGTAAAACATTCCGCCGGCATTGAACAACAGTTGAAACGCCTCCGCTTGGCCGACGCCGATGAGGCTCAACAGCGCAATCACGAGAGACGTCAGTCCGACGGCGAGAATGGAATTCACCGGCGTACGATACGTCGCGTGCAGACGTGTGAACCACTCGGGGAGCAGTCGATCCCAACCGGCGACCATCGGTAGGCGTGCGATGCCGGTGAAGTTCACGCTCGTCTGCGCGACGCGCATGGCAAGCGTCATCAGAATCGCGATCGTCACCAGTTGCGATGCGATGCCGAACGGACCGAACCCGATGCGCAGTACCTGCGGCAAGGGTCCAACCAGATCGATGTCGTCGCGCGGCACGA
>DASYSU010000196.1:0-7405 GCA_036002925.1 Gemmatimonadaceae bacterium | reverse complement strand
GTCGTGATTGGCGTGAGCTTCTTCGTGTTTGCCGTGTACTACGTCGGGCTGATCGGCGGCGAGGCGCTGGCGGACAACAACCTCATGCCGCCGTTTTGGGCGATGTGGCTGGATAACGTCGTCTTCTTGCTTGTCGGCCTGGCGTTCATCAGCCGCATGGGCCGCGAAGGCGTGACGAGTCGCGGAGGCAACGTGGGTGAGATGCTCGACGCGACGCGTGCCTGGTTCGCGCGCCTGCGACAACGGCCTGGTGTGGGTCCGGACAGCGAAGCGGCGGCTCGCGCCTGATGCGACACATCGTTCGTCCGCTCGACCGCTACGTCTTCAGCGAATTCTGGAAGATCTTCTCGGTCACCGCACTCGGGTTTCCGATTCTGCTCGTCGTGATCGACTTGGCCGACCACGCGCACGACTACCTCAATCGCCATATCTCGGCGCCTGACCTCACGCTGAGCTATTTGTTCTGGATTCCTGATTCGATGTTCATGGTGTTGCCTGCGGCCGTGCTCTTCGCCACCGTGTTCTCGATCGGTTCGTTCACGCGGCACGCCGAGCTGACGGCCGCGAAGGCGTCGGGAATCAGCTTCTATCGAATGATCTTTCCCATTTTCCTCGGCGCCGTATTCGCGTGCGGGTTGGATCTTGCGCTCGGCGAGGTCGTGCCGATCACAAATCGCCGTCGGACGCAGCTGCTCCAGGAAGATCGCGCGCAGGTCGGCACGAATCGCTACAACTTTGCGGTTGCGGGCGAGTTCGGGCGCGTCTACAAGGCGTACGAGCTGAGAACCGATTCGGGACGGATCAGGAGCTTGCAGATCGAGCGCAAGGGATCTGGTCGCGCGTACCCGACGTATCTTCTTTCGGCCGATAGCGCGGTTTACAACCCGAAGCAGACCGAGTGGACGCTGAAGCACGGCGTGCTCAGTATTATCGGTGACACGAGCAACACGTTTTCGGTTTCCTTCGCCGCGGCGCGCGACAAGCATTTCACCGAGCAGCCGACCGACATGATGTCCAAACCGCGCGACCCGCACGACATGCGTTACGACGAGCTGTCGCGGTTCATCGCGTCGCTCGAACGCTCGGGCGGCGACGCGAACGTGTTGCGTGTCGAACGCGCGCTCAAGATCGCGATTCCCGTCACGTGCATCATCATCGCGCTGTTCGGCGCGCCGCTCGCCACCAGCACGCAACGCGGCGGCTCGGCGTACGGTATCGCCGTGAGCCTTGCGACCACGATGATCTTTCTGCTCATGATTCAGCTCACGCGCGCCATTGGGAGTAAGGGCGTGATCCCGCCGGACTACGCGGCGTGGGTTCCGGGAGCGATCTTTGCCGCGATGGGACTCGTCCTCCTGGCGCGGGTTCGGACTTGAGCGGACCGCTCCCCGCTTCCCGGGAAACACAGACCTTCCCGGTCGTCCAACGCACGTCCATCCGGTTTTTCCGGCGCATCACGCGAAACTTTACCGATGTATTTCGCGACATCGGCGCCCGCACCTACTTCATGCGCGACATCGCTCGCGCGTTCGGTGATCCGGCGACGTACGCGCCGGAGACGATTCGTCAGATGAAGAACATCGGTGTCGACTCGGTGCCGCTCACGGTAATCGTCGCGGCATTCATCGGCGGCGTCATCGCGCTGCAGACGCGATATCAGTTGCTCCCCGGCGTGCAGCTGTCGATCATCGGACTCGCCAGCCGATTGATGGTGGTGCTCGAGCTCGGGCCGCTGCTCACGGGCCTCGTGCTCACCGGCCGCGTGGGCGGACGCATGACCGCCGAGATCGGGACGATGCGCGTGACCGAGCAGATCGACGCGCTCGAGACGTTGGCGTACGACCCCATGGCGTTCCTGATCGTTCCGCGGCTTCTCGCCTCCATCGTGATGCTACCCACGCTGGTTGTGTTGGCCGACGCCGTCGGACTGGGGAGCGCGTACCTTGTGTCGGTCCGGATCACCGACGTCACGCCCTCCGATTTCATCACGGGATTGCGCCTGGGGTTCGGCACTTTCCAGGTTGTGTACAGTCTCTTCAAGGCCACGTTGTTCGGGCTGGCCATCGCCCTCGTTTGCTCATATGAGGGTTACATTACCGAGGCTGGAGCGGAGGGGGTTGGCCGATCGACCGCTCGCGCGGTCGTGATCACCTCGACGACCATCCTCGTGCTCGACGCCTTGACGACAGCCGTGCTCGCCCCGTTCCTCCAATCATGAAGCGTCGCGACGAAGTCACGGTCGGAATTCTCATCACGATTTCGGTCATCGTCCTGGTTCTCGGGACCCTGTGGCTCGCGCGCGGTGGTCTCAAGTCCGGGTATCCGTTATACACGCGGTTCGCCTGGGGACAGAATCTGAAGCAGGGGCAGCCCGTGCTGCTCGCCGGCGTCAGCGTCGGCTACGTCGGCGACGTGACGCTGCGGCGCAACGGCTATCTCGACGTCCAGCTCAGCATCAACGACCAATACACGATCCCTAAAGGTTCGACGGCAACGGTCAAGTCGGTCGGAATCTTCGGCGACGTAGCGGTAGCACTCACGCCGCCGATTCCGGTTCCCGCCGCGTCGTATTCGGCGGGCGACACCCTGCCTCCCGGTCCACCGGCGGCCGATTTCGACCAGATCCTGAGTCGCGTCGACACGATCGGCCAGTCGGTCAGCTTGCTCGCGCGTGCACTACAAAAGGAAGTGATCGAGGCGGGGACGCTCAAGGATCTGCATCGCACGATTGCGTCGACCGCGGGACTTTCGGCGCAACTGCAGTCGGTGTTGCTGCAGCAAAATCGCAATCTGACGGAGACGATGGCCGCGTTCCGCGCATCGGCGTCACATTTGAGCAGTGTGGCCGATTCGGCGCAGATCCAGGCCACATTGGCTAATCTCCGGCAGACGAGCGAGAACGCAGCGCGCTTCTCGGCCAATCTCGACTCGACGAACGCGGCGCTCCGAAAGGCGCTCGCGCAGATGCAGAATGGGAATGGCACGGTGGGAAAGTTGCTGACCGACTCCCTGCTCTATACCGACATTCGTCGCTTGGTGCAGCAGACCGATTCGTTGATGGCGGATTTCAAGAAGAATCCGCGCAAGTACATCAACTTGAGAATTTTCTAGCTGACGGACGGCAGCGCAGTGCGTCGCATCATTTGCATCACGGCAGTCGTCTGGCTTTGCAGCTGCTCATCGCCATTCGAGACCGGCTGCAAAGCGTACGCGGCTTCTTCCTTCTCGGTACTTGTTCACGATTCTCTGAGCGGCGCGTCGCTCGAAGCCGGTTCGCAGCTTCTTTGGAGCGGTGCGAGCACGGGTTCTGTGGTCGTTCCGACAGACGTCGCACAGAACGGCGTTCCGATCGCCGGTCCATTCGAGCAGAGTGGGACGTTTCACGTCACCGTCCGCCACGACGGTTATCGCGATTGGTCGAGAGACGTGCGCGTCACCTCGGACCGCTGCCACGTGAAGGGCGTGAGCGTCACAGCGCTCCTGCAACGTCTGCCCTAGAAATCAGATTGCCGCTGCCGCCGGCGCCGGACCTGCATCGACCAGCCTCTTGCTCACCGGCTCGACGCGCAGATTTAACCCCTCGAGCGTTCGCGCGCCGAGGAGAACCAGGTCGCCGGGCTCTCCGAACACGACTTCGTCCGCGGTCTCAGTGCCGGCCGCATAGACCAGCACATAGCCGGTGGCGCGGTTCAAGACTGTCCCATCGGCCTGGCGGAAATGCCACACCTTTTTCTTTTCGACGCCGAGTGCACCAAGAACGCCCGCCGGAACCCAAGACAACTCCGCGCCGGTGTCGACCAACACGGAACGGAGCGCTACTCGGAGGTCGGGGCGAGCCGGATGCGCGAGCTCGATGTCGGTGCGGAACGTTCCCATGTCGTCAGACACGATATCCTCCTACCTACGCTCCCTCATCATCGCGCGAACGCGACAATCCTCATTCCGCCGCCGCTCGCGCCGCGGACCCTCCGACCGTCGCGTAATAGACCGGAATGCCCGCCAGGATCACCCCGAAGATCGCCAGCGTCGCCCACCGGCTGCTCGGATCGATCAGTGCGTTGACGAGCAGATACAACGTCGCGAGCACGAACAGAATCGGCGCGATGGGATAGAGCGGCGCGCGAAACGGCGGCGAGTACTCGGCCGCCGTCCGCCGGCGAAAGACGAAGATCGATGCGACGCCGAGCGCGTAGAACGGCAAGATCGCCGTGACGAACGAATCGGCGAGCTGCTCGAACGTCCGCAACAACACGAAGATGATCCCGAGCACCGCCGTCAGCGCGATCGCAACATACGGCGTTTTGAAGCGCGGGTGTACGTCGGCGATCTTGCGGAACAACAATCCGTCGGCCGCCATCGCGAAGAACACGCGCGGATTGGTGAGGATCGAACCGTTGAGCGTACCGAGCGTCGACAGCATCACCGTGAGCGCGATGAACGTTACGCCCGCCGGACCGATCAGACGCAATGCGACATCGGCGGCAACGAGCTTCGAGTGGCGAATGTCGCCCACCGGCATCACGCCCATGTATGCGACATTCGCCAAGAGGTAGATCGCGATCACGGCGAGCGTCCCGAAGATCAGCGCACGTGGAAGATTGCGCGCCGGATCTTTCACCTCGCCGGAGATGAACGCGAGATCAGCCCAGCCGTCGTACGCCCACAGCACCGACACCAGCGCGAGCCCGAACGGCGCGATCGAGAAACTTCCGGGCGGCACCATCGGCGTGAAGTATCCGCCGGTTTTCGGAATACCGACGACGATCGCGGCGACTACGATGAACAACAAACCGAAATACTTCGCGACCGCGGTGACGTTCTGGATCAATGAGCCCCACCGCAGCCCGACGTAGTTGAACGCCGCGATCACCGCAATCGCGACGGCGGCCACGTAGTGCACCCAACTGTCGTACGGCGCGACGCCCGGGTCGAAGCCGAGTACACGCAGCAAATATTCGGCGAACGTCGTCGCGATGGCACCGACCGCCGCCGCGCGGATGATCGCCAGCTCAGCCCAACCGAAGAGAAACGCCGGCAGACGTCCCCACGATTTGCGAATGAAAACGAAAATGCCGCCGGTGTCCGGAAACGCCGCGGCGACCTCGGCCAATGTCAACGCACCGCACATGGCGACGATGCCGCCGGCGATCCACACACCGAATACCGGAAGCGGTCCCGGCAGACGATTGGTGACACTGGCTGGCGTCCGAAAGATTCCGGAGCCGATCGTGATGCCGACGACAACGGCGATCGCGCTCCAGAGCCCGAGTTGTCTCGGCAGCGTCTCTACAGCGCCGGTCGTTCCGGTCAATGCCGGCGCCGGCGGCGCGGGCCTGGTCGCATGTGCCATTCTATATGGTAGCTTGCGGAGCCGAGCGTGGCGAGCGGGCGGTGGCGGCTGACCGCGGCCGACCGCTAGCTTTCACGGTCGGTTCCTCAGCCATCACTTCGCGCAATGTCTCTTCGCATCGCTGACGCGATCTTCTGGATCGCGGTCGCGTGTTGTTTCATCGCCCAGCTGGCGATTTTACAATCCGTCGTCGTTTCGCCGGCACGCACGGCCGACCGCGCTCCGGCCTCGACCGCACGCCGGGTCGCCGAGATTGCGTGGGCCATCTTGCCGGGCATCGCGCTCGCCGTCGTGTTCGTGTTCACTTGGCGCGCGATTCATGCGGCACACACGGGCGTCTCGATCGTCACGGCACTCACACAATGAAAGCCGTTCGCGGACTGTCGATCGCAGCGCTCGTCGTCGCGTGCTTGCATCTCATCTTCGGCGCGATCGTACGCATCTCCGGCTCGGGAATGGGATGCGGCGACCATTGGCCCAAGTGCTACGGCTATTGGTTCCCACCGTTTAGCCGTCCCGATCTCGTGGTGGAAGTCAGCCATCGCTACCTCGCATCGATTCTCGTGATCACGGTAACCTCGATGGCGCTCGTCGCCTTCCGGCATCGAACGGAGCCGGGGGTGGGCGGCCGAGGCGGCGTTCTCCGCTCGAGCGTCGGCGCGGTGGGTGCCGTGTTGTTCGCCGCGATTCTAGGCGGCGTGACGGTGAAGATGGGAAACGCGCCGTGGGCAACCGTCGCACATTGGCTCGTCGCGATGACGCTGTTGGCGCTCGTCGCCACGACCGCTATTCGTGCCGGCGCACTTGGCGGGACGAGCGCGGCGGCGCAACGCGGCACGAGGCGGGCAGCTCGCTCGGCACGCGCCGCTGCCGGACTCGCGATTCTCGCCGTCGCGCTCGGCGGACTCACGGCCAAGGTCTCCGGTGCGGCGGTCGCTTGCACGACCGTACCGAGCTGCGGACGCAATCCCAACGTCGAGTCGTTGGGCGTGTATATCCAGATCACGCATCGAACGCTCGCCGTACTTCTCGTGCTGCACTTGTTCGGCGTGGTGATGATGATGCGGAAGCGTCGCGCCGATGAAGCGCCGGTCGTCGTGCGCGCGGCGATGATCGCGTTCGCGATGGTGATCCTCCAGCTCGTCGTCGCGTCGTCCATGATTCTGCTCCACCTTCCAGCGGTACTTCGCTCGCTTCACGAGGCAACCGGCGTCGGAATCTGGTTGAGCTGTTTCGTGCTCGCGTATTTGGCGCGACGCGTCGCACCCGAGTCGGTCGAGCGCGCACGCGAGGCCGACATTCCCGCACCGCGCGTTCAACAAAGCATTCACGCCGTCGCCGCGCGCGGAGCCGACCTATGAGCGAAGCCATCGCCGTCGAGACGCGCGGCCAATCGCTGGCGCGCGATCTGGTCTCACTCACAAAGCCGCGCATCATCTCACTGCTCCTGGTCACGACGATCGCCCCAATGTTCGTCGCCGGGGATCCGAGTTGGACGCTCGTGGTTGCGGTGTTCGTGGGCGGGTATCTCATGGCCGGCGGCGCCAACGCAGTGAACATGTACATGGACCGCGACATCGACGACCGCATGTCGCGCACGCGGTTGCGACCGATTCCGAGCGGGCGCATGCAACCGCGCGAAGTGCTCGCGTTCGGCGTGTTACTTTCGACGGCCGCCACCTGGCTGCTCGCCTACGCGGCGAACGTGTTGACCGCCGCGCTCGCACTCGCCGGATTTTACTTCTACGTCTTCGTTTACACGCGCTGGCTCAAGCGCAGCACGCCGCAGAACATCGTCATCGGGGGCGCGGCCGGTGCGTTCCCGCCGCTGGTTGGTTGGGCCGCGGTCACGAATCGGATCGACCTGCTCGCGATCTATCTCTTCCTCATCATCTTCTACTGGACGCCCCCCCACTTCTGGGCGTTGGCGCTGCTCAAGCAAAAGGACTACGGTCGGGCCGGTGTTCCCATGGCGCCGTTGGTCTGGGGCGAGCGCGAGACGAAGCGACAGATGCTCTGGTACACGCTGATTCTCATCCCGCTCACGCTGCTGCC
>DASYSU010000195.1:0-9826 GCA_036002925.1 Gemmatimonadaceae bacterium | reverse complement strand
TTCAGTGAGCCCAAGCTCCGCACGCTGCACCAGAACGTGTACGAGGGCCTGTATCGGTTCGGCGACAACGACTTCTACCTTGGCGGGCGCTACATCACGCTCACGGGGCAGCTGATTCCGAAGAACTCGACCGACTACTCGGTGAACCGGTATCAGTTGGGTGGTGGGTGGTTCGTGACGCCGAACGTGTTGGCGAAGCTGGAGTGGGTGAATCAGAAGTACAACGACTTCCCGCTCACCGACATCCGGAGCGGTGGCCAGTTCAAAGGCTTCATGATCTCGGGCGTCGTCGGGTTCTAACAGATCGTGTTCCACGTAACACCGCCGCCGGGAAGAAACCCGGCGGCGGTTTACTCGTAGAACGGGTTGAAGGCTCTACACGGTTCTACAAGGAGAAGGACATGCGCACGCTGCCTGGGACGAACATGACGATCTTCCTGCTGTTCTTCTCGCTGTCACTGCTCGAGGCGATAGGTAAGCGGAACTGGGTGCTCGCCGCGCTGTGGTTGGCGGTTGGGATTCTGTTCCTGCGTGCTGATCTTCGTGCATCGCGACACCGTTGAGCGGGATGGCCTGACCTTGAACCACGGAGGGCACGGAGGGCACAGAGCAGCCCTACCTCTGTGCCCTCCGTGCCTCTGTGGTTAGAACGTACGCGGCCAGCAAGAGGGCGCGGAGTATGAAGGATCACTAATGAACGACCGTTGCGCCGCCGCGAGCGCCGACGACGCGATCCCGGCGCTAGAGAATCGCCGAGGACCGGGAATCGACCTCCATTGACATCGTCGTCGTTCGCCACATTGTTCACCGCAGCTTCAGGCCTGACCTCACCCCTCCCGAGGAGCCAACCATGCGGAAATCGACGGTCGCCGGAGCGGTACTCTGTGCTCTCGCGTTGTCGGCTGGTGCGCAGACCAAAGTGTCTGGGAAGTTGAGCTGCAGTAAGCCGGACGTGAATTCGTCGGCGGAGGTCCCCGACGCCGCCGGACATGTTGTCGCTCTCACGAAAGCCAACTGCACATGGCCGACCGGGCTCGAGATCGAAGGCGTCAAAGCAAAGAGCGCGGTCGACGTCGGCGTTGCCGAGGTGCACGGCTCGTCCGTCAAGTCTCACGGGTACAACGTGTCGACCATGGACAACGGTGACAAAGTGAGCGTGAGCTACGAGGGCACGGCGACCCCGAACAAGGATGGTTCGGGCACGTTCAAGGGCACGTGGAAGTGGATCAGCGGCACCGGCAAGTTCAAGGGGATCAAAGGCGGCGGCACCTACAAGGGAACCCAGAGCGCGGACGGCGCGGGCATGGCTGACATCGACGGCGAATACACGCTGTCGGCGCCCGCCGCCAAGAAGGGAAAATAAGAGGCCGAACGAAATTGGGGTCAGACTCCATTTAGCTTTCACTAAACGGAGTCTGACCCCGGATCTTTATTCCTCTGTGTTCTCAGTGTTCTCAGTGTTCTCAGTGTTCTCTGTGTTCTCTGTGTTCTCTGTGTTCTCTGTGTTCTCTGTGTTCTCTGTGTTCTCTGTGTTCTCTGTGGTTAGCGCTCTTGCTGTGTCGTCGTCACCGCGCCCTGAGGCTTGGTGCTGTATTTGTCGAACCAGCTCCGCAGATACAACTGCGTCCTCAGGAAGTTCGACGGCGTGCTCGATGTCCCGTGATACTCGTTGTTCATGCGGATCATCGCCGTCGGGATGCCGCGCTTCTTGAGCGCGCGATAGAACTCCTCGCTCTGCGGGATCGGCGTCCGAAGATCGAGCACGCCCGTCATGAGCAGCGTCGGAGTCTTCACGTTGCCGACGTACATGATCGGCGACCGCTTGAGGTACTCGCTCGGATCTTCCCAGAACGGCTTGTCGAAGTTCTCGTACCAGCTCGCGCCGTCAGTCTCGCCGACGAAGCTGATCCAGTTGATCACCGGACAGAGCGACGCCGCGGCCGCGAAGCGGTTCGTGTGGCCGACCGTCCACGCCGTGAGCACGCCACCGCCCGAGCACCCGTACACGAACATGTTCTTCGTGTCGATGTAGCCGCGCCCGACGACCGTGTCGACGCCCGCCATCAGGTCGTCGAAATCCTTATCCGGATACGCGTTCTTGATCATGTTCGTGAACTTCTCGCCGTAGCCGGTCGAACCGCGCGGATTCGTGTAGAGAATCACGTAGCCGTTGGCCGCGTGATCCTGACGCGAGAAGTTGAACGCCACGTTGTACATCGACTGCGGGCCGCCGTGGATCTCGAGGATCAGCGGGTACTTCTTGGTTGCGTCGAAGCCGGCGGGCTTCACGATCCAGCCTTGGATCTTGAGGCCGTCCTTCGACGTGTACCAGATCTCTTCCGTCTGCGCGAGCTGCTTGCCTGCCAGCACGTCGTCATTCACCGACGTGAGCTGCGCGAACGTGGACGCCGTGCCCGTCTTCGGCACCGAGAAGCTGACGATGTCGTTCGGCTTGGTCGGCGTCGAGCGGATGCCGATGCCAAGTCCGTTCTTCCCAACGCTCGACACGGTCAACACGTGCTTGCCCGTCGTCACCGGATGGAATTGTCCAGCGTTCGACGTGAAATACAAGTTCTTTGATCCTTCGCTCTCGACGTTGAAATACACACCGCTGTTGTCGGTCGCCCAGACGACGCCCGAGATCGGACGGTCGAGTGTACCCGAGACGAGATGCGATCCCGAGCCGTCGGCGTTCATCATCCACAGCTTGCTCTCGGCCCAGGCCGAGTGGTCGGTCGAGTCGGCGGAGATGTAGGCGATCAATTTGCCGTCGGGCGAGAATGACGCGCCACCGTTCGTCGCGTTCGTGTGCGTCAATTGGCGAATCTCGCCCGTCTCCAAATTCGCGGCGTAGATCTGCGACTTGCGGAACGCGCTCTCGGCGTTCGGCTCGCGCAGCGACGAGAATGCGATCCACTTGCTATCGGCGGAGAATGACGCGCCCGAGTGGTTCCAATCCCCGTTGGTGATCTGGCGCGGCGTGCCGCCGTCGGCGGGAATCACGAAAATGTGCCGATACGATTCGTCGGTATAGCCGACGCGATCGGAGCGGAAATTCAAACGCGTGACGACCTTGGGTGCCTCGGTCCACTTCGCTCCCTTGGGTGGCGTCGGCATGGCGATGCGCCAGGTGTCGCGCACCGGGACGTTCATCATGAACGCGATCGACTTCCCGTCGGGCGACCACTCGATTCCCGATGGCGACTCCGTCACGTGGGAGATCTGTGTCGTTGCCCCCTCGGCGTCCATGTATCGGACGAAGACCTGTTGGCCGGACGGCTCGCCCTTCGCGATGTAGGCGACGCGTTTGCCGTCGGGCGACCAGTGCGCGTCCGACCCTTGCGTGAGCGAGCGTGGATGGCTGCCATCGGCGTTCATCAACCAGATCGACGACTCCCACTTGTCGTTCATCTTGTCGACCCAGCGCCGGCTGAACAGGATCTGCGTCCCGTCGGGCGAGAGTTGCGGCGCTTGCACCTCCTCCCAATCGAGATACTGCTCGAGCGTGATGCGGTTTTGCGGCGGGGCGTTCGCCGCCATCCCACGCTGTTGCGCCGGAACGGTGGTGGCAAACGTGATGGCGACGGCAGCGACGGTCGCGCGGCCGAAGATCGTGGAACGCATGGATCCTCCGAGGTGCGGGCGGGGCGTGAGCACTCTATCTTGCGGCGCGCGCAGGCCCCGCGGTAGTACCGGATCGGACAGCTCGAACCGTACGAGGGCTGGGATTGTCCAATGGACCATGCCTGCCCTCACACGCGAGCTGAGCCAGGACCTCCGGTACGCCGCGCGAACACTGCGCTCGTCTCCTGCCTTTACGCTCGCCGCGGTCCTTACGCTGGCCATCGGCATCGGAGCCAATACCGCGATCTTCAGCGCCGTCGACGGCGTACTGCTCAAGCCGCTACCGTTCGCTCACGCCGACCGCATCGTCACGCTCTGGCAGACGGACCCCGCGAACGGAGTGACGCGAGGCGCGGTAGCCCCGGCAAACTTCCTCGATTGGCGCGAACGCTCCCATGCCTTCGACGCGATGGCCGTGGCCGAGCCGTTCGGCTTCTACTATCAGGGAAAGAGTGGGACGGAAAGCATCCAGAGCTGGAACGTCAGCGAGGATTACTTCCCGGTCTTCGGCACTCCGGCGTTCATCGGCCGGGCGTTTCAGCACGCCGACTATGAACAGGGCGCGCCGAGAGTGGTCGTTCTCTCGTACGGCGTCTGGCAGCGACGATTCGGTGCCGACCCGAGCGTCGTCGGCCGGCATGTGACCATCTCGCGCACCCAAGCAACGATCGTCGGTGTGATGCCGCCCGGCTTCATGTATCCCGACGGGCGCGAGGCCTGGGCGCCGCGGGTCTTCGACGAGATCGATCGTCGCTCGCGAGGTTCTGCGTATCATCAGGTGGTCGCGCGCCTCAAACCGGGTGTGACGATCGAGCAGGCGAGGGCCGACATGGGTCGTATTTCGGCCCAACTCGCCGCTGAGTACCCGCGCACGAACGCGCATGTCCGCGCGGAGGTCCTCTCCGTCCGCGAGGGAATCGTCGGTCGTGTTCGCGCGGCGCTCGTCCTCTTGCTCGGCGCGGTCGGACTGCTGCTCCTCATCGCCTGCGCCAACGTCGCCAACCTCCTGCTCGCGCGCACGAACCGCCGCGCTCGTGAATTCGCGATTCGCGTCGCACTCGGCGCCGATCGCCGTCGAGTCGTTCGCCAACTGCTCACAGAGAGTTTGGCGTTGGCGATCGTAGGCGGTGTGGCCGGCGTGCTGATCGCGTACGCCGGGATCGACGCCATTCGCGCCCTCAGCCCCGGCACGTTGCCGCGCATCGAGGAAATGCACGCCGATTGGCGAGCGTTGGCTTTCGCTCTCACGCTGTCTGTCGGCACGACGCTGGTGTTCGGTTCAGCGCCGGCACTCAGCGCGGCCCGCACGAATCTTCACGATACGCTCAAGGCCGGGGGACGCGCGCTTGCCGGCGGCAAGGGCAGCGGCAGGCTCCGAAGCGTCTTCGTCGCAACTGAGGTCGCGCTCGCCGTCATTCTCCTCGTCGGCGCCGGATTGCTCGTGCGCAGCTTCGTGTCGCTCATGACCGGCGATCGCGGGTATCGCTCGGATCACGTGCTCACGGCGACGGTGTTCGTGTGGAGTTGGGATTCGACTGCCTCGCAACGCGTGGCCTTCACCAATGAAGCCATTCGGCGCGTGAAGACGATTGCGGGTGTCGTCGACGCCGGCGCAACCTCGTCGCTGCCGGTTCATGCGACGATCTTCACCGATCGCGGAATTTTCACCATTCAGGGTCACGCTATACCGGCGCCGGGCGAAGAGCCGAACTCACACGTCACGGTACTCACGCCCGGCGTGTTCGACGTGCTGCGCGAGCCGCTCCGCCGCGGCCGAGCATTCACTCAGTTCGACGACTCGTCGAGCGCGCGAGTGGCGATCGTGAACGAGGCGCTGGTTCGGCGCTACTTCCCGAACGAGAATCCGATCGGCAAGCGGATTACGCTCCGATTTTTCGGACCACCGACGTTGATCGAGATCGTCGGGGTTGTCGGCGACGTACGGCAACAGGGTCTCGACTCCGACGTCGAGCCGAGCGTATTCGTACCGCACGCACAATTTCCCCTGGGGAGCATGAGCATCGTCGCCCGCACGAAGGGCGACCCCGCGTCGGGTACGCGCGCGGTGCGCGAGGCAATCGCATCGTTACATCCTGATCTTCCGATTTCGATCTCGACGCTGGACGATTTGCTCGTGAACGAGCTCAGGCCGCGCCGGTTCAACTTGTTGTTGCTCGCCGCGTTCTCCGTTGCCGCGTTGGTGCTCGCATTGGTCGGTGTGTACGGCCTGATGAGCAACGCCGCCACGGAGCGCACGCAGGAGATTGGCGTGCGCATCGCGCTCGGCGCGCGGGGCATCGACGTGATCGGCATGGTGATGATCCGCGGCCTCGGACTCGCCTGTGCTGGAATTGTCGTCGGCATCCTCGCGTCGGCCGCGCTGACGCAGCTCCTGCGGCAGATGCTCTGGTCAGTCACGCCGCTCGACGGGGCGAGCTTCGGCGCCGCGGCGGGTCTGATGCTCGCGACGACGGCGATCGCCTCGTTCCTGCCGGCGCGTCGCGCGGCGCAAGTCGATCCGCTGATTGCCTTGCGCGAAGGCTAAGGTCGCTCCGACGACACCACGAAGATAAACCCGTCGGGGTCGCGCAACCGAAACATGCGTACGCCCCACGGCATGTCGGCGGGCTCGGAGTCGAGCGCGCCACCCGCTTGCTTGATCCGGTCGGCGACGTCGTCGATGCTCTGCGCCGTCGTGATCTGCAGCGATAGTCCTTGACCCTTGACCCGCTCGAGGCCTTTCGACCCGTCATCCTGATTGATGAGGATTCTCACCGACCCTGCCTTGAGCGACACCGCGCGGAGCTTGCCCTCGCGCTCGTACTTCTGATCGACCGTGAAGCCGAGTACGTCGCGATACCACGCCAGACTCCTCGCGATGTCCTGCACGGTCAACGACGCCGACAGCGTGCGCGCGCGAAGCGATTCCGGATCGGCGCGCTTTGTACCGGCATCTGGTGCTGGTGAATTGCTGGTCATTGAATTCCTGGTCGGAGGTCAACCGTCGTCACGGAGTCGTCGCCCAAACTTAGCGCGTTGCGTCTCACGCCTGATACACGGTCGAGCCACCGACCGCTGTGCGGACGATCTGAATGTCCTTGATCTTGTCCTTCGCCACGGTGTGCGGGTCGTCCGCCAAGATAACGAAGTCCGCGAGCTTGCCGGCTGTGATCGATCCCTTGAGCGACTCCTCATGCGAGGCATACGCGCCGTTCATCGTATTGACCTTGAGCGCTTCGTCGACGCTGATGCGTTGATTGGCGCCCCACGTTGTGCCGTCCCAACCAGTGCGCGTCACCATTCCCTGAATGCCCATCAACGGCGCGAACGGCCCTGGGCTGAAATCGGAACCGGCTGCCGCCGGGACGCCGGCGTCGAGCAGCGTGCGATACGCCATCGACCGCTTCATCAACTCTTCGCCATAGAACGGGAACTTGTCGGTGTTGTAGTACGCGTACGTCGTGAACATGGCCGGCACGGCGCCCGCGGCTTTGATGCGACGCACCAAGTCGTCGTTGATGAGCGTGCAATGCGTGATCTTCGGACGCGCGTCGGCACGGGGAAATAGTTTCTGTGCGCGCTCGAAGGCGGTGAGATACATGTCGATTGCGACGTCGCCGTTTGCGTGGCAGTTCACCTGAATCCCCGCGCGGTGCACCTTCTCGACCCACGCGTTGAGATCCTCCTGCGTCTCGGTGACGTTCCCTTTGTACGGCGGCTGGATGCTCGGGTAGGGAATGCTCAGGGCCATCGTGCGTTCGGAGAACGACCCGTCGACGGTATGCTCCGACGTCGCGCCAAACTTGATCCACTCGTCGCCGAAGCCCGACATGATTCCGCCCGCGATCATCGAATCGAGCACGCGACCGCTCGCCTCGTAGCTCACGCGGTGGTGCAGGTCTCCGCGCGCTCGGATCTCCTGCAACGCGGATAAATCACCGCCCTCGTGATGCACGCTCGTCAAGCCGTATCGAACGAACTGCTTCGAGATATGTGCGAGCCCATCGCGCTCCCGCTGCGCGCGTTGCTCGGCGGTGAATGTCGGCCGCTGTCCCACGCCATTGAATGCGCTCCGGGCCCGGTCGGTCACGCGTCCGTTGAGCTCACCGTTGGCGTCTTTGTCAAACGTGCCACCGGGTGGATTCGGTGTGTCTTTCGTGATCCGAGCCATCTCGAGCGCCTTGCTGTTATAGAACGACGTGTGCCCGCCACGATGATGCACGACAACTGGGTGTTCGGTCGACACCTGATCGAGGTCGCGCGCGTTGAGTGGTCGCTTGTCCTTGAGCTTCGTGTCGTCGTGGAAGTAGCCCTCGACCCACATGCCTGCGGGAAGCTGACGAGCCTTCGCCCGAAGTTTCTCGACGATGCTGGCGATGGTGACGAACTCCACCTCGAACGGATTGCCCACGAGCACCTCGTACAGCAGCGTCGTCCCGCCCGCGTGGTTGTGCGTGTCGGTGAACCCCGGAACGATCGTCATCTGCTTGGCGTCGAACGTCTGAGTGCCTTTCTTGACGAGCCCTCGAACGTCGGCCGTGCGACCCACAGCAACGAAGCGTCCGCCGCTCGTGGCGAATGCCTCGGCTCGGGGAGCGGCCGGATCCATCGTGTATATCTTCGCGTTAAACACGACCAAGTCGGGGTTGGCGCCCTGTATGCCCCCTGCGAGGCGCGCCATCGACACGTCCGCTGCGGCGCCGCGCGAATTACCGATCCACGGGCGAGCGAGAACGCCGGCGACTCCCGCCGCGGTGAGGCCCATGAACTCTCTGCGGCTGTGGCGATCGTTCATCTTTTCTCCGCGTGTCGGTTTGGTTTGCGGTTTTCAGACGGCAGGGGCGGTTGCCGGCGCGCCCGCGTCGGCTGCTAAACGCATTCGTTGCTTCTGCATGACTTTCTTCAAGAGATGGTGCTCGATGCCTCGGTTGATCGGGCTCAAGGAGAAGATGATGGCCATTTTGACGGCCAGTAGCAGAAAGTAGTTGTCGCTCGCCAACAGGCGGAGCGCCGTCCGCAGAATGGCATCCTGAAAGATGAACAGCACAATGGCGACCGCCAGCGTCAACGCTTTCGCCTTCCGGCCGATCTTCGCGCGCGTGAGCTCATCAATCGTGTCCTGAAGCTCGCGGTTCTGTCGCTGAATCTCGGCTTTCTGCTCCTTGATGATGACATTCTCTTTCTTCGTCTGTTCCGCCTCGAAGATCGCCTTCGCGTCGGCCAGACTTTTGGCGTTGTCCTCCCGCTCGACTTCCTCGCGCAACGCGTGAAACAGCCTGTAGTGAAAAAGGCTCTTCTCCAAGTCGCCCGTGCGCTCGTACACCTCTGACAACTGCAGATGCACCTGGGCCATCTTGGGCTTCACCTTCAACTCTTCCGCGATCGCCAACGCGCGCGTAAGGAGCCTGCGGGCCTCCGTCCATTCGGAGCGCTTGCCGCGGATCTCGGCGAGGCGAAGACAGTTTGTCACCGCGCCGTTCAGCAGATGATGCTGCTCGCGAATGGCGAGCGCGCGCGTGCTCAGCGCCTCGGCTTCGTCGAGATTCCCCGACCGAAAGTGGAACGTGGCGAGCTCGGTCAGCGAGTTCGACACGTGCAGCGGATGTTCATGCCGTTCGGCCAGTTGCAAAGCCCGCTGGAGCATGTCCGCCGCCTCCGCGCCCCGCTCCTGGTGCATGTACACGCGTCCCAGCCCGTGCAACCCGTATACGGTGAAATAAAAATCGTCCGCGCGCGTGCTCTCTTCACACGTGACGTTGAACATCGCCAGCGCCTCGTCGAGGTTTCCCATGTCGAGGTTGATGTTGGCCATGCTGTTCGCCGTGGCGGCCAGGAAGACCGGATATCTGCCGGACGCTTTGAGGAGCTCGTACGCCTCCCACAACATCTTCAGCGCCAGATCGAAGTTGCCGAACGTCCGGTAGATGGCGCCGATCGCCATGGCGCAAAGCCCGAGGCCTTCGCGGTCGCCTTGCTCGGCGAATGCGGCGCGCGCCTGGGTCATCAGTTGCAACGATGACTGGAGCTCTTCGCGTATGAAGCGGTCCAGGCCCTGAAGGAAGATGCCACACCCGTACTTGAGCGGCGCGTCGCTCGCGTGGTCGCCGGACCACCGCGCGAATGCCTCGGCGCACACGCGCCGCTCCGCGGCCGGGATGAACCGGAACCGTGGTAGCGCGACAGAGAAATGCGTGTGAACGTC
>DASYSU010000194.1:0-7553 GCA_036002925.1 Gemmatimonadaceae bacterium | reverse complement strand
CCCGGACGACGCCGTCCGCTCGCATGGTCATAGAATGAGTCGGCGACGAATGGTGAGACCGGCCAGTCGCGTATCCTACGCTCCGGGTGGGCCGGTGGTTTCGACCAAGGTTACAGCCACATCGTCCCGCTTCCCGTGCCTGTAAGCGCGCAACCGCGTTGCGCCATCTAACATTCTAGCGATCGACTGCCACGACCTACGTTCCGTGAGGACTCTATGCCACGAATGCATCGCTTCACCTTAGGACTCACCGTTCTAAACCTCGTGCTTCTGGCGGTGCTGGTCTCGACTAAGGCGGCCACAGCGTTCGGGAGTCAGCAGGAACTGCCTGTACTTCGAGGTCGCGCGCTGGAAATCGTCGACAACCAGGGGCGACTACGAGCCAATATTCTGGTTCATGGGCCCGAGACCGTGAACGGCGTGACGTATCCAGAGACAGTGCTATTCCGGCTGATCGATCCCAATGGCGGTCCTCTCGTCAAGCTGACTGTTGCCAGAAACGGTTCCGCCCTCGGTCTCTCCGACGGCCTGTCTGGAGACGGTGGCGTTCAACTGTACGCCCGAGATACCGCCAGCTTCGTGAGGGTCGTGAACAGGTCAGGCCGCATCCAGATGCTCCGGCCGTAGCCCATCCGCAACTTGATCGAACATCAATCGCCGTGACGCGCGCACAGCCAGTATTGGTGATCGGTGGAACACGGGGCACGGGATTATTGATCGCGCGGCGGCTGAAAGAACGCGGGAGCGACGTTCGCATACTGGCCCGCGATCCCATCCGGGCGACGACCATCCTTGGTTCCGATTTCGAGATCGTCGCTGGAGACATCACGAAAGAGGCGACGCTGCCCGCGGCGCTTCGTGGAGTAAATGACATCATCTTCACCGCGGGCCGCCGTAGCGGCCGCCCGGTTCTCGAGCGGCACATCAGGGCGACGGAGTTCTACGGCGTTGTGAACACGCTCGCTGCTGCGCGACACGTCGGATTCGCTGGCAGGTTTCTGTACATGACCGCGAGCGGAGTCACGAGCCGATCATTCTGGAGCTTCTCCCTGAATGTGTATAAGGGCAACACGTTGGTTTGGCGCCGACGTGCGGAAGACGAGATTCGAGCGAGCGATGTCGGTTACACGATCATTCGCGCCGCATGGCTGTCGAATGCCGAGGGAGGTCGCCACGCGATCGACGTCACCCAGCATCCGCTCCCGTTGTCGCCGCGCTATCGAATTGCGCGTGCCGACGTTGCCGACGTGTTCGTCGCTGCGCTCGATCATCCACGTGCAGTACGCGCGACGTTCGAGATCGCGTGGGGCTCCGGAAAACGCCGGCCATTGGCCGAGACTCTGGATAATCTGGTAGCCGACGCCTCGCGCGGCGGCGCGTCGAATGCCGTACAGTGACGTCGCTTATCGCTCGTGTGGGGCGTTGCGCGAGCTGCCGTCCGCGGCGCCGCTCGCGAGGAACTTCTGGATGTTCTTCACCTGTCCGTCCCAACCCGCGGAGTTCATGCTGAACGCCTTGGCGCGGCGCGACTCGGGAATCGCGTCGAATCCCGACTCCACGATCGTGAGCTTGGTCCCGCCGGCCGAATCCTCGAGCGTGAACGAGACCAACGTCGTCGGCTCGGACGAGTAGTCGACGCCGGGTTCAATCGCGTATGGGTGCCAGCGGAAGGAGAAGAAGCGCTCGGGCTCCATCGTCTCGATCCAGATCGTCATCGTCACATGTTCATAGTTCTTGAACGTGAGGTTTCCACTCACCTCGGCGCCGGGCGCAAACACTCCCGTCAGCGCCGACCCGAACCAGGCGTTGAACTGCTTGACGTCGGTGAGCGCGCGCCAGACGCGCGAACGCGGGACGTCGAGGGTCACGAGCTTTTCGATGCGGTCGGTAGACGTGATGGTCGACATAAGGATTCTCACTCGGGGTCAGAAGGGTCGTTGTCGGGATGTCGGAGCAGCTCGACGAGCCGCTCGATGCGCGTGTCCCAGAGGCGTTCGTAATTCCGGAGCCAGTCGTCGGCGCGCTCGAGCGGCCGCGGGTCGATGCGGCAGTAGTGGATGCGTCCGCGCACGGTGCGTTTCACAAGACCAGCCCGCTCGAGGGCCTGGATGTGCTTCGACGCCGCGGCGAGCGACATCTTGTGCGGCGCCGCGAGCTCGCTGACGGTTTGCTCGCTTTTCGCGAGCCGCTCGAGCATGGCCCGGCGCGTGTGGTCACCGAGGGCGCGGAAGACGAGGTCGAGTCCGTTCGAACGTTTAACCATATCATTGAATATAGTCGCGCTCCGACGATTGTCAACCCTTCGGTTGAATGTCCGTCACCGCGACTTGCGCCGTCTTATTCTTGAGGCGCCGGCGCCACCCTCTTCCGCGCGTCGATCAGTAAACTCTGAATCTCCGGATCGCCGCGCTCCCAGAGCCGCAGCAGCCGCGTGTAAGCTTGGCCGGCCTTTTCGGGGTCGCGCTTCGCGGCGTACAGCTCGCCGATCCGAATCAACGCGAATCCCAGCTCGCTGGCGTCGTTCTCGTAGCGCCAGAGCCAGGGAGTGTTCGCGTACCGTTCGTACGTGAGCAGCGCTGCGTCAGGCTTCCCGACGGCCTCGTACGCGCGAGCAAGATCAGGCAGTAGGCAGATGGGACACTTGTGGGTTTCGCTTGCCTGACGAAGCTGGGCCTCCGCCTCTCGAGCCCGACCCGCGACCAACGCGATCACGCCGCGCGTCCAGCTTGCCTCGGCGGCTTGGTTTTGTCCGAGCCGCCGATCGTTCTCTTCGGCCGACGCGAGCAACGTGCGTGCGCGGGTGAGCTCGCCGACATAGGCGTAAAAGCGCGCCAGCTCGTAGTACGGACGGTCGCCGGGGAGAATGCTGTCGAGTGGAGTGCGGGCCAGCGCCGAATCCATCGTCGCCCGCGCCCGCGCGCGTTGGCCGTGATAGCGTAGGTCGATGTACGCCAGCTGCGATATACCATATAGATGTCGCCGGCTCGAGTGCGAGGCGGCGCTCAAACGGAGTTGCGTTTGCCAATAGCGCTCAGCTTCAGCCAGCCGGCCTCGCGTCTCCACGATTCCGGCGAGCTGCTCGAATGCGTCGACGAGCCCCAGCGTGTCGCCTTGCCTTGCAGCGATGTTGGCCTCCGTCCGCCGCTCGGCTTCGTCCCAATCCTGTCGAGCAGCGGCGTCCTGCACCTCCACCATTGTCAAGACGCCGTTGCCGGGAAATCGCCGCGCAATCTCATCGAGCGTGTGTCGTGACTCGGCGAACTTGCCTTGATAGGCCAGCACGCTGTGCAATCCATAGTAGATGACCGCGATCGTCGAGTCGGCTTGAATCGCTTTGCGATAGACGCTCTCCGCTTGGGCATACCGTCGCCAGGCCCGGTACGCGAGGGCCATGTTGCTGAGCGCGGGCGCATCGTTTGGATAGCGTGTGAGAAAATCCTCATAGGAGCGAACGGCCGTCTCATAGTCCCCCCTGCCGTAGGCGGCGCCGGCCAGCATGAACGCACGCTCACGAAAACCCAGACGCTGCTGGTTCGCCATCGCGTGACGGCCTGCATCCGCAGCACGTCCCGGTTCGGACATCGCCTCGTAAACGATCCCAAGGGTCCGGTATGCCATCGCGAAACCGGTGTCCAGCGCCACCGCCTGCTCGAGATAGCGCAGTGCTTCCGTACGTCGTCCGGCCAGAAAGAGTCGGTAGCCCTGTGTGTACGCTCGTAGCGCCGGCAGCGAAGCTGTCGTCACCTGGTTGAGTCCAGGGTTGTCGCGCAGGTCGTGCAGCGACTCGCCGATCCTGTGGCGCAATGCTGCACTCACGCGATCGACCGCGCCGAGGAGCATCGTCGAATCCGGCGCCGATTCTCGCACCGCCGCGAGCACTTCCTCGCGCTCGGCGGAGACGATTTGTGCCGTCACCGTGTACGCGCTGCCGACTCTGGCGATCGCGCCGCCGACGTACGCGGCCGCACCCTCGCGAAGCGCGATCTCCCGCGCGAGCGAGTCGTTGACCGGAGCGTCCGCCTGCCGCTGCATGCGCACGAGGGCCGCGCGGAGTTGACTTGGCGAGACGATGCGCACGAACGGCGATTGGCTCAGGTCGACACGGAGCGCTTGTGTGATCGCCGCCGCCAGCGCGCTGTCGCCGACGCGGTCGGCGAAATCGCCGACGACAATTCTGGCGCGCGGTGAGAGAGCACCGGCCGCAACGAGCGAGGGTACGTCGCGCCGGTCGCGTGCTCGCACACTCATGGCAGCGATGGCGGTGACGGCAACCACTGCTGTGACGAGCACCGCAACGACGGGCTTCCATGAGAGTCTCGAGGTGGTCGCCGACGTCGGGTCACGAGGCTGCTCGAGCGCCATCTCCGGCGCGACAGGTGAGATGTCTGCGCTAGACATGGGCGGGGCAGCGGGCGCGACGGGCGGCCCGTCAGCCGAGACCGCGATTGGACGATTGGCCGAGCGAATCGACGCCGCGACAGCTGCCGTCTCGGCCGACGGCTTCGCGTCGAATTCTTTTTCGAGCCGATCACAGATCTCGGCGTACGACCTGAGCGCTCCGGCACGATCGCCAAGACGCTCTTGCAGCCGCATCAGCTTTCGCCACCCCGCTTCTTCGTCCAGCTCGAGCTCGCACGCGCGGCGCGCACGCTCGACAGCTCGGTTGCCGTCGAACTCACGCTCCGCCGACTCGGCAGCCGTCCAGGCGACGGCGGCGGCTCGGCGGCGCAATCGTGCGCGCGTGCGCTCGACCCACTCCTCGTACTCCGATGAGACGTCGGGCACATAGAAGCCTTGCATGAAATCGCCCTGATAGAGGGCGAGCGCTTCCTCCGCTTTCCCGTCGCTCGCGAGCTGCTCGAATGTTACGGCATCGCAGCGCAGCCCGTCGCGCCGGATCGCGACCTCTTCTCCGTCTCCGACGATGACGTCCGATCCCAGCACTCGACGCAGATAATGCAGCGCTTGCCTTAGCGCGCGCCGCGCCTCGTCATCGCCGAGCTCGGGCCAGAATGCGGCGAGGAGCTCGTCGCGGCGTCGGCCGGCTCCCTCGCCGCTCACGGCGAGATACGCGAGCAGCGCGATGCGTTTCGGTTGACCAGGAGGCGCCGAGTCATCACCGCCGGCGAGCAGGCGGACGCGGCCGAGCGTCACGAGCTCGATCATGGGCGGGGACGAGTCGCGGTGGACATGGCTGGACTAGTGTATCGGCCGTTCTCGAGGGCCGCAATCACGCCGGACGGCCGTTACCAGTAAGTAACGGCGAGAAGAGACACGCTCGTAACGCCGCGCGAGCAGAGTGGGCGCGTGTTCAATGCATTCCGCCGCCCGCCGCTCGTTGCGATTGCACTCGCCGCATGTGCTCCTGTCGCGGCGTGCTCGAAATCCACGTCGCAACTCGACGGGGACGTGCAACAGTCAGCCAAGCCACTAACGGGAGCAGAGTGTACTCGCGGCTGGCTCCGCCCCTCGGCAATCCCACCCGACCAGGGCATGTGGACGGACAAAGATGCGTCGGATAGCACCCGCGTCGTTGCGATGATTGCGCCCGCTGACGTGCGTGCGGGCTCGACGGCCCTAACGCGCACGATCGAAACGATCGAAGGCGCGGGGCAAGCCCAATCAATCCATAGCCGGGCTGACGCCGCCGTTATGCACCTCGAGCTTCTGCCGCGGTACGCCGTCGACGGACGCGCCGACATGAACAGCCGCGGGTCGGTGAACCGCGCCACCGAGCCGGCCGCGGCTTACGCGCTCTCCATGCTGATCAGCGTCGCCTCCTACGAGGCCTGTGCTGGGCCGAGTCCGTTCGCCGTCCGCTACCTGCGACGCGACGCGCATGGCGGCATCGCCAAGGATGTCATGCTGCACCGGGTTTCGACGCCGCGATGAGAATCTTCTCGTTCTTGCAGTCCTGCCATTCACGAACTCCTCACCGTCAACTGATAGGAGATATGTCATGCGGGTCGAACGGAAATCCTCAAGCTTGATGCTCCCCCTCGTTTCCTTGTTGGTGCTGCTGGTCGCAGCCGGCGGGTGCTCTGATCGCCCGTCGCCCACCGGCGTGCAGGCTCCGGCCGCGCGTAGCGCCAGCGTGATTGGAAGCGATATCGCCTACGGCGCGCTGGATTACAAGCTCACGTCGTTCGACGTCTCGACACTCACGCTGAGGGCGACGACGAACCTTTATCCAGGCGATCCATACAATCCGGGCGATCCGTACATCCCGACCGATCCCTATCGCACGTTCGCGGCATCGTTCACGACCGGTACTCGATTCAGTCTCGCGCGCCTCGACTCTTACAGCCCGGGCGATCCGTACTGCCCAATACTGGCGGCGAATTACAACGCTTCGCTTGCCGTCGCGACGTCAGACGGCGGCCTTTTCTATTCGCTCATTGGCCAGATGGCCGCGAGCCACTGCAACGCGCGTGTGCTGGTGGACCTGCAGGGCGCCACGATCCGCGCTTTTCAGCCGGTGCCGTAGCGAACACGTGCACCGCGCGCACGACCGCTCTGGTTCCACACAACCCGACCGGACTCACTAGGCCAATGCATGAGGAGATGCACATGCTACACCTAATCGTTCCCATCATCATCACATCGCTCGTCGCGGCTCCGCACACGAACGCGCCCGTCTGCCTCGCCCCCGCGAGCACCCAGTTCGCGTCGACAAACAACGCCACCGCATCAGACGCAGTGACCGAGCTATTCAAGAGCTACCTGACCGGACCAACGATTTCCGCGACGGCACTCACCGCGAAGCTCGCGTCGCAAGCGCGAGAAGAAGCGCGACGTGCCAACTGCAAGTTCGTTCTCTTCGTCACCGTCAAGCAGCAGCGAGGTCGCTCGGGTGGAGCGCTCGGGCAAATCGCCGGTAAGGCCGCGCAGGAAGCGGCGTGGGGCGCCTCGGTCGAGGCCTCGAGCGCGACGAAACGTGTCGCGTCGATGAGCGCCATGGGCGCCGCGCGCGCGGCAACCGACGTTGCCGCGACGACAAAGACACATGACGAAATGGAGCTGTCGTACCGGCTCGAGTCGGAGACCGGAAGCGTGTTGAAGGAGGCCAAGTCGAAGCAGAAAGCCAAATCGGATGGCGAGGACTTGCTGACGCCGCTCATTGAGCATGCGGCGGAAGAGATCGCGGGCATCGTGGTCAAGTAGGCGGGAGTCATTCGCATGTCGGCATTTCCTCGCCCTCACTGCCTCTGGTTCGTCACCGGCATGACGTTGGCATCCGTCGCGCCACTGCACGCCCAGGCGTCGCCGACCATTCCTCGCGTGCAGAACCTGGCACTCACCCAAATACTTCACGACGAAGGCAAGGGTGATCGCGAATCGGTCGTGACGCTGGTCGAGGCATCGCCGGCCGGTGTGAAGTATCGATGGAGCTTCCTCGAGGTTCACACCAACGGAGACACCCTGCGCCACACGTGGGAGCGCTTCGTGAGCTCGGCGGATCTCGATACGGCCACCCGGTGGAAGGAATCGTACGAGTCGAAAGAACCGCTCGAGCGTCCAGGCTACACGGCCTTCACTTTCGGCTCGGCGCT
>DASYSU010000193.1:0-4130 GCA_036002925.1 Gemmatimonadaceae bacterium | reverse complement strand
CGAAGCACTGAATGTCCTGAGGGTGCGTGATCACGGGACCGAGTCCAGCGCCGTCGTGAGTGTGGAACGGCGCGCCGGTGCGATGCAATCACTCAAGGCCGTTGCCGGAGTCCAGAAGTCGCAGCGCCAGAAATGCACGCGCGCCTCACCGAAGTGCGCGTGCTGATACGGCCGGCCTCCTGCGTAGAACTCCCTCTGGTCGCCGCCGTATCCAAAGCCCTTGAGATACACCCGGCCACGAATCGAATCGGGAATCAAATGCAGCGCGGCAATGGCGGTCTCGTATCGTCCAATCACGCGATCGGCATCCGTGTCGGGATCGTTCAGAGACCCGTCCAGCCAAGCGAGCAAGCTGCCATGCAGAAAGAACCGCATGGCCGGTGTTGCTTCGAGCCTGTCCGCGCGCGGATGCAGCGTCAAATTGTAGAACCTCGTTTCGGGATGCGCTCCGAGATACGGAAGAACGTCGTGGTCGAACTCGCGTACCGTTTGCGCGGCGGCCATGAACACGACGTTGCCGATGGCGAACCCCGGACAGCTCCGCAAGATGTCGCCGGCGATGATCGCTCCCATGCTGTGCGCAATGAGCGTGACGTGATACGGCGACGTGGCGACGAGCGTGGTGTCACGCGAGACTTTCGACCAGCAGAGGGTCAGCGAATCTGCGGCGTGTAACCGGAACGGCATGCTGTTCTGCACGAGCGCATTGAGCGAATCGATGAACTGCGGTAGCGCTCCAGTCGGCTTCGCGTATCTGTTGCCCGCTTGCTGCCGCTTCGAGCTCAACGCGAATTCGTCGGCGTCATGAAACATCGTCTCTGTTCGACGCCGCATGTTCTCGTAGCTGGGTTTGCCGATGGCGTCCATGGCAATGACGCTGAGCGGCGCGAGCGGCACGCGAAGCAGGCTGACATGATCCGCCATCCAGGGCGAGAACAACTTGAGCCGCGTGCCGGGGATGTGAGCCGGCAGTCGTGTGCTGAACCACCGTGCTTTTCCGCCGCTGGCATGGCGAGGATACGGCAACGTCGGGAGGAGTGGCAGTGGTGCGAGCAGGACGATCGCGCGATCGAGCCAGGTCTCGGAACGCGTTCGACGGAACGGGCACAACTCGAGCGCGACCTGGCTCGGGTCCGCGCGTCGCAACGCTGCGTTCTCGGGACTTCTGTCGCAGGGTCGAGGAGTGGGACCCGTCCCGGCCCTCTCGCCACTCATGCTCCGCGCTGAATCGTTATCGAGCCACGTCGGGTTCACCGCTCCGGTGCCCCAGAAACTCGTGATCTGGGCCTTCCAGTGGAGCGGCGCCGCCGTCAGGGCGCGGCCGACGTCCGCGACAACATAGAGAGGCGCCAATCCCCAGCCGATCGGATTGACGCCGCGGTACGCGTGACCCTGCCGAACGAAAAGCAGATGGTCCACGTACGATCGGCTGATCGACGATTCCCAGTTGACGTAGAGCGGATAATAATCCGCCGAGCTGTCGGGCGAATCAGCGTAGATCCCCTTGGTGATTGAGATATTTGTGTCGACCTGTTCGGCGAGCGAGTTCACGCCGCCATGGATGCGCAGCATGATCTCGGATTTCCCGCTGCGGCGGACGGCATCCATGATTCCGCCGATGTAGCGGCCGTACAGAAGGCTGTCCCCGACTCCCAACGCTTTCGCGTCGCTGACGGTATCCGGCAGGAGCGCGTGGCCCTCCTGGCCGATGAACACACTATGCTCTCGGGCGTGTGCGTATTGAGCCGGCGACAGCGGCGCCAAGTGTTGGCACGCGCTCAGGCTGATCGCGACCGCGACGCCTGTGAGCATCGTCTTGACCATGATAGGACCTCGGTGGAAAGCCGCGTTGCGACGCGCGACGGCAAGTTGCTCATCGCGCTCCCGCCTCGTACGTTCGATTCCACTCTAGGCTGGCACCGTTATCCGTCCGTGTCGCGGGCGTTATCCGCCGTGAGTCTATCGAAATGACAGAAGGCGATCGCGCCGACGTCGAGCGGCAGCTCGGCAACCGGTATCAGATCATCCGCACGCTTGGGGCTGGCACATTCGGCGCCGTCTACCTAGCGCGCGAGCGCGACCTCCACCGGCTCGTCGCGATCAAGGTGCTCCGCGGCGATCGCGCATGGAGCGACGATGAGCGCGAGCGCCTGCTCCGCGAAGCGCGCACCATCGCGAACCTGAGCCACCCGGCGGTGGTGCCGCTGCTCGCGTTCGGCGAGTTGAACGGCATGGTCTACATGGTCATGCCCTATGTGAGCGGGCAGACACTCGCCGATCGCCTCGTGCACGACGAGCCGTTCGACGCCGACGAAGTTCGACGAATCCTCATCGAGATCGCCGACGCGCTCGCGTACGTACACGGCGAGGGCCTGCTGCACCGGGACCTCAAGCCCGAGAACGTGTTGCTGGAGCGCGCCGGGGCCGTCGACGACCACATCCCACCGCGCGTTCGCCTCATCGACTTCGGCGTCGCCGCGTTTCCCATGCGCGATCTCGGCGTCAATGCCACGCGTGAGACGTGGGGCACCCCGCACTTCATGGCACCCGAGCAGATGTTTGGCGAGCCGGAGCTCGACCCCCGCAGCGAGATTTACTCGCTCGGCGTGCTCGGGTTTCTACTGCTCGGGGGACGTCTGCCGTTCGACGCGACATCGCCGACCGAGCGACTTGCGCAGCAACGCCGCGGACCCGTCGTACCCTTAAGCGTTTGCGCGCCCGATGCGCCAAGAGATCTCGTACGGGCAATCGAGCGTTGTCTCGCGTATGACGCTGAGCAACGCTGGCGCCGCGCGCGAGATTTTCGCGATACGCTGATCGCCGGCGCTGTCGCCGGCAACGCGTTCACACCGCTTGCTCTCGTGCGTCACCGTCTACGCCCGAATCCGGCGGCGGTCGAGCGGTTCGCGGCCAAGCGTCGCAAGAATCAGCAACCACGGCTGCCGCTCGTGAAACGAATCGCCGGCGCGTTCTCCGGGATCGATGCGGACCTGCGCTTCGCCGTACGCGCGATCAAGAAGGCGCCCGCATTCAGCCTGGGCGTCATCGCCATCCTCGCGATCGGGCTCGGCGCGACGACGGTAGTGCTGAGCGCCCTCGAAGCGCTCGTCCTGCGTCCCGTACCGGTGGCCGATCCGAAAGCGGTCGTCGTGATTCAAGAGCGACGCAAAGGGCCGGGCCAAGTCATGAACTTCGGCGCGAGCGCGTTTCGGTACGACCGCTATCTCTCCTACCGCGATGCGACGGCCGGCGTCTTCACCAACATCGCCGCACAGAGTCATGCGTCCTTCTCGGTTCGGATCGGGAATGAGGCGAGGTCCGTTGGCGGTCTCGTCACATCCGGAAGTTACTTCGACGTGCTCGGCGTCCGCCCGGCGCTCGGGCGGTTCTACGATTCACACATCGACACACCGGGCGGCGCCGAGGCGGTCGCGGTCGTCGGCTACGACTTTTGGCAGGGGACACTCAACGCAGACTCGAGCATCATCGGAAAGACCATTTATATCGACAGCCGCCCAATGCGCGTCGTCGCGGTGGCAGCGAAGGGCTTCAAGGGGGCGATCGGCGCAGTGTTCCCGATCGACGTGTGGGTTCCGGAGCCGACGTATGCGAAGCCGATCATTCGCGGCCGGAGTGTCGCCGACGAGAAGGTCGCGGGCGCTCTCAGCATCCACTGGTTGAACCTCTTTGGCCGTTTGCGCCCCGGCGTCACCGCGCGCGGTGCGAGCGAAGCGCTCAAGGTTATCGCGCCGCGTGTGCCGATCCAGGATCCGAGAACGAGAATCCTCGATGCGTGGGCCGAGCCGCTGCGGACGCTCCCAACTCCGATGCAGAACTCGATGGAGCAATTCGTTGGGATGCTCTTTGGCGTCGCACTCCTGGTGCTCGTGATCGCCGCGGCGAACGCCGCGGGCATGCTCCTCGCGCGCGCGACCGGTCGCACGCGCGAGATGGCGACGCGCATGGCCGTTGGCGCCGGTCGCGCCCGTCTCATGAGGCAGCTCATCGTCGAAAGCTCGATCTTGTGCGCCGCGGGCGGCGTCGTCGGAGTCCTCGTTGCGCTCTGGCTTTCGCGTTTTCTCAATGTCTATCGACCGTCCGGGATTCCGATGTCGGTTGCATTTGGCGTG
>DASYSU010000192.1:0-6131 GCA_036002925.1 Gemmatimonadaceae bacterium | reverse complement strand
ATCACGGTGACGGTGGTGATCTGGACGTTCGGCGAGATGGTGCTCTTCCCGGTGTCGACGGCATATGTCGCCGATCTCGCGCCACCCGGCCGGAGTGGCGAATACATGGGCGCATACTCGAGCACGTTCAGCTTGGCGCTCATCGTTGGACCCTGGGCGGGCACGGCCGCGCTCGACCGCTTCGGGCCGGTCGCGGCATGGGCCGGCGTGTTCGTCTGCGGCATGGTGTCGCTCGCCGTCATCGCGCTGTCGCGCCCGCCGGTTACGAGCTCTGCGGCGTATGCGCTCGAGAGCACGAACTTCTGAGCCGCGCTTCGGACAGCAGAGTCTCGCGCGGTTTAGCCTTTGCTAAAGGGAGGACGGGAACGGGATCAAGTTGAAGTCCAAAGGAGTAGCTCATGCGACGTACTACAATCACGATCGTCGCGCTCGCCATCGGGTTGGCGGGGTGCAATGATTCGAACGCGGTTGGGCCGACGACGAATGTGGCGGGACTCTATTCGCTCCGTGCGATCAACGGAACGAATCTGCCGGTCACGTTCTCGAATGGCAGAACCCTCGTCAGCGACGTGCTGACGTTGAACGTCGACGGAACCTTCAGCGACGATGCGCAGTTCAGCGACGGCTCCGTCGTCGTCGAGCAGGGGTTCTACTCGAACAACAACGGAGCCATCGATTTCACGGACCGCGACACGGGGCAGACATTCTCGGCGTCCCTCAGCGGAACGATCCTCACGGAATTCGTGGGCGGACTGACCGAGGTGTACCAGCGGATGTGACGCTAGAACGTCACATCGAGCTTGCCATTCCGGATCGGTATCGTTCCCGTCGCGCCGCCGGAGGTGGCCACCGCATCGGCGGTGAATGTCGCGACGATGTGATTGCTCGTGAGTGTCGTGATCGTCATCGTGCCGGTACCGCCATTCGAGAAGGTGGTCCATCCCGCGCCGGTCGAGCTCCCGACGATGAGTAGGGACGTTGTCGGGTTTAAGTAGTTGAGTGACACTGTCCCCGGTCCGGTCGTAGCACCGATCGCGAGCGCGACGGAATAACCAGTGGACGTGCCGATCAGTCCGAACCCTGAAATGGCGATGATGCCGCCGGTGGAGTGGTTGACGGCGACAGTGCCCGTGGCGCCCCACGCAACGCCGTTGATCGTAGCCGAAAACGTGCCGTTGGTCGCGGTTGGAGTTTGATTGTTGTTGTTGTTGGGCGCGGTGGAGTCGCTGCTGCCACCGCACGCAGCGGCGGCGACGAGCAACCCGAGTGCTAACGAGATGGAGCGGCGTCGCATAGTGGTCTCCAGATTCTGAAAATGACGTTTGGCCTTTGCTGGCGTCGTTCGGCTCGTTTGGCTTTACGCAGCGAGCCGGCGAAAAACGTCATCCACAGCCTGGATTCCTACGGTGACGGCCCCAGAACGAATCCGCCGTCCGGGCGGCGCGACAAGACCCCCGAGAACAATCCGAGCTCTTTCCGGCGCCACCAGGCGCCTGTTCGGCGCTTCGTGTCCGAGTCGGTGAACCAGTATTGCCAAAGAACCGCTCGCACTCGAGTCGGCGGGTGGCCGGAGAACGGATCGCGTCGGAACAGTCGCAGCACGCTCGGGCTTCCCTCGATGAGTCGCTGCTGCGTCGTTACCACCCATGGCGACGACTGCCACGGACCGAGCGACGCAAACCAGAGATTCCACTCGAAGCGCGGCTGGTACGGGGCGTAAATGCCCGGGCGCTCCATCGGGTCTTGGGGTTTGTAGCGGAAGGGGTACGCCAACCAGGTCTTGCCGTCGTCGCTGCTGCCTTGAAACTCTATCTCGTAGCGCGCGGGCGTCATGTTCGCGAAGAGCCCGTACGCATTAGCGATTCGAAATGGCTCGAGCACGCGCTCAGGAAATGCGAGCGGACCGCGCGAGCCTGGAGCGAAAAACGCCCATATCGTGGCGTAGAAGATCCAGCCGAGCGCGACGAGTTCGGCCCACGATCGCCAGCTCGTACGAGAGTTCTCTGGCTGTGGCGATTCCGCTGTGGTCAACGTCGAGCGCATGCGCGGCCTGAGCCGACGAAGTACCCACTCAACAGCCTCATCGTCGAGCAACAGGAATCCGAGCACGAGGACGAGATAATTCAGGAACGCATAATTCGCCGTCGCGATGATGCCGATCTGAAGCGCGGTCACGATGACGAAGCAGCCGATGCGGAACCGTCGCGGGAGAAAGACCGCCCACACGAGGACCAGCTCGACGACGAGCGTCAACGCCACCGTCGCCGCGTGATACCAGTGCGGGAAATGCTGGACGTACCAGCCCGGCCACGCCGGCAACGGACCGTTCTCATAGTAGTCGTCCATCGCCGTGAAGTTGCGCCAATGCGGATCGCCGCTGGCGAGCTTCACGACGCCCGACTCGAAATAGATCCGCAACCACTCCCAGCGCAGCATGAACAGCGCAATGCGCGACGGTGGGTCGGCGGCGCCGAGTCGCGGCCACATGCCGCGCGGCGCGAAGAAAATGGAGATCGTGCCCGCCTCGAGGAGCATCCCGTCGGACTGATACGACGAGAAGTCCTGGAGCGTCGCGATGCAACTCAAGAAGAGCACCGTCGACAGCGCAATCATGATTCGCGGCCACACGTTCACGATCACGAGCAGCGAGCAGGCGATACCAGCGCCGACCAACATCGTGAGCGCCCGGTCGCTCGAGTCCAGCCAGAACAGACTCGGCGCGTACCACAACCGCTTGATGCTCGGCACGGCGCTGCTGATCGCGCCGAGGTATGCAGTGGCGGGAAGAATGCCTCGCTCGCCGATCAGACCGTGGATCTGAAAGGCGAGCGAGTAAAACGCCGAGAAGAAGATCAGCCCCAGCGCGCGCAGGAAAAGCCAGCGCGGCCAGAGATATCCTCTGGCCGGCGCCGTCAACGATGCGAGCCGATTATCGGATACCGGCTCCCACACTCGGTCCGCCGCTCATCCATTGCTGCGCGGCGAGCTTCCGTTGCCGCGGATACACCTCGTCGAGCGTATTCGCGTCGTACATGCGGCCGTTCTTCATCACGTACTTGACCGTGTTGGTGTTGCGAATGTCGGTGAGTGGATCCTTATCCAGCACGATCACGTCGGCGAGCTTGCCCGCCTCCAACGAACCGAGATCCTGACCCATCCCGATCGCCTCGGCGCCGACGATCGTCGCGGCGCGCAGCGCGTCGTGCTGTGATAAACCACCGCTCTGCAGCAGCCAGATCTCCCAGTGCATGCCGAGCCCTTGCAGCTGGCCGTGACTGCCGACGCCGATGCGGCCGCCCGCTGCGACCGTCTTCGCGACGTCCTGCGAGTGCTGCCACATCGCGTACTCTTCTTTTACTGCGAACCCCGCCGGTCCGGGTGAGTTGCCGACGCCGCGACGCCGCACCTTAGTGTCGAAGTCGACCGGATGCGTGAAGTGCTTGAGCTTCGCGTCGTGCAGCAAATCCTCGGACTGGTAGAACCATCCTTCGCCGAATGGTCCGCCGTATTCGACGATCAACGTCGGCGAGTTGGTGAGCTGCGTCGCCTTGTACCACTCGAATACGTCGTCGAACTTGGGCGTGATCGGCAGTGTGTGCTCGACGCCGGGATATCCGTCGAGCCCGTGTGTGATGTTGAGCTTGAAGTCCAGGCCACCTTCGGTGGTCGGCATGAGGCCTAGCTCTTTCGCCGCCATGATGACCCACTCGCGCTGCTGGCGGTTGCCCGTCATGTACATCTTGAGCGTTTTCGTATCGTAGTACTGCGAGTAACGCTTGAGGATCGTGCGGGCGTGATCGAGGTCTTTGATCTGTTCGTTGCTGAAGACGCCCGGTCCCGTCGTGTAGATGCGCGGTCCAACGACCTCGCCCGTCTCGACGCGATCGCCGTATGAGAGGAAGTCGGTGCTCGCTGTCTGTGGGTCGCGTGTCGTCGTCGTGCCGTACGCGAGCGTAGCGAGGTACTGCCACACCTGGTTGGTGTGGACGTTCGGTGTCAGCCACTGCGGATGATAGTGCGTGTCGACGAAGCCGGGCATCACCGTCTTGCCGGCGACGTCGATGATCTTGGCGCCGGACGGCACCTGCACCGTCCCGCGCGCGCCGATCGCCGTGATACGATTGTCTTGCACGACGACGTCGGCGTTGTCGATGATTTCCTTGCCCTTCATCGTGATCGCGCGTCCGCCGCGGAGAACGACGGCGCCGCGCGGTGTGTCCCGCGTCGCCGTCACCACGATGCGACGCTCGACGGGCTTGTAACCCGGCTTGTCTTTCTTGCTCGTGTCGGCCTTGGCCGAATCGGCGGCTGGCCGCGGTGCCGCGGGGGCGCCGGCAGCCGCCGCGCTATCGCGCTTTGCCGCTGCTTTGACGCGCGCGTCAGCCTTGAGAGAATCCTCAACGACCTTGGCGCGATCGAGGTCGTACGTCCACACCGCGTTGGCCAGCGCCCACATGACCTTCCGGCCGTCGGCTGTCCATGTGGGGAACTCGCCGCCGATCTCGTTGAGCTTTCGCACTGGAACCGCGGCCGACGCCGGATTGGCGACAGACACCGTTGCCGGCGCCGAGCCAACTTGCGGCACCGTCACCGTGTAGAGATTCATGTCGACCATGGCCAATGCCTGATCGCCCTTGGGTGCCATCATCACCAACCCGGCGGCAGGTGGCTGCGGTGGCGGAGCCGGCTCGGTCGGATCATCGTCGCCGAAGACCGTTCGCGCCGCGCGGCCGCCCATCATCCGCTTCGCTTCCTCGTGCTCCATTCCCGCGTCGAGCGTCATCGCGGCGCCGGGCACGTTGGCCTGGGGCGGCATCGGACCGGTGACCTTGAGGTGCGACTTCATGTCGGTTCCGTCCCACCGGAACGAGACGAGTCCATCGCGGCGACCGTACGCGTAGATACGATCGGGGTTCGTTGTGAAGTGCGCGTTCCCGAGTCCGGCGGCCGGCATGATCAACGTCGCGGCACCGCCGGTTGCTGGAATCCACACGAAGTCGGCCGCGGCAGGTCCGAAGAACGCCGCACCAGCCTCCTGCATTTCGCGCGCGGCGGCTCGCGTCGCCACGATGCGATCGCCGGACGGCGACCAGGCGAGATCCGAGTAGAGTCCAGCGTTCCTCGAGAGCTGCGTGACGGTTGGTGTGCCCGCGCGGGCTGCCCACGTCGCACGCATGATCTGACCGCCCGCTTGATCGCTCCACGTGACCCAGGCGATGGACTTCGAGTCGGGCGACCACACCGGCCCGTACTCGCCAACGTCGTTCGTCGACACGCGCGTCGGCTTGCCGTTCGGCAAATCCATCACGTAGACGCGATCGAGCGACGTGAACGCCAACTTCGTTCCGTCCGGCGAGGGCGCGATATCGCGCACCTGATGCGAGGTGAACTGGCTCGTCGTGTCTACCCGATTGGCGAACTTCACCTCCGGTCCCATCTCGAGCTTCACCTCGGCGACGAACGGAATCTTCTTCGCCGCGCTCTTGTCGACGGGCACGCGCCAGATCTCGCCGCCATACGAGACGACGACCGACTTTGAATCCGGCGTGAACGAATAGCCGGGATAGGCGTCGAGCGGAGCGCGCGACTCCATCTCGTCGCGCTGCACCGGGTACGCGAGCCAATCCTCCGCTTGCGTGTCGAGATTGCGAATGCGGAGGCCCGTCTTCGTCTCGAAGCGCGTGCCGTAGACGAGATACTTGCCGTCGGGCGAAAGGACGGGACGGAACGCGGACCCGAAGCGCGTCGACATCTGGGACGTCTTGCCGTTCTCGCGGTCGTAGATGTAGAGCTGGTATTGCGGGCTCACGGCGTTGTACTGCCAGTCACCTTGCCGCGCCGCATACCAGATGTACCGCGACTCTTTCCCAAATGCCGCGCCGATGGTCTTGAGCTGCGGCGGAGCGCTGGCGAGGAGCGCGACACCGTTGCCGCCATCGACATGGTACATCCACAACTTCGCGGCGCCCCCGAGCCCGCCCGACTTGGAGGCCACGACGTACTTGCCGTCGGGCGTAAACGTCGGCGAGACGTACAGATTGTCGTTCCCCTTCGTGAGCTGGACGGTGTCCTTCTTGTCCAGCGACATGATCCAGAGATTGTCGCCGCCGCTCCGATCGGAGACGAACACC
>DASYSU010000191.1:0-6946 GCA_036002925.1 Gemmatimonadaceae bacterium | reverse complement strand
CGCCGCGGCGACTTCAAATGCGGAATGAGCTGCTCGAGCATCCGCGTGTCGACGCCCGAGAAACGCAGATTCGTATTGTGAATCGTGATCGTGTCGGCCAGCGTCACACCGATCGAGCCCGTCGTGTGCGACGTTCCCATCATAATGTCGGTGTTGGTCAGCGTGTAGTCCTGTACCGCGCCGCGCCACATCAACTTGAGGTCGAGCTTTCCCTGACCATTCGGCAGACGGGGATACACCCACCGCATGTCGGTGAAGCTCGCCGGATCGCTGTGGATCGACAGCGTGAGATCGCCGCTGCTCAACTGATAGCTCCCGTCACCCGATGCTTTCGAGTTCGGCAGCGCGGCGTACGTACCCTTCCACCACACTGAATCATTGTTGAACGGAAACACGCCCTTCAGGTCGACGACCCGCGCACCGGGCGGACGAAACGGAAACGCGACCATCGACAACGACGAAATCTCGGCCAACCGATTTGGCGCGCCGGGCTCCGACAGACGCAACAACGGAAGAGTCGCCGTCATCGAATCGAACTGCACGATCTTCTGGAATCCGCCGGAGACGCGTTCCACCATGAGCCGCGAGCCGCCGCCCAGCGCCTCACGAATCGCGCTGTCCCGCCCCGCGGCGCTCAGCTTGTCACTCGGCTTCCACGGTGTGCGGACGATGAGCTGGCCGTTGACCATCTTCGTGGTCGTGAAGCGAATCCAATCGCCCCAGCTCGTCTGTTGCGATGCCGGCTTGGGTGTCGTGTCGCGCGGAAAGATTCGCTGCCAGTTCCAATTCCCATTCGGCGGACGATCGAGCAGCACGAGCGGGCGAACGAGCACCGCGTCGCGAATCCAGATGCGCTTCCGCAACAAGCTCGCGATCTCGTAGTTCGCCTTGAACGACTCGACGGCGATGAACGCCTGTCCCGCGCTGTCGGTGATCGCGATGTTGTGCACCGTCATGCCGGTCAGCAGGTTGCCCGACAATTGGCCGATCGTTGCCTTGCCGTGGATCATTCCATTGATCATGCCCACGGCGTAGCGACGCACGCGCTCGCGACCCCAGTCGGTGCCCGTGACGACCACCACGGCAATCGCGGCCAGCAGGAGCAGGGCCGCGATCATCGACGCGCCGACGAGAATTCCGCGGCGCCAGTTGAGCGGCTCGGGCGCGGGACGCCACGCGGGGAGTCCATCGCGCTGACTCGGGCCGGGTGCTTCGTTGCCCGCGCCGCGGTTGTGCCGCCACGCCGCCATCAGAACGCCTCGCCGATCGAGAAGTGCAAGATCAAACGATCGAGCAGCGTCTTGCCGTTCGCGAAATTCCGCGACACTCCGAGCGGCACGATTCTCCGCTGCCCTGTGCTGTCGCGCACAGCGGTCACCACGCCGAGCGCCTCGGCGCGGCTCGGGTTGATTCCGAAGTCGACGCGAATCGGTCCGACGGGCGACATGTATCGAATGCCGAACCCCGGCGTGATGGCGGCCGTTCCCTTCACGATGTTCGTGATGGTCTGGATGCCGCGAATGCTTCCCGAGCCGACGATGCCTCCGTCGACGAACACCGCACCGACGAAATTTCGAATGTGCGGGCCGAGCGGAAGCGGCATGCGATACTCCACGCTTCCTTCAATCAACGAGGTTCCGCCGAGCGGCTGCGGAATGAAGTCGATCGCTTTGAGTTTGGGGGAATTCGGATCGCAGAACTTCACCGCATCGACCGTGAGCGCGCACGTTCCGCCGTTGATGCTGGTCGCGCCCTTCACCAGCGTCGAGTCATCGATCGTCAAGATGCGCGGCCCGAGCTGATTCTCCGCGTAACCGCGCACCGAGTTCGCGCCGCCGGCGTAGAACCGTTTGCGTGGATGCAGCAGCCCGATATCAGCGCCGCTGTTCACCGGCCGCACCCACCCCATTCGCAGATGCGCCGAGTAGACGTTCTGCGTACGGCTCTTGTGTCCGTAGACCGCCGCGTCGAGGAAGAGGCGATTGTATCGATAGTCCGAGGCCGTGTACGCCGACGCGTGCTCGAAATCGACGCGCGCGACGTAGCCCTTGGTCGGGGAGAATGGAATGTCCGACCGATCGATGAATCCGGTCAGCGTGAGCGGCGACAGCGATTGGTGCGACCGCAGCGTTCCGATCGTGAGCGAATCGCACACGCCAAAATTCACGCAGAAGTACACGTCGCTCGCGAGGACGCGATTGATCTCGTACCGATAGTTGAGACTGAGCGGCGCGCGGATCGTGAGTTGGTGTGTGTAGGTTGCCGTTCCACCCACGCCGCGATCGATGAAGACGCCCGGGTTGATGTTGCGGTGCGCGAACGCGCCGACCCCCACCGCCTCGGCCGGGCGCTGCAGGAACGCCGGCTGCTTGAAGTCGATACTCGCCGTGTACGTCGGCTGAACGTACGGCGAGATGTTCGTGTCGGGCTTGGCGAGATCGCTTCGGATGTTGCGGAACGTGCCGCGTCCCTGCAGCGACGACGCGAGCAAGTTCCCGATCGTACCATCGACGTCCAACCGGCGCGCGCCGCCGAACAGATTGTAGCTGGTGTAGTGCGCCTGAAACTGAAGGAAATCGACGTTCGTGATGCCGGGCCCCATCCGCGCCTCGTGCAACGGCGCCTCCGTCACGTCGATGTTCACGTTCTTCACGCTGTCGAATTGCGTCGGCACATCGATCGTCGCCAGTCGGAACAGGTTCGACTCGTACAGATTCCGCTGACTCTCCAGCACGTCTGACTGCCGGAACAAGCCTCCTTCGCGGAACGTGATCGAGCGTCGAATCGTCGCGACGTCGACGCGCTCCGCGCCCCGCACCGTGACGCGGCCCACGGTCGTGATGCGGTTGTTCGTCAGCAGCAACCCGACGTCGGCCAACTTGGTCGCCGTATCAACGACCACCGACGTGTCGACCGTCGCGTCGCCGTATCCGCGATCCCAGAGCTCATTCTGAAACAACACGCGCATCGAGTCGAGCACGATCAGGTCGAGCGGATCCTTTGCACGCAACAACGTGAGACGATCGCGGATCTTGCCGCTGATCAGCGTCGAGTCGTAGCTGATGGAAATCTTCCGAATGGTCGTCGGCTGATTCTCGTGCACGTCGAACGTGACGCGCACCGCGCGCGGCCCCGTGCGCACGACCGACGTATCCACCTCGGCGTCGCGATAGCCCCGCTTCCAGTAGTAGAGCCGGATCCGGAGCACGTCGCGGCGAAATTCAGTCTCGCTGAAGTAGTGCCGGTCCTGAAACGTGCTGCCGCGGCCGATGAGACAGAACGGCTCGAGGAGCAGGCTCCTGCACTTGGTCACCTGGGTCGAGATGCTTCGCTCGAGATCGCGCACGTCGATGTGTACGACGCCCTTGAAGACGAGCTGTCGCACCTCGGGTGCTTCGCGCTGCATGTCGTGGGTGTTCTGGGCAGTCATCCGCTGCGGAGAGACCGCGAGCGTCACTCCCACAGCGAATGCGGCCACCCACGGGGAGACAGGGAGACGCATGGCCCTCGCGAGAGAAGCAAGGGCCGGACCGGCTTGTTACAAGCAGCTACGGACGGGTTCGCCGAGGACCGACAACTGCTTAACAGCGCAACCGCCAAACGGCGCCCGCGCCGTTTGGCACTCGCGTCGTCCGACGGTTGCGCTCTTGAGCAGTCCGCCTACAGTCCAGCTAACAACGCATCATTCGACGGCGTGGCCGCGATCCTCTTTATGAGCCACTCCATCGCCGACTGCGGCGGCATCTGGCTCAACCCGCGACGCAATGTGTACACGCTGTCGATCTGATCCGGACGGAACAACTTCTCCTCGCGACGCGTTCCGCTCGTCCCGATATCGATCGCCGGATAAATCCGCTTCTCCGCCAAACTGCGATCGAGCTTGATCTCGCAGTTGCCCGTACCCTTGAACTCCTCGAAGATCACGTCGTCCATCCGCGAGCCCGTCTCGACGAGCGCAGTGGCGATGATCGTCAACGAGCCGCCGCCGGAGCTTTCAGGAATAGAGCGAGCTGACCCGAAAAACGCCTTCGGCTTCGCCATCGCCGTCGCATCGAGTCCGCCCGACAACGTGCGCCCCGTTCCACGCTCGGCGGTGTTGTGCGCGCGCGCCATGCGCGTGAGAGAATCGAGCACGATCACGACGTCCTTGCCGCTCTCCACCAGACGGTGGGCACGGTTGAGCACGATGTCCGTGACTTCGACGTGTCGTTGCGCGGGCTGATCGAAACTCGACGAGATCACTTCGCCCACGCCCCACGAGATGGCTTCACTCACTTCCTCCGGACGTTCGTCCACAAGGAGGATGAGGAGCACCGCGCTCGGATGATTGATCGCGACGCCTTCGGTGAGCGCGTGGAGCAGCGTCGTCTTGCCGGCGCGCGCGGGTGCGACGATCAATGCGCGCTGGCCGTAGCCTATCGGCGCAATGAGGTCGATGGCTCGGCGCGTGAGCTCGTTGCCGACTTTCGCCGGACGTCCCGTTTCCATGAACAGCTTGCGCTCGGGATACGAGGCGGGAAGGGAATTGAACTCGGGGCGCTTGGCCGCGAGTACCGGATCAGCATCGTTGATCGTGCGAATCTCGACAACCGTCGGACGTCCGCGCGGATCGAATCCGATCGTGGCGTCGACGAGATCGGCCCGGCGCAACCCGAACTGCCGCACGAGGCTCGGCGGAACGTAGGCGTCGCCCGAATCGGCGAGGTAGCTGTTGCCGGGGCGACGAATGAATCCCGCGTCGCGTGCGGAGTCGAACCAGCCGCGCATCTCACCAGTGGCGATGACTTGGATCGGCCCCTGCGGTTGCTGCTGCTGTTGTTGTTGTTGCTGCTGCGGTTCGCGACGAGGACCGCGTCCCCGTCCGCGCCGATGCCGTCGTCCGTTGCGGCGATCTTGAAAGCCGTCGCCACGGTCTGGTCGATCACCGCGATCACCGCGGTCCGGACGATCGCCGCGATCCCGACCAGGAATGTTTGAAGATTGCTGATATCCGCGCGCTGGGTTGCCGCCGTTGGGCCCACCGGCGTCGTTGCGGAACGCGTTGGGAAGGTTGCTTCCATTGCCGCCGTTGCCGGCGCCCTGGATCTCGATCTCACCACTTTGGCGATCGATACTCTGACGATCGATGCTGGGCGGCGGCGGTTCGGCCGCGGCTGGCGGCGGCGGATTCGACGGCTCAGCGTCTGTCGCCGAGCTACGCTCGGCACGTGGTGGTGCGTCTGGTTCGGAGTCGCTGCGGGTCGTCACGTCGGTCTCGGGACCGGCCGCCCCACTTGCGTCATCGCGATACGGATTGTCGCCGGTGTCCGCGTCGGCCTTGTTGGACGGACGTCGGCCACGGCCGCGACGAGGTGGGCGTCGACTTTCTGTCATGCCATTGTTGGGTAAGAAGGTGAATCTGTTTCGGTCTGCCCGCGTTTCGTGCGGGCCCTGCAAGTTCCTAACTCGCGCTGCCTGTCCTGGCGACTCGCAATCGCATATGCCCGTCAGGCTCGCTCGCGAACGGTGCGCGCGATGAACGTGATGTATGACGGGAAAAAATGCGGCGCGACGCGTGCTCTGCTGTCGGTACCGTCGGGGCGCGGACATGGCACGCGATTCCGACGATGCTGGCGCTACGGCGCGGCTCGGCGGACGACAAGAGTATCGCCACTAAACCAGTTTGGCGCAACCCTGGGTTCGCCTTTTCCCAGTTGGTCCGACGCTGCGAACTTCGTGCCGGGCTTCTACCTTTCGCGCCATGTCAACCGGTAGTCCTCCGTACCCCGCGCCCGAACGCCCGTTCCCGGCACGCGACGAGCTGGCGAGTCACGTCGACGCCTACCACCGATCAGGCGACGTGGGAATTCTCCTCGATCAGCTCCGCGCGTTCGCCAAGCGCACTCCGTCCGACCATCTCAAATCCCTAGCCCAAGACTATCGCGACATGCCGGAGGTGGTGATCCCACTCTACGAGCGCGTGGTCGCCATGCTGCCCGACGACGCGCAAGCGATCGTCGTACTGGCAAACGCCTACTGGCTCACTGGCCGCGGTCCCGATGTCGTTGGATCGATGGCAGCTCGAGCCAAGCAGCTCGATCCGGCAAATCGTGGAGCGTGGCATTTGTGGGCATTGGCTGAATCTGATTTGCGCAAACGGGTGGACCGATGGCAGGAGGTGGCGACGCGATTCCCCGCCGACCAACTCGCGCGCGCCGCGCTGGCCGACAACGCCACGAGCTTGGCGAGCAACGAGGAGGACACGGTCGCGCTCAAGCTGGCGATCGATACATATGAGAGTCTGCTGACCGAATCGACGCAGACCTCGCAGCGGCTGGCATTGGAGCATACGCTCGAGACGCTGCGAAAGTGGCGGTGGTGAGAAAAACTCCTTTTCGCGGACGTCTAATAAGTGCGTTCAGAGAACCGGTATTTGGAATCGCAAAATGGTAAACTCACCTGACACAATACTTTGGAGCCCGTTTATTCGCGGTGATGACTGCCCACAACAGCTGGAGAGCAGGCGCATCACTAGGATGCGTCATTTACAAACGTCATGTTGTTCGCAGTTAATGCTTTAGCCAGCGGAGCCGATCAGCATGGTTCATGCAAAGGTGTGGCGCGCCGGAAGCATCTGCCGTCCGCATCGTACGTCCCTCCCCGGATAGCTGCTTCGCTCGAGATTCATTGACATTGAAGCGCCGGCGATCCGTTTTGATTTGATGCCCATTGAATCGTCCTGTTGTGACCGCTGAATGAATCGTAGCAGTCATCGCATTGTGATGTAGCACACTCTTGCGCGGTGATGTACCGGCTGATATAAACATCCAGCGGATGTGGGGCCGCGCGTTCTTTGTGACAACAACCGGTAGCAAAAGATGTCAGACGTATTGAAGCAGTACCGCGATACGACGCCGTATCGCGCTCCTTCAAAGCGCAACGCGGCGAACGGTGAACACGAGATGGC
>DASYSU010000190.1:0-9200 GCA_036002925.1 Gemmatimonadaceae bacterium | reverse complement strand
GCTCAGCGACTCCGCGAGATCGCAGCGCGTCATGCAGGCCATGCTGCAAATGGACAAGATCGACATCAAGCAGCTCGAGGCGGCCTGATCGAGTGATGAAACCAGATCCGCTGAGCACACCCTGATCGAGCGATGGACTCGGATCCACTCAGCACCACCTTTGCGGCTCTCGCCGACCCGACGCGTCGGGCAATTCTCGCCCGACTCACCACCGGGCCGGCGACGGTGAAGGAACTGTCGGCGCCGTTCGACATGAGCGGACCGGCAATCTCGAAGCATCTCCGCGTGCTCGAGCGGGCCGGCCTCATTAGTCGCGGCCGCGACGCCCAGTTTCGTCCGGCGCAGCTCGACGCGACGCCGCTCAAGCAGGTCGCTGACTGGGCCGACAACTACCGCCGCTTCTGGGACGCAAGCTACGAGCGACTCGACAAGTATTTGAAAACTCTCAAGACACAGGAGAAGAAACGTGGCGACAACAAGTAGCACCGGCGCAACGACGTTCACCACGCCGTCCGATCGCGAGATCGCCGCGACGCGCGTCTTCGATGCGCCACGCCGGCTCGTGTACGAAGCGCACACGAACCCGAAGCATCTTCCGAATTGGATGCTCGGGCCCGAAGGCTGGACGATGCCGGTGTGCGAGATCGATCTTCGGCCCGGCGGCGCGTGGCACTTCGTCTGGCGCAAGGCCGACGGCAGCGAGATGGCGATGCGCGGTACATACAAGGAGGTCGTGCCGCCCGAGAAAGTGGTCACTACCGAATCGTGGGGCGGCGATTGGCCGGAAACGATCAACACGCTCACGCTGACCGAAAAGGACGGCAAGACTATCTTGACGTCGACGATCCTCTACCCGTCGAAGGACGCACGCGATGCTGCGCTCAAGACAGGCATGAAGCAGGGGATGAACGTCAGCTTCGATCGTCTCGCCGCGTACTTGCAGGGGCTTGCGTGATGGCCGTCTCGAGGGCGGCGCTGTCGCCGTCCTCGGACAGTGGCGTACAGTCGCGCCAAACGTTATGCATCCATATAGGTGCAACGCGGGTGGCGGTCATGCGGAAAACAATGGCGGCGTTCGCGGCAGCCTTTGCGCTCTCGAGCGCGGGTGTGTTGCAGGCGCAGACGAGCACCGACACGCGGTGGTCCGCGTGGCTCGGGTGTTGGCGAACGGCCGAGGCGGATGGCCCCACGACGTGCGTGGTTCCGACCGCGCGGTCGACCGCCGTCGACGTCGTCAGGATAATCAACGGCGAGATCGGCTCACGGCAGCGGATCGAGGCCGATAGCCAGCCCCACGCGATCGACAGAGCGGGCTGCCGCGGCACGGAGACGACTCATTGGTCGCCGACGGGTCATCGCGTGTATCGACGCGACGATCTCGTTTGCCCCGGCGGAGTCAATGGAGTTGCGACAACGCTCATGGCGATTTCGCCGGCGGGCGAATGGTTGAACATCGAAGGCGTTCGCGCCGGCGCGGGATCGCTCGAGCGATTGGATCGGCTGCACGACGTCGCGATTCCGAGCTCGCTTCCCAAGGAGATGAGGACCGCGATCGAGCGACGAGAGCTCGCGATCACGACTGCACGCGCCGCCGCGTCCGCGCCGATTACCGACGCCGACGTACTCGAGGCGAACTCGTACGTCGAACCAGACGTCGTCCGATCGTGGCTGGCGGTGTCGGGCGCGTCGGCGGTCGTCGCAGGCGTGGCCGCCCAGCAGGGCCCGGCACAGCCGGTGATTCAGCAACCGATGCCTGGGGCGCCGACCGCAACGAATTGCATGCCGGCCGGATGCTACGCGCCGAATGCGTACTCGGACTACAACGGCTACTCGACGTATCCGTACGGCTACTCGTCGTTTTACGGTGCCTATCCGTGGGGATACGGATTCGTCTCGCCACTGATCATCGTGCACGGCGCGCGTCGTCCGCCGGTTCTCGTCGGACATCAGCCTCCGCGACACGAGCCACAGCGCATCGAACCACTGCGACCGATGCGGCCCGAGCCTCCGCGCCATGAGCCGCCTCACGCGGCGCCGCCGATGCGCGCTCGTCCCTAAGCGAATCATGTATTCGGTACGAGGCTTTCGCGTCGAGGTGGAGAACACGCGGCCCGACATCGAGACGTCGGCTGTGGTGGCGCGGCTCGACGACGCGCTCGCGCTGATCGAACGCTACCAACCATGGCGACTAGCGCATTTGCGGCGCGATCTCGCGCAGTTTTGGATCGTTCGCTATCCCTGTCGCGGCGCGTACTTCCCCGATACTCGCACGTGCATGACCGAGCTCACGTTTCTGGCGAGACGAGACATCACGGCCGCGCCGGTCGCCGCATCGATCGTCCACGAAGGAATGCACGCGCGCACACATCAAATGTGTGGAATGGAAGCGCGTGACCCGGCGCGCGAAGAACGACTCTGTCGCCGCGCCGAGTTGGACTTCGGTTTGTCGCTTCCATTGGAGCTCGGTGCGCCGGTGATCGAGCGCGCGCGCGCGAGTCTCGAGTTGAGCGACGAGGACGTCGCGCCTTCGATTGATTGGGCCGAGGCTCAGCGCCGGCAGGACGCAATCGACCGCGCGGCGATGCAACGATCGGATCCGCGCGCGCGCTGATCGAGTCGATCGACTCGCGAACCCGCGCGTTTCATCTCAGAATGCTATTTCCAGCAGCCGGCTTCGCGCAGCTGCGGCAGCGCTTCGGGCGCGATCGAGATCATGTGGCCGCAGTCCGGGCACACGTCGACGAGGACATCGGGGACGACGAGTCGCGTGCGCGCGAGCTCGACGGATCGCAGCGTGAGGCGAGAGCGGACCAGTTTGTTGCAGCGGCGGCAGGTATTGGTGACGTAATCGCCGACTTTGGGATGTGTAAGCATGGCTTCTTCTCTGCGACGGGACGGGCGACGCGTGTTCGCGTCGTCGGATTCCCTTACGGACTGGCGTGTCGCGAAGATTCAACCAGCCAGCGCTATACTTAACGGACGAGCGCGCCGCCAACCCATCGTGAGGTATTGTCTGTGTTCGATGCAGCCTATTTCCGTACCGGTCTCCCGTCGCAACTCGAGGCCGCGGGCCCCGAGCCAAGTGTCGAGGTTCATCTCGTCAACGGACAAGCGCATCGTGTGCGCTCGTTGGTGGAAGCGGCCGATGGCTACGCCGTGCTCGAGGTCTACCAGCGACGCGCGGAGATGTCGGGCGTGAAGGCGCACTGGCGCGGCTCCGCCGCGGCGGCAGTCGAAAACCCGGTCGAGGAAACGCAGCGGGCGGTCGTGGCGTACGAGAGCATCGCGCAGATTGTGATCACGCCGACACAGACCGTGCCGGCGGTTAAGATCGGGTTCGGGGCGCGTTAAAGCGGGTCAGCCCTGAATTATCTCGGACGTCGCGATGACTACGCGGCGCGACGCCGGCGTCCCAATGCATCGATGGAAACCCCGCCCGCACCGACGATGGCGAGCGTAACGCATGCTGCGCACAGCGTGGCCTCGAGCTCCCAACTGTTTGGTCCGATGAGCCCCGCGTGACGCTTGGCGAAGAAGATCGCGCCAAGCATGTCCATCGCGAGCAGCGGCGCGAATAAACGCGTCCCAACGCCGAGGATCAGTGCGACTCCGCCGATCGCCTCGAGCGCGATGATGCACACCGCGGCCACATTGGGCATCGGAATGCCAAGCCCGCCCATGAACTTTGTCGTTCCCGCGATCCCCATCATGTGGAACTTGATCCAGCTGTGGGCGATGAAGACAATTCCGACGACGAGGCGAAGTGGGAACATTCCCCACGCGGGTTGCCGATCGATGCTCGCGGCCATGAGCTTCTCCGAAAAGGTGGATCGTCAGACTCGGGTGAGGCGCCGGCGTTCGGCCAATTCGGCGATCGCCGTGTCGCATGCATGCAAACACCGTTTCAGGCCGTCGAGCGTGTGATCGCCCATGTGGCCGATCCGCACAGTCGTTTCGCGAAGCTGTCCGTATCCGGTTCCCAACGTGTAGCCGCGAGAGAGCACCGCGTCGAGCAGCTCACGCGGCGCCATGCCTTTTGGCAGTGAGATCGCGCTGACGGTTGGCGAGCGCGCGCCCTCCGTGGCGACGATGCCGATGTCGACGCCGCGCCGCTTCGCCACCGTCTCCACCCACTCGACGGTCGCATCGCGCATCGCGATGTGTCGTTCCCATCGTCGTTCGATTCCCTCACGCCCGATGTCGCCCATCTGCGCTTCGAGCGCGTACAAGAGCGACGTTGCGGGTGTACTCGGCGTCTGATTCATCTCGGCGAACTTGTCGTACTGAACGACGTCGAAGTAGAAGCCACGATCCGGAACTTTCTTTGCGCGCTCGACGAACTCCGATGACGCGACGGCGAACGCCAGCCCTGCCGGCAGCGCGAATGCTTTCTGCGATCCCGTGAAAACGAAGTCGAGACTCCAACCATCGACCGTGATCTCGGCGCCGGCAGCGCCGGAGACGCTGTCCACGAGAACGATCGCGCCGTAGCGATGCGCGAGCTCGGCGATCGTGCGAACGTCGGTGAGCACGCCGGTGGACGTCTCGGAGTGCGCCACGGTGACGGCGACGAATTGACGCGTCGCGAGTTTTGACTCGACCGCGTTCAGGTCGAACGTCTGTCCCCACGGGACAACGAGCCGCTCGACGGCGCGATTGCACGATTCGGCGACGACGGCAAACCGCTCCGAGAATCCGCCGTTCACGAGACAGAGGATGGTTCCCACCGGCGAGTTGCGGACCGCCATTTCCATGAAGCCCGTGGCTGACGTCGCGCCGACGTACACAGGACGCGCGGTGAGGAATACATCGCGCAACCCGGCCTCGATGCGTGCGAACATCGCCTCGAACGCTTTGTTGCGATGCGGCATCATCGGCCGCGTCATTTGCTCGAGAATGTCCGGGCGGACTTCGGTCGGGCCGGGGACGAAGAACGTCCCAAACGGCGTGTCGGGCATGATGGTCAATCGAGCCGTCATCACCCACCTACCTTCGCAGAGTCCGTCCCGCCGTTGCGCCGGTGTACTTGCCGTTGTCCACCGCGAGCACGCCGTTCACGAGCACGTACTTCATGCCGATGGCGAGGAGTGTTGGTTGTTCGTACGTCGAGCGATCGGCGAACGTTGCGGAATCGAACGCGATGACGTCGGCGAACGCGCCCGTTTTTATGACTCCACGATCTTTGAGACCGAGGATCTTCGCCGTCTCGGCGCTGCTACGTTGCACCGCGCGCGGGAGCGTGAGAATGTGCTTCTGCGCGACGTATTCGTGAAAGAGTTTCGGGAACGTACCGTACTTCCGCGGATGGCCATCGCTGCCGTCGGAGCCCGTGACGATGAAATCGGCCTTCATGAAGTTCTCGATGTCGCGCTCGTTCATGTTGAACGATGCGACCGACGCGTCGCCGGCAAGAATGATTTGGATCGCGGCTTCGATCGGCGTCGTGTTGCGCGCTTTGGCGATGGCATCGAGGCGTTTACCATGGATACTCGTGTCTCGCGTAGCCGTCACGAGGAGCGAGTTCGCTCCGCCGCGTCGCTTGAGATTGTCTTCCATCTCTTTGACGAGCTTGGCGCGCGTCGCCGGATCGTTGATTCGCGCGCGCAACGAATCGCGGCCGCCGGCCTCGGCCCATCGCGGAAGAAGCGACGCGCCGACGCTCGTGCCCGACGCCGTGTATGGGTATTGACTCCCCGTAATGTCGATTCCATCCGCGCGCGCTTTCTTCATGAGCGCGATCACCGTATCGCTCTGCCCCCAGACGTCGGTGCCGAGCGCTTTGATGTGCGAGATGTGTACGGGCATGTGCGCTTCGCGTCCGATGCGAATCACTTCGTTCACGGCGGCGATCAGACCGATCGTGTACGAGCTCTCGTCTCGCATGTGCGTGTCGTAGAGACCGCCCTTCGCGGCCGCAACCTTGGCGAGCTCGATCACCTCTTCGGTCGGCGCGTAGCTGCCGGGTGCATAGTAGAGTCCCGTCGACATGCCGATCGCGCCTTGATCCATCGCACGTGACACGATCGCACGCATCGAATCGAGCTGCTTGGGCGTTGGCGCGGCGTCGGACATGCCGAGTACGGCGCCTCGCACCGAGCCCTGCCCGATGTAGACGGCGGCGTTCGTGCCAATTCCGTTCTTCGTCCAATCGGCCAACAGGCGGCCGATGTCGATCGGGCCGCCGCCATCGTTGTTTGTAATGACAGTGGTAACGCCTTGCATGAGGTACGCGACGTTGCCGTGTCGCTCAGGCACGGGACTCGAGAGGTCGCCTTGCGTATGTGTGTGCGGGTCGATGAAACCCGGCGCCACGACCAGGCCGGTCGCGTCGATCGTCTTCGCGGCGGTGACGTGACTCGCGGCGGCGTCGCCGACGAAGGTGATGCGATCGCCCCGAACGCCGACATCGGCGCGGCGCGGCGCCGATCCGGAGCCGTCGACGACGCTGCCGCCGCGGATCAGGACGTCGACTTGCTGCTGGGCGAAACTCGGACGCGCGCACACCAGTAGTGCGCACAGGACAAAGAGTTGGCGAATTTTCGACATGATCAAGGATGCTGCACTCTTGCGCAGCGCGCGAGTGCCGGTGTGGATTTCAGTACCCCGTCCAGTACCCTCCTTCCCACCTCGCGCCCGATGCGATTCGCTGACGTCCTCACGACCGCATTGACCCAACTCAGAGCGAACAAGCTTCGCTCCTTTTTCACGCTACTCGGCATCATCGTGAGCGTGGCGTTTCTGGTGGCGGTTGTCGCCGTCATTCAGGGAATGAACGCGTACGTCAAGGAAAGCGTGGCCGACGCGCTGATCGGCTCGAACACCTTTCAAGTGCGTCGCCTGCCGATCAACCTCGGGCTGATCGAGGACGCGGATTGGCTGCGGATGCAGCGACGGCCCAAGATCACGCCGCTGGACGCCGACGTCGTGCGCGCGGCGCTGCCGAACGCGAGTGCGATCTCGGTCACGTCGGGGTTCCCCACGCCGCGCACCGACGTCGTCTGGCGTGACAAGACCCTCGGTGACGTACTCGTGTTCGGCGTGACGCCCGATTACCAGCGGATTCAGGATTATCGATTCGTGTTCGGTGATCCGCTGAGCGAGGTCGACGTGCGTGAGCGGCGGCTGGTGGTCGTCGTCGGCGCCGACATCACCGACAAGTTGTTCGATGGGCGCAATCCGGTTGGCCAGACCATTCACGTTCACGGCATTCCCGTCACGATCGCCGGCGCGATCGCGGCGAAGGGCCGCGTGCTCGGCCAATCGTTTGACGGAATGGTCTTGATGCCGATCACGACGTTCGAGTCGATGTACGGCCGCCGACAAACGACGACGATCTCGGTGAAGATGGATCAAGCCGCGGACGTTTCGGGCGCGATGGCGCGCGCCGAGGAAGCGATGCGTGTCGCGCATCATCTGCGTCCGGGCGACGAGGATAACTTCTCGGTCGAGACAGCGGACGCGCTGGTCGATTTTTGGAAGCAATTGACGAAGGTGCTGTTCACCGTCGTGCCGGCGATGGTCGCGATCGGCATCGTCGTGGGCGGGATCGTAATCATGAACATCATGCTGATGTCGGTGCGCGAGCGCACGCACGAGATCGGCCTGCGCAAATCGGTCGGTGCGCGGCGCACCGACATTCTCCGGCAGTTTCTCGCCGAGTCGGTGATGCTGGCCGTGTTGGGCGGAGCGATGGGCGCGGGAAGCGGTTGGGGATTCGCGGCGCTGATCGCCGTCGCCTCGCCATTGCCGGCGCGTGTGACGACGTGGTCGATCGCCGTCGCGTTGGCCTTGGGCGCCGGTGTGGGCGTGATCTTCGGTGTGTATCCGGCGTCGCGCGCGGCACGATTGGATCCCGTCGCCGCGATGCGGGCGGAGTGAGATGAGCCCCGCGCGCGGTGTTATCCGAGTTGCGGATCAATTCCGCGAGAACGTGTCGTCGGCACTTGGCTCGCTCGCGGTGGCGAAGGGCCGCTCCGGACTCACGGTGCTTGGCGTCGTAATCGGCGTCTCGACGGTGATGGCAATGGCGACGATCGTGTCGGGCATTCGCGATCAGATCGTCGACACGATTCAGATCGCCGGACCGTCGACCTTTTACGTGCTCAAGGTGTTGTCGCAGACGCCGGTGAATCCGCAGAACCTACCGGCGTGGATTCGCATCCGCCCCGATCTCACGACGGATGACGCCGAGCGCGTGGCGAAGCTGCCCGAGATCAAGTACGCATCGATCTGGGCGCAGATTCAGAACCGCATGGAGTACGCGGGCGTGCGAACGAACGTCGGTGTCGTGATGGGCGCCGACGACGGCTATCCGGAGATCTATGGTGGCGAGCTCGCTGATGGACGGTGGTTCACGCGCAACGAGCAGGTGAGCGGCGCGTCGGTGATCGTTCTGTCGACGAACGTCGCGCGCAAATTATTCGGAGCGATTCAGCCGATCGACAAGTGGATACGCGTCGGCGGCCGGCCGATGCGTGTGACCGGTGTGTATCAAGAAGCCGCGAACATTTTCCAGCCCCCGGGACAGGAAGTTCACGGCATCATGCCGTTCCGCACGATGGACCGTCAGTACACGATCGACAAGACGAACGCGCTGTTCATTCCCGTGAAGCCGCGGAATGGCGTCTCGGTGAGCGCGGCGCAGGAGGCGGTCACGATCGCGTTACGCGAGGGGCGCCGATTGCGGCCGGGCGATCACAACAACTTCGACATGATCACGCAAGATCAGATTCTCGACACGTTCAACAAGATCACCGGCGTGTTTTTTCTGGTGATGCTCGTATTGTCGAGTGTCGCGTTGCTGGTGGGCGGCATTGGAGTGATGGCAGTGATGATGATCAGCGTGACGGATCGCACGCGCGAGATCGGCATTCGCAAGGCAGTGGGCGCGACGCGCGGGGACATTCTTCAGCAATTTCTCATCGAGGCGGCGGCGCTCACCGGCGCGGGCGGCGTGATTGGCGTGATCGTGGGTCTCGGGCTCGGCAGAGTGGCGAGCTCGTTCTTGAATGTGCATGGCACGACGCCGATCAACTTGACGTTGATTGCGGTCGCGGTGTCGGTAGGGATCGGGTTGGTGTTTGGTGTGTTGCCGGCGCGGCGGGCGGCGCGGTTGGATCCGATCGAGTCGTTGCGGTACGAGTGAATGGTTGGGGTGGGGCGACTGGTCGATGCTCGGTCGAAACTTGACGTCGGCCGAG
>DASYSU010000189.1:0-1975 GCA_036002925.1 Gemmatimonadaceae bacterium | reverse complement strand
CGCGCAGCGCATTCGGCGCGACCGGGCTTGCGCTCAACGCTCGCGTCGAGATTGAATGCATCGCGACGGTTGGATGATTCAACTCGAGTAGTACGCGGCGTTCTCGTCGATGTAACCGCCGGTCAAATCGCAGCCGAACGCAGTCGCCGTCGCGTCGCCGAGTCCGAGTGAGACCTCGAGATCGACGACCTCGGCGGCGAGCGTCGTGCGGACGGCCGCTTCGTCGAAGTCGACGCGCTGTCCGTCGCGCACGACCGCCTGCCGGTTGATCCACGCGTCGGTCGAGCCGGCATCGATATGGCAGTCGAAGCACTTGCCGATCGCCATGAGGAGTCGGCCGACGTTTGGGTCAGCCCCATGCACCATCGTCTTGACGAGCGGCGAGTTGACGAGCGACTTGGCAACGCGACGCGCGTCATCCTCGCTCGCCGCCCCGCGAATGATCGCACGAATGAGATGGCTCGCCCCCTCGCCGTCGCGGGCGAGAATCTCCGACATGCGAATGGAGCCCGCCGTGAGTGCGGCGGCAAACTGCTTTTCATCGACTGATCCGGCTAGCCCGTTCGCTAACAGTGCGCAAGTGTCGGACGTGCTCGTGTCGGTGTCGACCGAGAGCATGTTGAACGAGACGTGCACCGCGGCGCGCAACAGGCGATCGAGCGTGGCGCTGTCGAACGCGGCGTCGGTAAAGATGTAGGCGAGCATCGTCGCCATGTTCGGCTCGATCATCCCAGAGCCCTTTGCGACCCACGTGATCGTTGCATCGCCGACGCTCACCGATAGCGCCTTTGGATGTGTGTCGGTCGTCATGATGCCTTCGGCGCCGACGAGCGGATCCGTCTGAAGGTCGCGCGACATTCCGCTCAAGCCCCGTTCGATCAGCTCGATCGGCAACTGCACGCCAATCACGCCCGTCGAACTCACGAGCACACGATCGGCAGCCGTCCCGACCTCGGCGGCCGTCGCGGCAGCCATGCGCCGTGCGTTCTCGAGTCCCTGCGGCCCGGTGGCGACATTGCTGCATTTGCTGTTCGCGACGATCGCCCGCAGACGTCCGCTCGTGATCGTCTCGCGTCCCAACACGACCGGTGCGCCGGGAAAGTGATTGCGCGTGAACACCGCGGCCGCGGCCGCGTCGACGTCGCTGACGAAGAGTGCGAGATCTTTCGCCTTTGGTTTGAGGCCACAGTTGCGGCTGGCGCAACGGAAACCGCGCGGGAATCGAGGGGAGTCGTGGAACTGCATCGCCTGGTGCCGAGTGCTTGGCAGATACCCGCTAACAGTTGGCGGGAGGGAGCGGATAAGATAGAGGGGTACGTTGTTCGCACGCCACCAAACCGACGCTCTCTGCTCGAGGCACGCTCATGCTCATCAAGAATTTCGCCGCCGAATACGGTCGCTATCGCACACTTGGCGAGAAGGCGATGGCTCAGGTCTCCGACGACGCGATCAACCGGATTCCGGCGCCCGACGGGAACTCGATCGCGATGCTCGCTCGGCACATCGGCGGCAACTTGGCGTCACGGTTCACCGATTTTCTCACGAGCGATGGCGAGAAGCCATGGCGAGATCGCGATTCAGAGTTTGCCGACGGTCCGTTCACACGCGCGCACGTCGATGAGGTGTGGAAGAGAGGCTGGGACACCGTCGAACGCGAGCTCGGCAAGGTCAGCGACGACGATCTCGGCCGCACCATCCAGATTCGGGGCGTCGGTCTTACGGTCCATGAAGCGTTGTGTCGCTCGATCGCGCACACGTCGATGCATGTCGGTCAAATCATCTTGCTCGCGCGCATGTATGCGTCGAACGAGTGGGCGACGCTGAGCATTCCAAAGGGGAAGTCACAGGATTACAATCGGAATCCGACGCTCGAGAAGCCTCGCGCGAGGTGACGATTCTCGTCGAAGCCGCCGTCGACTCGCTCGACGACGCGCTGGCCGCGGTCGAAGGCGGCGCCGACCGCTTGGAGCTCTGC
>DASYSU010000188.1:0-8405 GCA_036002925.1 Gemmatimonadaceae bacterium | reverse complement strand
TCGTCGAGCGTCGCGCCGAGATTCCCCATCATGTGAGGAATGGCGACGTTGACGATCGACGTGTCGATCAGCTCGAGCACCGCGGCAAGCGTCACCGCGATCGCGATCAAGTACTTGTACTTGTACTTATCCTCAGCGACGGGCGCGGGCGTCTTCGACGGAACGCCGACATAGATCGCCGCCGTGCCGCGTGGGCCGGATGAAATCGTGGGAGACGACATGCGAACTGGTTGCTAGTTGCTGGTACTGGTTGCTGGTTGCTGGTTGCTGGTTGCTGGTACTGGTTGCTGGTACTGGTTGCTGGTACTGGTTGTCAGATGCCGCCGTTTGCAGTTGCTAGCACCAGCAACGAGCAACTAGCAACTAGAAACTGCCGCCTTCGTGTCGACGTGCACCGTCACCGACATTCCCGGACGCAGCGGACGATCGGGACCGAGCCCTTGCTTTACGCGCAGTCTCACCGGAACACGCTGTACTACTTTCGTGAAGTTGCCCGTTGCGTTGTCGGGTGGCAGGAGAGCGAACCTCGAACCCGTCGCCGCGCTCACGCTCTCGACGCAGCCAACCGCGGTCGCGCCACCGTACGCGTCGACGTCAATCTCCGCGGGCTGGCCGACGCGCAGATCAGCGAGTTGCGTCTCCTTGAAATTCGCCGTGATGAAGACACCGGTATCGGCGACGATCGTGAGCAGCGGCTGGCCGATCTGCGCGAGCTGACCGGGTTCCACTTGCTTGCGAGACACGATGCCCGGCGCCGGTGCCGTCACACGCGTGTAGCTCAGCTGAAGCGCCGCATTGTCGCGCGCGGCCTTTGCCCCCTGCAGCCGAGCAGACGCGAGACGTACGCCCGCTTCGGCACTGGCGATCGTTCCGCTCGCCGCGCTCGTCTGCCGTTGCAGCGCGACGACGTTCGCCGACGCCGCCTCGGCCGCCGCGCGCGCGCCGTCGAGCTGCTGCTTCGACACGATCTGCTTGCCCGCGAGCTCCTCCATGCGAGCGAGATCCTGCTGCGCTTTCACCTCGTTCGCGCGCGCCGCGGTGATCTGCGCCGACAGCGATGCGCGTTGTCCCGTCGCCTGCTCGACCATCGCTTGCGCTTGGCCGTTACTGCCGGCGCCGCCCGCCGACGCCTGCGCGGCCGCGAGATCGGCCTCGGCTTGCGCGAGTCGCACCCGATACTCCGATGGATCGATCTGAACAAGCAGTGAGTCCGCGCGGACATGGTCGTTGTCGCTCACGGTCACCGCTTGTACGTATCCACTCACTTTGGCCAGCACGGGAATCAAGTGTCCGTCGATCGCCGCGTCGTCGGTCGACTCGTGGCTGCGTCCATAACTCCATTGCTTGAACGCCCAGAGGGCACCGAGCGCCGCGAGACCGATCAATATCGGCAAGACGATTCGGCGGCGTCCGCCTTTCGTCGGCGCCGGTACCGCGGGAATGTCGCGCTGTTCGGAATCCTGCTTGAGAACTGTTGCCATGATCGTCGTCCGTCGATGGTGATTCGTTTATCGAATTTGTGTGACCGTTCCCTCGGCTCGCGCGAGCGAGATCCGGGCGACCTGATACCCTGCGAGTGCGTCGATGAGGCCTGTGCGCGCCGCGTTGAGGCCGGCGAGCGCGGTGATGACATCGGCATTTCCCGCGACGCCGGCGCGGAACCGTTCGCGCGCCTGTTCGACCTCGAGCTCGGCGAACCGCTGGCGACCGCGCGCCGCGTCGACTTGCTCGCGCGCCGAGGCGATGTCGAGCATTGCACCACGAACGTCGACTGCGACTTGTTGGCGAAGATCGCGACGTCGAATGTCGATGTCGTGGGCGATGGCCTCCTGCTCTTCCTGTTGCCCTTCACGTCTGCGGCCCTCGAAGGCCGGCCAGCTGACCTGCACACCGTACGCATACGTGTTGAGCATATGGTTGAATCCAAGTCCATTCGCGCCGTCGTTACCGAACAAACCGATCGTGGGAAGACGCGTCGCGCGAATCGCCGACAGCTGCTGCTCGGCGACTGCGAGCTGCGCGTCGGCCGCGCGAATGTCAGGGCGCGTGCGAACGGCGATGTCGATCGCCGCCTGTTCGCTCGTCTCGTCGGGCGGCGTCACCGAGTTGAGCGAGTCAGTGAGCTCGACTGGGGTGTCCAGCGACAGATTCAATGCGCGACGCAAATCGAGTCTCGACCGATCGCGATCGTTGCGCGCTGCGATCAGCTGCGCCCTCGCGCTGGCAAGCTGCGCTTGCGCGCGTGTCACGTCTAGCGCAACGCCAACGCCCGCTGTGAGTTGATCTCGGGCGATGCCAAGCAATTCTGCGGCGAGCGTCGAGTCGGCGATGCGCGCCTGCAATGTCGTCTCGCTCCGGAGCTCACGGATGTACACGGTTGCGGCATTCGCCGCCGCTTGCTCGGCGGCAACAGCAACGTCGGCACCGGCGGCGACGACGCCCGCGCGCGCTGCGCGAACTCGTCCCGCTGCGCCAAGGTCCAGCAACGATTGCGATGCCTCACCGCGGAAATCCCACAGCTTGACCGGGCCGATGATCTGTCCATTCGGATCGAGCAAAGGCGGCTCGCCTCCGATCGACGGAAAGTTGAACCCAAAGCTCGCGCTGTTGACCGTCCGGCTCGACCAGTTGGGGACCGCCGACACCTGAGGTAGGAGCGCCGAACGCGACTGCGTGACGCGCGCCTGCGCTTGCTGCACACGCGTGGCTGCGCTCTGCACGGCAGCGGTCTGCGCCGCGGCGAGTCGCGCCGCATCGCCGAGTGAGAGTCGCTGCGGCGTTGGTACCTGTCCCTCGGCCGCTCGTACGACGAAAGCCAGCAAGGCCGCGATCAACGACAGGCCTGCTCCGAGACGAATGATTTTTGGATAAGTGTCGTTCATGAGTTGCGTGACGTCGTGCTCACATTGTCGGCGTCGGCCCGAATGGAATGAAGATAGAATTGCATCAATTCCTCCAGCACTTCGTCGTCGGTCTCCGTTGCGACGGACGCGAAGCACTCGCGATGCGTGCACCACAAGCCGTGCATGACGAACGGAGCGGTGAGCATGCGCGCGGCCACGGCTGGATCCACGTCGCGAAACTCACCCGTCTCGATGCCACGCGCGATGATCGATGCGATCAAGCGATGACGACGAGTCACGACCTCTTCCGCGTAGAAGCGCGCGAGGTCGGGATAGTTGTGAATCTCCGCGTGAATCAAGCGGAAGAGCGGCGCGAACTGCGACGATCGAATAAAAAGCCAGAAGCTGCGCATGAATTGTGTGAGCGCTTCGGTCGCCGATCCGGTGACTTCGCCGAACTGTCGTTCGCTCTCCTCGAGCTGACTGACGACGGTGTAGCGCACGACCTCGCGAAAGAGCTCTTCCTTGTTCGGGAAGTAGAGGTAGATCGTGCCCTTCGAGAGTCCCGCGCGCTTGGCGATGTCGTCGAGCCGTGCGCCGGCAAGGCCGCTCTCGCCGAACTCGGTGAGAGCAGCTTTGAGGATCTGCGCGGGCCGCTCTTCAGGGAGTCGGCGCCAACGGGGTTCTGGAGCTGCGGGTAACGACACGGCGGCTGGATATCTGTAAAGGCCGCTACGACGGTCACTTACGTCGAGCCGGCCAGGTTGACGCACAAATTACTGACGCGTCAGTAAGATATCCTACCAGAAACCCTTACGCAACCCGCCCGCGGTACCGCCTCACTTCGCCGGAAGCACGGCTCTCATGAACTCGATGCCCCGCGCCCGGCCATTGTCGATCGTGAACGTCGGCGCGCCGGGCGTCGAGGGAACCGCAAAGTGAAGCGTGATTCCGCCGGCGCGGAACGTCTGATGGTCGATCGTGCGCAACGTGTCCGGCGCCGCACGACCACGACGCAGGATGAGCGCGCCGTCGACCGCCTTCAGGTCATACGTCGAACTCAGCTCGTCGGAATAATATCGGCCGGCAATCGCCGAACGCTCGGCGTCAGTGAGCGCGATCGTCGAACCAGCCTGCTGGGGACCACCGCTCATACGCGTGGTAGCGAGCGGACCCGTAAGCCGATCACCGAGCACGACATCAGCGACGCGATGGGCCAGTGTTGTCGCGTCGGCCGTGCTGACGTTGCACATCGTGACGACACTCGTGTGTTGCGTCGGGAAGCGGGTGATGGCGGTCCGATATCCGCCGGTGCTCCCACTGTGCTCAACCAACGGCAGACCCCGATAGGTGGTCACCTCGAGACCAAACGCGTACGTCAGCGTGTTCCCGTTGTTGAGCTTTCCGCGCTCCAGCTGTCGCGCCAGGAAACCGGGACCGCCCACCTTGCCCGTATAGAAGTTCTCATCCCACTTCTGCAACTCCTCCACCGTCGTCATCAGCCCACCCTGCCCAACGATGTCGTTGTTCCAGACGTTGATGCGCCAGCCGCCTCCGGCGACGGGGCTGTACGCGAACGCCCGCCCGTGCACCGGTTGGTTGTGATCGTCGTGGAAGTGCGAGACCGCCATTCCGAGCGGAGAAAAAATTTGCTCTCCGGCAAACTGGCGCAGCGTCTTGCCGGTCACTCGTTGCACGATCACGCCAAGTAGCACGTACCCGGTGTTGCTGTAGTTGTACTCGGCGCCGGGGTCGAAGTTGAGATGTTTCTGCCGTGCGGCGAGCGTAAGGATGTCGTCGACGGTGTATCCGTCGTCGAGCCTCGTCCCGGCGGCCTCGTACAGCGCCCAGAAGTCGCGGATGCCGCTCGTGTGATGGACAAGGTTGTTGATCGTGATACGCTTGCCGTAGTCGGGAAGCTCGGGGATGTACTTCCGCACGTCGTCGTCGAGCGAGATTCGACCCTGCTCCACGAGGAGCGCGATCGTCGCGGCCGTGAACTGCTTCGAGACGGACCCCATGATGAACGGCGTTTGCGCCGTGATGGGGACGCCGTACTCGATGTTCGCCAAACCATAGCCTTTGGCGAGCGCCACGCGACCATTCTGAAACACACCGAGCGCGCAGCCGGGTCCGTCGGCCGGGTACCGCGCAAAGACGGCGTCGATTCGTCGAACGATGGAATCCGGAAACGCGTCTTGCGCTGCGGCCGGAATCGTGAGTGCGCTACACAGTATCAGCGCGCATGACGCGACGCGACGAACGCTCATGCAACCTCCGTGTTGGCTAACGTCTCAGGCCTGCTCTCGTGCTGCCTCCAGCCAATCATACGCGGCGGAGACGTCGGCGCGAGTCAGCGTATGACCGCCCGGTTGCCACGTGAGCGTGACTTCGGCACCGCACACCTGTAGCAGTTCGGCCAGGCGCTCCGAATGGGCGGCCGGCACAATCGGGTCGCCCTCCCCCGCCCCGATGAAGACCCGCGTGCCGTCGAGCGATACGGGCGTATCTGGAATGAACGGCACCATGGGGCGGAAGAGTACGGCAGACGCGAGCGTCTCGGCCGAGGTGAGCAGCACACTTGCGGCGATGTTGGCGCCGTTCGAGAACCCGACAGCGATGACTTGGCTTTTGTCGAATCCATAGTGCTCGGCGGCTGCGGCGACGAATGCGATCAAATCCTTGGTCCGCGCATGCAGATCCGGAAGATCGAACACACCCTCGGCGAGGCGCCGGAAGAATCTTGCCGCATTGCGCTCGAGCACTGTGCCGCGCGGACTGAGGAATCCGGCATCGGGCGCCAGCATCTCGCCGAGCGGGATGAGATCGTTCTCATCGCCGCCGGTGCCGTGAAGCAGCAGCAGCGTGCGACGATCCTCCGCCTTGGGCGGGACGTAGCGATGAACGTAGGTACTGAGCGCGTTACTATTCATCAACGATCAATGTAACCATCTCCAATGACGCAAGCCGATTCCGATCGCGTTCGTCTGGACAAGTGGCTGTGGGCGGCGCGGTTCTTCAAGACGCGCTCCCTGGCGACCGAGGCGGTCAGCGGCGGAAAGGTCGAGGTCAACGGCGAGCGCGCCAAGCCGGCAAAAACAGTCAAGCCGGGCGATGAGATCCGCCTGCGACTCGGACCCTACGAACACATCATGATCGTTCGGCAGCTCCTGGATCGTCGAGGGCCGGCGGCCGTCGCGCAAACGCTGTACGAGGAAACCCAAGCGAGCCGCGACGCGCGTGAACGACTCGCCACGCAGCTGAGAATGGCGCCGCCGACGTTCGTCTACGAGGAGAAGGGCCGTCCGACGAAGAAAGACCGACGCGATCTCTCGCGCCTCATCGATCGGAAAAGACGCTAGGCCTCGTCCCCGGCTGGACGAACCAGCCGGTCGAAGACACCGCGCGTGATGACGTGGCCGCCGTCGAACTGGAGCACGTCGTACGGGATCCTCGCCGCGTCGAGCCGCGCTTGCTCCGACGCGAGCATGGCGTCGCTCACATAGTGATCGCGGTTGCCGACGACGAGGGTGAGTGGTACGCCGCGCAGTGCCTGAGGGCCGCGCGCAAGATCGGTTTCTGGAGGAATCAGTCCACCCCAGAGGATGAGTCGGTTGATCTTGGTGCGCCCGTGTGTAACCCAACGGGTAGCCGTCGCCGCTCCTTGCGAGAATCCGATGACGTTGACTCGCACCGTGGTCCGCGTCTCGTCGTCCGTGACCTCCTCGAACAGCGCGTCGAGGTATTCGACATAATCGGCAATCTCACAGTCCCGATCCTCTCGCGTCATCCACGTGGCGCCGACGGGCCGGTCGCGAGCCGGTGTCTTCTCGGGGCTCACGAGATAAAACCGATTCATTGCCTCGGGCGCGACGATCAGCGTTTCGTCATTGGCCAAGTCGGAGAAGTAGCGGACGAATTCGCCCGCGAGTTGCCCATAGCCGTGAAGGACGAACCAAATCACTCGCGCCGTACCGCTCGAGCCGCCCAGCGTGTAATAACGCGCCGTGCGTTGCACGCGCAGGTGATGGGCATGCGGGGGTTGGGGCCGAACGTCGGACACGGCTCCAAGATAAGCGGTACCGGTCAGGCTATCGCTATCTCGGTTTGACGCCCGTCGTGGCGGCGGCCAATAGTTGCGCTTGCGTCGTGTTTCGCTGGAGCAACTCGACGGCCTTGAGCAGCTGATGATCCTCGTCGAGCGTCCGCGCCTTGGCCGTGGCGTCGCCGAAGGTGAGACGTGTGACGCGGTTCTCGAGATCACGCGTCAGAACCTTGCGTTCGGTCGAGTCGAATTTTGGATCGAGCTTGACGCCCGCCGCAGTCAGGCGACGCATTAGCTCAGGTGTCCAGCTCGCCGGCACCTTGAAGTCCCGAGCGACCGTTCCCTTGAGCTCGAGCGAGTAGTCCTGAAGCACCGTGGTAATCGCCTGGCCCTGCGATGCGGCGGCGCGGAAGAAATCGCGCTCGACCGTCGGAATCGTATCGTCGGCCACGACGATGTCCGGGTGGATGCCACCGCCGCCGTACACGATCCGTCCGGCGTCCGACTTGAACTTGGGCTTGGTCGTGCTGTCGTTCTTGCTCGAGTCGGGACGAACTTCGACGAACTCGCCGCTCGGAAGCAGCTTGCGCTCACGATGGATCGATCGGCCGCTCGGCGTGAACCACTTGGCGGTCGTCATCTTGAGTTGGTAGCCGTCGGTCAGTTGATATACCGACTGCACGAGCCCCTTGCCGAACGAAGTCGTACCCAGAACGAGCGCGCGGTCGTGATCCTGCAACGCGCCGGCGACGATTTCAGTCGCGGAGGCGGAGCCGCCGTCGACGAGCACGACGAGCGGAACGTCGAGCGCGAGGTGCTTCCCGCTGGAGCGAAGCACCTCGGTCGGCTGGCTGCGCGAACGCACGCTCGCGATTTCTTGTCCGTCGCGAAGGAACAAGCTCGACGTCTCGAGCGCTTGCTCGACGATGCCACCGCCGTTGTCGCGCATGTCGAGCACGAGCCCCCTGGCCCCCTGCTTCACGAGTTGATCGACGGCGGATTGTACCTCGCCGGCCGCATTCTCGTTGAAGGTTTGCAGCGGAATGTAGCCAACGTGATCGCCCAACATGCTCGTGAACGCTACCGCCGGCACGTGCACCACGCGACGGACGAAATGCAGTTTGATCGGCTCCGCAACGCCGGGCCGTCCATAAACGACCGTAACCTTGGACCCCGGTTCGCCGCGAAGCATGTTCGATACTTTCGTCAGCTCGAGGTTCTGCGTCGACGTCGTGTCGACCATCAAGACGTGATCGCCCTCGCGAACACCCGCTTCCTCGGCCGGGGAATTCGGAAATACCCGTTGGACGACGGCACCTTTCCCCGAGGTCGCCTCCCCGAGCAGCATTCCCGTGCCGCCATACCGCCCGCCGGTGGCCCGGTTGAACGCCTCCGATTGCTTCGGCGACAGCAGCTCGCTGTAGGGATCGTTCAACTCGTGCACCAATCCTCGCGCGGCTTTCTCATACGCCGCCGAGGTTGGAAGCGTGTCGACGAATTGCGTCTGCACCAGCGAC
>DASYSU010000187.1:0-3604 GCA_036002925.1 Gemmatimonadaceae bacterium | reverse complement strand
GTCGAACTACGGCACGAATCTGCTCAGCGGGATTCGAAGCGCGATCACGAGCCTCGCCGTCGCCGCGACGATCTTCTTGTTCACGGCGTACTACGTGATGACCGACGCGGAGCGGATCATGGACTACATCCGCGAGCGTATTCCGCCACGCTACGGCGATCTGTCGACCGCGCTCGAGACGAACGTGCGCGGCGTCCTCTACGGAGCGATCTACTCCACGTTTCTGACCCAGACGATCAAGTCGGTGATCATTTTCGGGATGAACCTGGCCTTCCACGTTCCGCTGGCCGGCGTCCTCGCCATTCTGTCGTTCATCATCGGCTTCTTCCCGATCGTCGGGTCGTGGAGCGTCTACGTTCCCGTGGCCGGATGGCTGGCGGTGTTTCAAAATGCGCCTGGTCAAGCTCTAGCGATGGTGCTGATCGGCTTCACAGTGAACACCCTCTACATCTCGACCTTCCTCCGGCCGAAAATCGCCGCCGAGCGGTCGAAGGTGCTCAACTTTTACTGGATGCTGGTCGCGCTCATCACCGGGGTCTACACCTTCGGACTAGTGGGCATCTTGCTCGGTCCGATGCTGATCGGTCTCCTCAAGGCAATCCTCGACACGATCACGTCGCAGACCGCCTGGCAATGGGGCGAAAACGTCAGTGACGCCGGGAGGGGCAACGCGTCTGACGTTTAGCCATGGTACGCTTCCAAAAAGTCACGAAAATCTATCCGCGGGCCGTCGCCGGCTCCGCCGCGTTGCGCAACATCACGTTCGGTGTGGCGAAGGGTGAGTTCGCCTTCTTAACCGGGCCCAGCGGTGCCGGGAAAAGCACAATCCTCAAGCTGCTCTACATGGACGAGCGGCCAACCAGCGGCGAGGTGCGCGTCAGCGGCTTTTCGTCGCGCGAGGTCAAGCGGCGTGAGATTCCGGAGCTTCGCCGCAAGCTTGGGATCATCTTCCAAGATTTCCGTCTGCTCGAGGAGCGCACCGCCGAGGGAAACGTCGCGTTCGCCCTCGAGGTGATCGGCACGCCCAAGTCGGCAATTCCAAACAAGGTGGCCCGGGCGCTCGCACAGGTTGGGCTCGCCTCGAAGGCGCGGGCATACCCGCGCGAGCTGTCGGGCGGCGAGCAGCAGCGCGTCGCCTTCGCTCGAGCGCTCGTCAACGACCCGTTCGTTCTCGTCGCCGATGAGCCGACCGGAAACCTCGACGAGCGTGCGACGCGCGGAATCTTCCAGTTGCTGCGCGAGATCAACGCCGCTGGAACCGCCGTCCTCATGGCAACGCACGACCTCGATCTCGTCCGCAGCACGGACTACCGCTGCATCGAGCTGAATCACGGCGAGATCGTATTCGATTCAGCCGAGGCACCGCCGATCTCACTCGAGGCCGACTGATGCTGTCGCTGCAGACGGCCATGACGGCATTCAAGCGCTCGCCGCTCTTGAGCGCGCTGAGCGTGACGACGATCGCCTTCTCGTTGTTCGCCTTCGGCCTGTTCGGGCTCGTCGCGCTGAACATCCGCAACGCACTGCAGCGCGTGGAAGAGCGCGTCGAGATTCGCGCCTTCGTCGCCGAGAATACGCCGATCGAGACGATCACCGCGGCCGGGGACGAGATCGCGAAGTACGCCGAGGTGTTGACCGTCGAGATCGTGACGCAGGAGCAAGCCCTCGCGCGCGCGCGCAAAGAGCTCGGTGAGTTCAGCGACGTGTTCGACGCGCAATTCCTTCCGTCATCGCTCGACGTGAAACTCAAACCGGGATTTCGCGACCCGAAGACCGTCCGGAAGGTGGTCGATCAGCTCCGTGAATATGAGTTCGTGGATGATGTCCGCTTCGGGGAAGAGTGGATCACGCAGCTCTATCGACTGCGTAACATCGCGGGCGTCGCGGGTGTCGCGCTCGGACTGGCCTTCGCGGCTGTCGCGATCATCATCATCGGCGCGACCATCCGCATGGCGGTGTTGGCGCGCAGCCGCGAGATCTCGATCATGCGCCTCGTCGGGGCGACGGATGGTTTCATTCGCCGTCCGTTCCTGATCGAGGGATCGCTCAAGGGCGTGCTCGGCGGACTCTTGGCGCTCGCGCTCACGTACATGGCAATGCGCCTGCTCGATCAGTATCTGCATTTCCAGACGGCCTTCTTCGACCGTCGCCTCGCGACACTCGGCGTGGTCTTCGGCGCGCTCATGGGACTGGTCGGCAGCGCGGTCTCGGTCGGTCGGCATCTGCGTCGGGTATGACGCCCCGCGTCATCCTGAGCGCAATGAAGGACGTGCTCTTGCGGGGCCGGAACAGCAAGCCGCGGAACCACACGGAATCGGCGGAAATGATTTTGTGTGACGGGTGGAGTGTCTCGAGCGGAAATCAAAAAAGAGTTTGTTTGTCACCGCCGTTCACGGTGTCTCCGTTCCAATCCGTTCAATCCGTTCAATCCGTGACGATCCGCGGCCAAATGTTGTTGATGGTCGGGCTCGCGCTTCTCGCTCTCGGCTCGCCCCTCCACGCACAGGACCAATCAGCCCGCTTGCGCGCGCAACGCGACACGCTCGAGCGCATTCGTCACGAACGCGAGATGCTCGAGCGCCGCGCCGCGGACTTACAGAATACAGTTCACGATCTGAACGAGGAGGTAACGAACCTCGATAGCCGCGCCGAAGCAACGGCACGAATCGTCGCGACCCTCGACGCCCAGGTCGCGATGATCACCGACGAAGTCGTCGTCGCGTCGAAGAAAACTGCCGCCACGGAGAACGAGTTGGGCGCGAAAAAGAACGCCCTGCACCGCCGCCTCGTCGACATCTACAAGCGCGGTCCGTTGTACACGACCGAAGCCATGCTGTCGGCGCATTCGTTCGGCGAGCTCGTCGCCCGGTATAAGTATCTCCACCTGCTCGCGCTGCGCGATCGCGCGCTCGTCGGTCGAGTCGAGCAACTGCGGGATCAGATCAAGCGCGAGCACGATCGACTCGTCACACTGCAGGCGGCGCTCGAGGACAACCGGACGGACAAGCAACGCGAGGAAGCGCAGCTCCGCGCGCTCGAGCGCGAGCGGGGCGCGAGCTTGGCGACCACCAAGCAGCAGGCCAAGCAGGCCGAGAATCGCATCGCACAACTCAAGGCCACGGAAAGCGCGCTCACGAACGCGATCGCGTCGTTCGAGGCCGACCGACGCCGCGCCGAGATTGCCCGGCCGAACACGCCGCGCGTCGCGAGCTCGATCAAGACGACCGACTACGGCCGACTCGATTGGCCGGTCGACGGTGCGCTGGTGTACACATACGGGAAAGCGCAGACGGCCAGCAACACGACGATTCGCTGGAATGGCGTCGGCATTCGGGCGTCGGTCGGCTCGGGCGTTCGAGCGGTGGCTCCGGGCAAGGTCGTCAGCGTCCGGCAACTCGGCACGTACGGGCTCACGGTGATCGTCGATCACGGCGGCGGTGATTACTCGATTTACGGATCGCTCTCGCGTTCAGATGTTCGAGAAGGCCAGGCGATTACCAAGGGCCAGATCATCGGCGGCGTCGGCATCTCCGACCCCGAGCTTCCGCCGCATCTGCATTTCGAGATTCGTCATGGCGGACCTGCGGTCGACCCGGCCACGTGG
>DASYSU010000186.1:0-5188 GCA_036002925.1 Gemmatimonadaceae bacterium | reverse complement strand
GATGTGGTGAAAATCGTCAACGTACAACGATCGCGCGTGTCAACGTCGCTGGTGCATTGTTCGAGCCGTGGATTGTCCTCTCTGCTGACCCACAACGCATCGAGATCTCGGCGAAACGATGGTCGTTCATCAATCTCTAATGAACGTTAAACGGGTATGTCACACTTCCGCTACGAGCGAATAATCCGGAAGTCATATCTTGCCGGCACCCGATTCCACGAGGACGCCGTGACGCCCACCGCCCGATACTCCGCCGAACCGAACATCACGCCGATGATCGACGTCCTGTTGGTGTTGCTGATCACCTTCATGGTGGCCGTCGTTCAGGTGTGGCATACGTTGGACGCCCAGCTCCCGCAGGAGTGCACGACGGCGTGCAGCGCCGGAGATGCGATCGTCCTCGATATCCTCCCGGGCCCGAGCTACCAACTCAATCAACAGCCAATCGAAGTCGGCTCGCTAGAGGAACGTTTGAGAGCGGTCTATCGCGATCGTCCGGAAAAGATCATCCACGTTTCCGCCCGACCAGGTGTGCGGTACAAAGACGTCATCGCGGCGATGGACGTCGCAAAGTCGGCGGGAGTGCGTGTGCTGAGTTTGGTCCCAAAGAGTGTCGTGATGCGATGACGGCGCGTCGCCGACTAGGTGCTAGAACGCGGGGGCGAGCTCGATCGTGACCGACTGTTGGTTGACCGTCGCGCAACCGCAGGAGCGTCCCTCGAAGCCCTTGGGACCGTAGACATTCGCGTAGACTGGCGACCCTTCGGTCACGCTCACCGTGCGCTCCGTGGTCTGGAATCCGGTCGCCTTGAACAAGAGCGTGTACACGCCGGCATCGCCCGGCACAACGCAGTTTCCATTACAGAGAATCGCATGGAGCGTGTCGTCGTTTACGACAACGGTCACGCCGTTCAGGGGTGCGTGCGTCGCGGCTGACGTCACCGCAATGCTGATCGCGGTCAGCGGCGGGCAGCCGGGAATCGTGATGCAATCGTGGTGACATGCGGCAGCAACCGCGAGAAACGCTAAGAACGACTTCCTCATACCCGCCACTTCATGATCGGGTCGCGGCTTGTTCGAAAGTACTTATGTCCACACGTCGATCTTTCGACCGTCTTTGTCGCGAAAGGAACCGGTGAGAATCAGTATCATGTCGATCAGCCACCAGATTCCGAGTCCGCCGATTGTGAAGAGTTGAACGAGGCCGGTGCCGACTTTGCCGACGTAGAAGCGATGCGCGCCGAAGACGCCGACGAAGAAGCAGAGCAGGGCCGCGGGCAGGACGCGCTTTTCAGAGTGCATCATCGCGCCCGCGAGTTGCAATCCGCCGCTGTCCTGCATGACGCCGCAATTGATGCACATCACGGACTTGGGGTCCATGGGACGACCGCAGGCGCGGCAGAACGCGGTTGAGCTACCTGAGACCGGGACGGACATGATATGTCGTTGGCGATGAGGGTGCGCTGACACAGTGGATGTCCCCGAAGGTGCCACCTGACGGCGCGGGCGTCCAGCCTCCATTCATGGGGACGGGACGTACATCATCGCGCGCGCATCGCTTTGCGACGTTCGAGCGTCGCGATGGTCGAGTCGAGCGTTGGATCGCGCAGCGCGACGAGCACCACAGCGACAAGCAGCGCGCCGGGAATGAAAATCACGATTGGGTTCCCGAGCACGGTGAGTTGCGCGGTAATCGCGCCGACCATCGTCGCGGCGAGCATCGCGCCGCCCACGCGGCAGGTGCCGGGAAAGAGAAACAGGATACCGCCCGAAAACTGAATGACGCCCGTGGTGATGCGGAACCATTGGCCGATCCCGATCTTGGCAAAGACTTGATACCACATGCCGTGCGGGTCGCTGTTGAATTTTCCGAGGCTGATCAGGATGAACAACCCGCCCACGCCGAAGCGCAGCAGCCAGCCGGCGATATCTCGCCGTTCCCTCGGCGATCCAACGATCATCGTTCCAGCGCGGCGGAGCAGCGACATGTCGACCCCTCGCCGAATGGCACGACCGTCTTTTTTCCCTTTGCGACTGATCTCAGCAATCTGGCGTGGGGCGAGGATCACCGAAAGTTTGTTGTTTCGAGCCATTGGGCAGTTGGCCTCGTTGACTGACGTGTGGTTGCTGCCGTCTCGGTCGCCGACAACGGAACGCAACGTCAGTGGATCCACAACCTCACGTGGAACTAACTGATTGGGCTCCGCCGAAAGGCGGGCTCTTGCAGTTTGGTGTGTTGAGCGCAGCAACTGACTTACAGTGGGCGGCCTTGTGGGAAGTCGGCCGCAACGACCCGCCGGGCGAGAATCGTCGGGACCGGCCGAACGATCCGATTCTACCCGCATCGCTTTGGTGACGGCATTCGTGAGCGACCGAGCGACTATGTCCCGGTCATGACGAATCTCGCCTCTCCTCACTCGGCAATTGACGGCAAGACTGACCCACTGGCGTTAGCGTCGGGACTCACGCGGGAATACTTGCTCCACCATCGTCTGTGCCCGAAGGAGATCAGTCCCGAGGGACAATTGGTCCTTGCCGCAACGGCCGACGCGCTGCGCGACGGCAGCTCGGACATCTCATATGCCTATCGACTTCCTGTCACGTTCGAGACGGTCGAGCGCTCCGAGCTGGAGCGATTGGTCGAACGACTGACCACACGTAACGAACGCAGCGTCGAGCTCGCGCGCGTCGACACCAACACCGACGATCTGGCGACCGACGTTCGCGATCTAGCGAACCAACCGCCCGTCATACGCTTTGTAAACTTGCTCGTCCGCGATGCGTACGATGCCGCCGCGAGCGACATCCATCTCGAGGCCACGCGTACGGGACTCGCCGCGCGCTTCCGCGTTGATGGTGTATTGGTGCCGGCGCCCGAGCCGCCAAGTCATCTGCACCATGCTGTCATCTCGCGAGTCAAGCTACTCGCCGAGCTTGATATCGCGGAACGGCGGCGGCCGCAGGACGGGCGCATTCGGGTGCGACTCGAATCGCGCGAGCTCGACCTTCGCGTCTCGAGCGTGCCCACGATGTACGGCGAGAGCGTCGTCCTTCGCCTGCTCGATCACGGTGGGCGACCGGTGACGCTCGACGAGCTCGGGATGTCATCGCGAGTTCTTTCTCTGATGGCACGCCTGTCATCAAAACCGCACGGGATGCTGCTGGTGACTGGGCCCACGGGTAGCGGCAAAACGACGACGTTGTACGCCGCGTTGCAACGCCGTGATGCGTCCGCTGAAAAAATCATCACCGTCGAAGATCCGATCGAGTACCAACTGTCGGGAATCACACAGATGCCGGTGCATCGGCAGGCCGGCGTGACGTTCGCCGCCGCGTTGCGGGCGATTCTCCGACAGGATCCTGATGTCGTCATGATCGGCGAAATGCGCGATCAGGAAACTGCCGAGATTTCGATTCAAGCGGCGATGACGGGCCATCTCGTCTTCAGTACGCTGCACACGAACGATGCCATCAGTGCCGTGCCGCGCCTGCTCGACTTGGGTATTCCCGAGTATTTGGTCGCCGCTACACTCGAGGGCGTGCTGGCACAGCGACTCGTGCGACGGGTGTGTCCGGATTGTCGCGTGGAGTACGAGCCGGCCTCCGAGACGATATCATTGCTGGCCGGCCATCCAATCACGCGGATGACGCTGACGCGCGGGTCGGGTTGCGCGCTGTGTCGCGGCACCGGCTTTCGCGGGCGTTTGGGGCTATTCGAGCTCTTCACGATCACTGACGATCTCCGCGACGCGATCGCCGCGCGCGCTCCAAGAGCCGAGCTGCGGAAGCGCGCCGTCGCGTCAGGTCTCGTTCCGCTCCGAACCGATGGGTGGCAGAAGGTCGAAGCTGGACTCACGACCGTCGAGGAGGTGGTGCGTGTCATCCAAGACTGAGCTCCGACGTCGGCCACAGGCGGGCTTCACCTTGATCGAATTGCTCGTGACGATTGCCATCATCGCTACGCTTGCGGCGATCGTTGCGCCATCGTTGTTCGGCAACATCGGCGAAGCCAGACGCGGGACTGCCAAAAGTCAAATTCAAATCCTGTCGTTGGCGCTCGACGCGTATCGCCTCGACAACGAAGTGTTTCCCACCACCGAGCAGGGACTCGAGGCACTGCGATCGGTCCCAGTGGCCGATCCGCCACCGAATTGGAAAGGCCCGTACCTACGACAAATGGTGCCGCTCGATCCCTGGGGACGAGCATATGTCTACGTCGCGCCGGGAGTGTCCAATCCGAACGCCTACGACCTCTACACCCTCGGCAAAGACGGGAAGGTGGGCGGCGAGGGCGAAGCGAGCGATGTCACGAGTTGGAATGGGCCTGTCCGACAGTAACGAGGTGGTCGATGCAAACGGTCTTTGCGTATCACGCCGCGAGTGCCACCGGCGATGTCGATGGCGGCATGGTCGACGCTGACTCAGTAACCCATGCGCGCGAGATTCTAACATCACGTGGGTTGTATGTCCTCAACCTCGAGTCGCGGGGACATCGCTCGTCACGTCGCGATCCGCTCTCAGTCTCGGATCTCGCACTCGGGCTGCGGATTCTGGCCGATCTCCTCGAATCGGGACTACCCGTGTCGCGCGCCTTGCACGCCTTCGACGAACTGGCGCCACGCGGATGGCGACCGGCATTGCAGCACATCCGACAATCGGTGCGTGAAGGGCAGAGTTTGGCCGCCGCGTTGTCATCAGCACCCGTAGTCGTTCCCGGATTGGTGATTGGGATCGCGCAAGCCGGCGAAGCAGGCGGCGGAATCGGGCCGGCGATTCGACGAGCGGCCGACCTGATGGAATCGTCCGCGGAAATGCGCGCCTCGATACGCGCGGCACTCGCATATCCGCTGGTCGTTGCCGGCGCCGGCGTCTTGGCAATTGGAATTCTCATCACCGTTGTTCTTCCGCGATTCGCCAAGATCCTCGCCGATCTCGGCCAAACGCTTCCGGCGTCGACGCGCGTGGTCCTGAACGGTGCGGCGGTAGTTCATGCGGGTCTAGTTCCGGCACTAGTTGGGGTCGGCGTCGCCATCGTCTGTTGGCGCGCCTGGACACAGACCGAGAGCGGACACCGCGACTGGCACCGTCTACTTCTTTCAGCTCCGCTGCTCGGTGGCATCCGTGCCGGCACCGGCGCCGCGCGAATGGCGCACTCTCTCTCGGCACTCCTCGAGAGCGGCGTGTCCAT
>DASYSU010000185.1:0-5939 GCA_036002925.1 Gemmatimonadaceae bacterium | reverse complement strand
CGGTACTTCGTGCCTTTCAGGTCATCCTTCGCCTGTTGCACTGCTTTGACGAACGAGTTGCCGAGAAGGGCGTAGGGCCCATTCGTGGGCACGATGACGCCGATACGCACGACGCCGCCGGGCGGGGCAACCCACCGGTCTTCGTGGCGGAATGTCCAGGCGCCCGCGGCGGCGACGAGCGCGATTGCGACAGACACTGCGAACTGCGCGTCGAAATGATCTCGCGCGGCGGCGGGCTCCGATCGCACATCTTGGCGCCGCGCACGAATGAGCTGGACGCCGTAATACAGTACGAACAAGCTACCGACGAACGTGAGCACGCCGGCAAGCTCGAACGGCAGAGAGCCGACAGATGGCGGGGCATAGCTCGTGGACAGCGCCGAGAGGCCCGCACCGAGGAAAAGCGGAAGAGTCGTTCCCCACAGACCTTTCAGAAAGCCGAAGCCGACGACGATCCAGAGGTTCATCGTCAGATAACCGGCGAGGGCCACGTCGCTCTTTGTCGAGCGGTACCACAGCAGCAACGCGGTCGGAACCACGACGAGCACGGCTCCCAGGGCGAACGCTCCCGGACCGATCGAGTAGACGTGGTTCAGCGTGATCATCAGCGCGGTGGCGACGACGCTGAGTAGTGAGGCGCGGGCGGCGCGATGCATGATGCTCCTCCGGTCAGGCGGTTGGGGTTGAACATCTCGTTCGCTACTTGACTGATCGTCTTATAACGAACACTGTGTTCACCTACGGAGGTCGCGCCGGTCGCAAGCGGGCAATTCGTTCGATTTGGAACACTTACCCGCGATTTGTTCGGTTCAGGACGATGGCTGACGGTTTGAGCGCCTCACTACGGGTGAAAGGATATGGCGAAACCGCAGGAAGACCGGCGCGTGAGACGCACGCGGGCGTTGCTGCAGAATGCGCTGATGGCCTCGATGATCGAGAAGGGCTACGAGGCGACGACCGTGCAGGACATCATCGACCGCGCAGACGTTGGTCGGTCCACGTTCTACGCTCACTTTGCCGACAAGGAGACGCTCCTCGCGAGCCGGCTCGATGATCTGCGCGACTCGCTGTCGCACGAGCAGCAACTCGCTCTCGCGGAGCGCGGCGAAACCGGTGCGCGCGGACTGGGCTTCAGCCTGCCCATGTTGGAGCACGCACGTTCGCACCTTCCGGTGTACACGATGATCGTGGGCCGCGAGAGCGGGGGCTTCGTCTTTCAGCGTCTGCACGCGATGATCGCCGACCTCGCCGCCGTGGGCATCAAGACTCTCGGGCTGCAGCAGACCGCGAGCCAGCGCGAGTTGGCGGTTGAGTTTATCGCCGGAGCATTCATGTCGGTGCTGCGGTGGTGGGCAGACCGGGGGGCGAAGCTCGAGCCGGCGGAGGTGGACGTGATTTTCCGGAGGCTGGTGATGCAGGGCTTGGCGGCGAGGTAGTCGAGGGCGGCGCCGTTCACCCGCCGGCGCGAGCGAGGAACGACGTCGTCTTACTTGTCATTCCCCGGCGTCAGCGCCTTTTCGGTCAGGACCTTCGTGAGAAAACGCTGACTCTCGCCAATGCGCTCGACTTCAACAGCGATCGCCTCAACGGCTTGCTCCAACCGTACCATCCGAGCGTCGCTTTCTAGGGAACGCTCGGCGGGTGCGTTGAGCGACGCCATCTTTTCGCGATGCTTGAGCAACATCCGCGTCATGATGGCGATCGTCGGTAAGGCGAGCACCACGGGAACGATGACAATTTCTGGTTCAACCATGGCGACGGCCTCCAGCGCCGAACGACGAGAAAGAACAGACAACCTGAGGGCAATTTGTCCTACGGTCTCCGCAATCGTAGTAGTTTCACTCAGAGTATTGGAGCGAGATCGGGATGCACGTCAAGCGGGACGGGACGAGGAGTATGCCCCGGCAATCGATCCGCGAGCTACTGAGCGGCGGCGACCGCCGCAGCATCGCGCAGTCGAATAGAGCTCGCACGATGATCGAGCGGAACCCGTCGCTCGTTGGCGAGCTTGCGGCGCACACGCGCGACGAGGACTGGCTCGTGGGCCAGCGCGCGCTCGACCTGTTGGAGAAACTCGCCCGCGACCATCCCGAATGGGTCGAGGCGCACAAAACGGTGTTCATCGGCGGGGCGGCCGAGAGTGACAAATGGGAAGTTCGCTTGCAGGTCGTTCGAGCGCTGCCGCTGTTTCGCTGGACGTCGACGCAGCAGCGACGCGTCGAAGCCATTCTGCTTGAGAACCTGACGTTCCCACAAACCTTTGTGCGCGCATGGGCGCTCGACAGTTTGGCGACGCTCGCTCAGCGTCGACCGAGGCTACGTCCGATCGTCGAGCAGCATTTGCGGGCATTCGAGCGATCGTCGAGTAAAGCGCTTCAGGCGCGGGCGCGCAACATCCGCGCACGCGGATTTCCCTGACCGGAAACAATGGTGACGCGGACGAACGCGACGACCGTCAGACGACCACGATGCTCCGCCACTTCCCCTGATTGAATCGGGCGACGCTCAAACCGCAGCGCGTCGCATGGCCGGCGAGGATCGCGAGCCAAATTGTCATCGGCTGCAGCATGCCGAATCGCGAGACCACAAAGCACGTGCCGAGCGGGATGACGACCTGCGAAAGGATGGAGATGTACAACGGGCTTTTCGTATCCCCCGTCCCTTGCAACCCGCCTGTGTACGTGAGCGCAACGCTGACAAACAAGCCGCTCACGCTGAGCACGCGTAGCAACTCGACGCCAATACCCACGACAATCGGGTCATGCATGCCAAACAGGGCAAGCAACTGTCGCGGGATGAACCAGAACAACAAACCGATGAACGCCGCTCCGATTATCCCAAATCGCGCGGCCACGTGCACTCCCTGCACACTGCGCTCCGGTTGTCCCGCGCCGAGGTTCTGTCCGGCGATGGCCGCGGCGGCCCCGAGGAGTCCCTGCGACGTCCACGTCACCAGCGAGAACAGCTCCGTATATGAAACTGCGAATGCGGCCTGGGCCGCCGCGCTCTGCGCAAGCGACCCGATGAAGGCGAGCAAGAACACGCCGCCGATATTCATCGCGATGCCCTGAATGCCGGTGGGTAGACCGAAGCGGAACAGCGCGCGAATGATCGGCCAGTCAGGACCCCAGCCGCCGCGGTGCGCGAATGAGACGACCCATCCGCCGCGCGTCAGCTTCCACAGCGAATAGATGCCGATGATCCCCGTGGCGATCGACGTCCCGATTGCCGCGCCGCGCGTGCCGTACGCCGGGATCGGCCCGAGCCCGCGGATCAGCATCACGTTGAGCGCGACGTTGAGCACCGTCATCGTGATGCCGAGAACCATCGGCGTGCGCGCGTCGCCGGCTGCTCGGAGAGCGCCGCCGACCATGAAGAAGATCATCATCCCGCCGCTGAACACGAAGATGATCCGTAGGAACGGCAGCGCTTCGTGTTGCACGGCGGCGGACGCGTTCACGAGCGACAGCAGAGTCGGCGCGAAGATGTAGCCGAGGGGAGCGAGGACGCCGAAGGACAGCACCATCACGGCGAGGAACGCTTGATACACCGTGCGGTCGGCCATGTCGCCGTTTCCCGCGCCCACGTAGCGCGAAACGAGAACACTCATCCCCATGAACATCGACGACAAGAACACGATCACCACGAGAAAGATCTGCCAGCTCACGCCGATCGCCGCGTTCGCCGTGTACCCGACGAGATTGCCGACCAACGCGTGATCGATCATCCCCTGAAGTCCGCCGATCGTATTCGTCAGCACGCTGGGCCACGACAGCTTCCACACGGCTCGCGCGAGCGGGCCGTCGACGATCGAGCGATCGAATCGACGTTCGAGGACCGCCGGACGTGGTGCCGTCACGAATCAGGACGTCGCTTGGTCGACCCTACTTCGGGAACGTCGAGTGCTCGCGCACCTGTCGCGCCTGCCACAGATGGCGCCGGGCATGAGCAATCTCAAATGGAATGCTCTGACCCAGACGCATTGAGAAGAGGGGGACCGGCAGCGCCACGCTTGCCGCGCCGAGATCAACGCCCTTCGCGTCGAGAGCAAGCTCCTCAAGGCGCGTATACACCCCGAGGAACTCGGCGAGCAGCGCGTCGCGATCGTGGTGCGTCGCGGGAACCACCTTCTTCGCCGTCTTGAAGCGCTTTTTCACCGGCGGCTCGACTCCGCTCATGAGCATGTTACCCATCTTGGACGGAATGCCGCGATACGTGTACGGGCCGTCCGACAGCTTGCCTTGCTGCCGGAGCCGAGCGATCGCGATGGCTTGCCCATTGGCAGCGGCGGTACCGGTCAGGACGAGGTGCTTCATGCACTGCGCGACCGACCAGCGGTCAGGCGCCGGCCGCCAGTTGAACTGTGCGTCGGACAACCCGGCCGCCAACCGCTGCGCGTCTTCACGCACGGCTCGGAGGTGTGGAACCAGAACGTCGAGATCCGCGGCGTGCGAGGGCGCGACACACCTGGCGCCGTCGACAGGATTGTAGATGCTGGATGAGCTCATAAGCCGGGGTCGGGGTCGACCAACGTTAATGGCCGGCGTGGACCGAGGCGAGTCTTGGCTGTCACATCTTGACAATCAACATGAGCGGCACTACTTCATTCCCTGTGGACCAACAACCGAACACCGACGTCATCCCCGGCACGCTGGACCTGCTCATCCTCAAGACGCTGAGCCTCCAGCCCATGCACGGCTTCGGCATCGCGCGACGCGTCGAGCAGGTGTCGCGTGGAGTCTTCAAGGTGAACCCCGGTTCCCTGCTCACGGCGCTCCAGCGTCTCGAGCGCGCCGGATGGCTCGACAGCGAGTGGCGGATCTCGGACAACTCGAGGCGCGCGAAGTATTACAGCCTCACGCGTGCCGGACGAAAGCAACTCGATAGCGAGACCGAGGACTGGACCCGACGCGCGGGCGCGGTCGCTCGCCTGCTCAAAGCCGAGGCGTAGGTGGCGATCTGGAGAGCGCTCGTCCGCGGAGTGCGCGCGTTGACGCTCCGGCGCTCGACCGATCAGGACCTCGCCGACGAGATCCAGGACTACTTCGACCGCGACGCGGCCGAATATGAACGCGGCGGATTGCCGCCCCACGCCGCGCGCCGCGCCGCGCTGGTCGCCGGAGGAAACATGACCGTCGTTCACGAGCAGGTGCGCTCATCGGGCTGGGAAGACGTCGTGGAAACGTTCTTCGCCGACGTGCGGTACTCGCTGCGGCGCCTAGCCCGGGCCCGCGGATTCACCTCCGTTGCCGCGCTCACGCTCGGGCTTGGCATCGGCGCCGCCACGGTGATCTTCAGCGCCATTCATCCCATCCTCATCGAGGCGCTCCCCTACCCGAAGGCCGATCGCCTGGTGAGCCTCATGGATGCCGACGTGAACGGCAAACCGATCGCCGTGGCATCAGGAAACTTTTATGAGGTTGCCCAGCGATCACGCTCGTTCGAGTATCTAGCGCTGTCCGACAACTGGCAGCCGGCGCTGACCGCGCCCGGCGCAGAGCCAGAGCGTCTTCAGGCGCAGCAAGTGACGGCCGATTATTTCCGCACTCTTGGCATCGAGCCCTTTGCCGGCAGAGACTTCGAAGCGGCCGACGATCGGCCGAGCGGTCCGCGCGTCGCGATCCTGAGTTACGGACTCCTTGCGCGCCGCTTTGGTGGAGACCGAGGGATCGTTGGACAACGCGTGACGCTTGACGGCGTTGAGTATACTGTAATCGGCGTGATGCCGGCCTCGTTCGAGAACGTACCGTTGCCGGCGGCTGAAGTCTGGTCGACCGAGCAATACCGGCCGAACGCGCCGTTCGTGACGCGCGAGTGGGGACATCACTCGACGATGTTCGGCCGTCTGCGCGCGGGTGTCTCGCTCTCGCAGGCCCAGCGAGAGCTCGTCCGACTCGGCAACGCGCCGACGCCAGAGTTTCCGCGGCCGACGTGGGCGG
>DASYSU010000184.1:0-5046 GCA_036002925.1 Gemmatimonadaceae bacterium | reverse complement strand
CTCGGGACTGATGCCGGTCGCGGAGATCCAGTTTCGAAAGTACGCCGATCCCGCCGCCGAGCAGCTGAATAACTGCGGGACACTGCGCTGGCGAACAGCGAATCGCTTCGCCGCGCCGATCGTTGTGAGGATGCCGGGCGGGTTCGGTAAGGACGTCGGCGACCCGTGGCATAGCCTGAGCGACGAAGTGCGATTCGCGCACACCTATGGCTGGCAAGTCGCGATGCCGTCGAATGCGGCGGACGCCGTCGGTTTGCTCCGATCGGCGATGCGCGGTGCGAATCCGACGATCTTCTTCGAGCATCGATCGTTGCTGATGACGAGCGACGGCAGCACGCGTTATCCGGGCGACGACTATCTCGTCCCGTTCGGCGCTGCGGCGATCGTGCGTGAAGGCAGCGATATCACCGTCGTGAGTTGGGGCGCTCTTCTCCACCGCTGCGCGGACGCCGCCGAGCAATTCGAAGGTCGTGTCGATCTGATCGACCTGCGAACGATCGCGCCTTGGGATCGTGCCACGGTGGTGGCGTCGGTGAAAAAGACCGGACGCTGTTTGATCGCGCATGAAGACAATCTCACGGCGGGATTCGGAGCCGAGATTGCGGCAACGGTCGCCAAGGAAGCGTTTTGGCATCTCGATGCGCCGGTCGATCGAATCGCGGTCGAGGATGTGCCGATGCCGTACCATCCGGTATTGCTCGACGCTGTTCTCCCGAGCACCGAATCGATCGCCGCGCGCATCGACGCGCTCCTCTCGGTCTAAGATCGAACAAAAATGACAAACCCCTCAGAAGCAGCACGCTGCTTTCTGAGGGGCTCATCCTAGCTGGCGGGATTCGATCTATCGGTTCGACTCCACGACGTGCGTGGACCGATCGACTTCCCTTGTCCGACTCGTATCGGTCCGAATCGGTGTTCCGGAATTCTTCAGAACGACAGTCGCGACCAGCAACCCCGCGACCGGTGAAACGGCGTCGAACCGCCGGCTCACAGTGCTTTAGCAGCGTCCCGCCAAAGCTTTTCCGACCGCGGGTTAGACCGTGTCCGCGTTCGGGACGACATAGTGCAATCGATGGTGAATTTCGTCAATCGAGAAAATTTCCCGAAGAGAGTAACCGACATCGCTAGCACTTAGATCGCTTTGAATTCCTCGAACGGTTGTCGGCATTCATTGCAAAACCAGATCGACTTGCACGCCGTCGATCCAAACACACTCCGTTGCTGCGTGTCGTGCGACTTGCAGTACGGACAGCGAACCGTCGCCGTTCGGCGGCGAAGTGGAGTCAGCTCGGATGAGTCGGCTGGGCCCGGTGGCGCGATGCCGTAGGCCTCGAGTTTCTTTCTCGCCGCGTCGCTGATCCAATCGGTCGTCCACGCGGGCGAGTACGTCGTCCGAATCTCGACCGGGCCGATCGCCTCTGCCGCGAACACGCGGCGAATCTCCAACTCGATCTCGTGCATTGCCGGACAGCCCGAGTACGTCGGAGTAATCGTTACGACGACGCCGGACTCGCCCGCGATGGCGTCGCGAACGATCCCGAGCTCAACCACGCTCAAAACCGGCACTTCCGGGTCCTTTACCGACTCGAGGATCTCGAACAACTCCTCGCGCGACGGAAGCGCACGCTTTACCACATTGCCCCCGGATGCGAGCGAGCGACGATCTGCATTTCGGCGAGCATGTGGCCGAGGTGTTCGGTATGCCGGCCATCGCGACCGCCCCGCTGCATGTAAGCCGCGGGAGGAATCGTGAGTTTCGCGGTGTGAAGCACCTCCTCGACCTGCGCGCGCCATTGGTCAGCGAACGCGCTCGGATCGACACCCAATCCGCTCGCGGCCGCGTCCTTGTCGATCGCATCGGCCATGAACAGTTCGCCGGTATAGCGCCACAAGTCGTCCACTGCGCGCTGCGCGCGTGCGTGACTCTCCTCGGTGCCGTCGCCCAACGTCACCACCCACTGAGCGCTGTGGCGCACGTGGTACCGCGCTTCTTTCACGGCCTTCGCGGCGATGCCCGCGAGGTCGCCGTTCGAACTGCGATCGAGCGCGCCCATTTGCAGCAATGAAAACGTGCTGAAGAACAGCTGCCGTACGATCGTGAACGCGAAGTCGCCGATCGGGAGCTCGACGAGCAACGCGTTCCGATAGTCGATCGAGTCGCGGAAGAAACTGAGCGCGTCGTCATTGCGCCCCTTCCCCTCGAGCTGACCCGCGACCTTGAGCAGCAATGCCGCCTCGCCGATCAAGTCCAGCGCGATGTTCGCGAGCGCGATGTCTTCTTCGAGAATCGGCCCGTGTCCGCACCACTCGGACAGACGATGCCCCAGAACGAGCCGATCGTCGCCCAGGCGAAGCAAATATTGAAATGACGAGGAATCGCTCATCGCGCGTCACGTCCCATGTCAGAAAACACGGACACCGCGCGGCACCTTGTAGAACTGCGGATGGCGATAGGGTTTGTCATTGCCGGGATCGAAGAACGGGCCCATATCGTCCGGCGTCGAGGCCGTGATCGCCGAGCTCGGGACGACCCAGATGCTCACGGCCTCGCCGCGACGAGCATAGACATCGCGCGCGTTCTCCAACGCCTGCTCGGCGTTCACGGCGTGGACGCTTCCCGCGTGTTCGTGGGCGGCGCCGTTCGGCGGCTGAAGAAACACCTCCCACAGCGGCCACTGTGAGTCTTTCAGTTCGCCGTCAGTGGCGTGCGTGGTTTGGTCGCGCGAGTCTGCCATATCTATGAGCGTCGGGCCCGAAGGCACCGCGATTGGAGAATGAGCGTCAGGCCGCCTCGGACGCCGATCGCTGTTGCTTAGCCGCGTACGCCGCGGCCGCGACGCGCACCCATTCGCCCTCGTCATGCGCCTTGCGACGCGCCGCGAGGCGCTCACGATTGCACGGCCCATCGCCCTTCACGACGCGCCAGAACTCGGCCCAATCGATTTCGCCGAACTGCCAATTCTCCGTCGTCTCGTCGTACGTGAGATCGGGATCCGGCAACACGAGGTCGATCGCCTTTGCCTGCGCCACTGTCAGGTTCACGAATCGCTGGCGGAGCTCATCGTTGCTCTTCTTTTTCACTCCCCATCGCTTTAGCTCGTCGCTGTTCGGCGAGTCGCTGTCATGCGGGCCGAACATCATCAGCGACGGCCACCACCACCGATTCACGGCGTCTTGCGCCATCGCTTTCTGCTCGGGCGTTCCCGCCGCGAGCGTCGCCATGATCTCGTAGCCTTGTCGCTTGTGGAAGTTCTCTTCCTTGCAGATTCGCACCATCGCCCGGGCGTAGGGACCGTAGCTCGCCTTGGCGAGCATCGTTTGGTTGACGATGGCCGCGCCATCGACGAACCAGCCGATACATCCGATGTCGGCCCAGGTGAGCGTGGGGTAATTGAAGATGCTCGAGTACTTTGCGGTGCCATTGAGCAGCTGCGCGATCAGCTCCTGCCGATCGACGCCCAGCGTCTCCGTTCCGCAATAGATATAGAGCCCGTGCCCCGCTTCGTCTTGCACCTTGGCAATGAGTGCCATCTTGCGGCGGAGGTTCGGTGCGCGCGTGATCCAGTTCCCTTCGGGCAGCATCCCGACGACCTCTGAGTGCGCGTGCTGCGACATCATGCGGACGAGCTGCTTCCGATACCGCTCGGGCATCCAATCCTTCGGCTCGATCGTCTCGCCGCGCGCAATCCGCGCCTCGAACTCCGCGACTTTGCCCGAGTCGTCCGGTTGCACATCCGATTTCGCCGACTGGTTGGCCATATCCGATCGCTCCATAGCTGACGCGTCTCTCGTGACGGGCGCTGTCTCGAAATCTAAGTCAGGCGACGGTGTCCGGCGGAATCCTGCGACGAAAACACAGGCCGCCATCCGATCCATTGCGCCCAATTCGACCCCTGCGGGTAGATTGGGGTACTCGATCACAACTCTCTCGGAATGGATGAATGCGACCTGGCCTTGCGATTGGTTTGATTGCGGTGCTTGCAACAATGCCGAGTCTCGTCGACGCGCAGGATCGCGCGCCGCAATCGGATCGAATGACCGACGGTTTGGTCGCCGGAGATTATCTGCGACTCGTCGGCGGCGTGTTATCGCCGGTAAATCCACAGGGCAGTCTGGCCGATTGGGACCGCGGTACCACATACGGAGTCGTGTGGGAGAATTGGCAGTCGGGCGCCGGAGGCGTGGGACGCGTCGGGTTTGGCATCGGTGTCAACTACGGTTTGTTGCCGCTGAACGAACAGCATTTCCTTGGCGACTTTCTGACTCCGCAGGGAGCGCGCGCGACGTCGGCGAGCGCGTCCAACGCCTCTCTGCTCGAGATCGAGACGAGTGTTCGCCTCCGCATTCCGGCGCCGTACATCATGCCGACCTTCAGCCTTGCTTTCGGCTACATCAACTTTCGTCCGTCGACCATTCAATACAGCGCACCCTCGGGCTTGTCGACGACAGCCGAACAACGTCGATACGGGGGCGAGTTTACGATCGGCGCTGGGCTCGACAAGCATGTGATCGACCGATTCGCCGTCTTCGGTGAGGCCTCATACACGTACGGCTTTACGAGCCTGGGCCAAGGCTTGGCCCGGCCAGGCGGCACCTGCGCGACGTCGAGCAACGGATGCGATCCGCTCAAGAACACCACGCTCGGCACGATCCGCGGCGGACTGCGAGTCCACATCGGTGGCTGATCGCACGATGACGTCGAGCACGCACGCGCCGCCTGCCGCAAGTGGGTCGGTCTCGTCGGTCACCGCCGATGGCATCAGCGATATCTGCTTCGGTCATCCGAAGAGCAATTCCTTACCGTCATCCGTGTTGCGCGCCCTCGCCGACGCGATCGCGGCCGCGGGCTCGAGCGCCGATAGTCGCGTCGTCGTACTTCGGAGTTACGGGAGCGGTGCCTTCTGCGCCGGCGCGTCGTTCGACGAGCTGACTGCGATCCGCGACGCGGCGGCCGGCAAGGAATTCTTCATGGGCTTTGCGCACGTGATTCTCGCGATGACGCAATGCCCCAAGCCGATCATCACGCGCGTTCAAGGGAAAGTCGTC
>DASYSU010000183.1:0-8070 GCA_036002925.1 Gemmatimonadaceae bacterium | reverse complement strand
AAGGAAGGCGGTCGCGGCGCAGCCCACGGGGGACGTGCTCGACGTTGGGGCGACATGCTCGTCGTGGGTGAAGTCGCGCTGGCGCTGCTCATGACGGTCGGTGCTGGACTCCTCGTCCGCAGCTTTCTTCAGATTCGCCGCGTCGACGCCGGCTTCGATCCGCGTGGGGTTCTCGCCGCCGCCGTGGAGCTCAACGCGCGCTACGACACGTCGACGAAGGTCGATGCGTTCATGGGTGCGTTGGAGGCGCGAGCGCGGGCGATTCCCGGAGTCACGGGTGCGGCGCTCGCGTCGAACGTTCCATTCAAGGGCACGTCCTACACGACCGACTTCATCGCCTACGGCCGACCTGAGGGCGGCTATGGCACAGAGATCGGCAACCGAACAGTAACGCCGAGCTACTTCGCGACGATGAGAGTGCCGGTGCTGCGCGGCCGGGTGTTCGGCCCCGAGGATCGCGAAGGCTCGACACCGGTACTCGTGATCAACGAGGCACTCGCCAACTCGTATTTCAAGGGCGAGGATCCCGTCGGTCAGAGGATCACGTTCGGAAAAGTGGTGACCCTGAAGTCGACTTGGTACACGATCATCGGCGTTGTCGGCAACGAGCACGTCGACGCGCTCGACATCGCGCCGCGAATCGAGGCCTATCATGCCGAGGCGCAAGAGCCGTCGAGCTACATGGTGGTGTTGATGCGGACGAAGGGCGACCCCGCGGCGCTGACGCCGACGCTTCGCGCGGTGCTTCGCGATCTCGATCCGACGCTCACGCTGCTCGAGGTGACCACGATGGAGCATTTGCGCGACGAGTCACTCGCGCGCGCTCGATTCCTTACCACGCTGCTGTTGGGCTTCGCCGTCATCGGTCTCGTACTCTCGGTCGTCGGCGTCTATGGTGTGTTGGCCCACGTCGCGCGAAACCGCACGCGCGAGATGGGAATCCGCATCGCGCTCGGTGCGCAAGCATCACAGGTGCGATGGCTCGTCGTTCGTCAGGGCCTCGGACTCGCGGCTGTCGGCCTGCTGTGTGGCGGTGTCGTAGCGTTGTTCGCGACGCGCGCGATGACGAAGCTGCTCTTCAACGTCGCGCCGAACGATCCGGGGACATTGGCGGGAGTCGCGCTCCTACTCGCGGTGACGAGCGTGCTGGCGTCGTGGATTCCGGCGCTCAAAGCGAGTCGCGCCGATCCGTCGGTTGCACTGCGGGCGGATTAGCGATTCACGTCGGCGGCGGCACGCGATCGTCGGGCGGCACGAAGTTCGACAGGAACAGTCGCTCTTGAGGCGTTAGGCTATTGAGGCCCTTCGCGCTGATCTTGTCGAGAATACGATTCACCTCGTCGCGGTTGACCTCGTGGACGGCCTTGGGATCGACGCGCCGCCACTGGATGAGATTTTCTTTGGCGACCGTTGGTGTTGCCTTTGAACGGAACTTGCGCGCCCCCTGGGCCCGTTCGAGCCAAACGAGGTAGAGCCAGCCGCCGACAAAACCTCCAAGGTGCGCGAAATCAGCAACGCCTGTGCGCGAGCCTTGAAGGCCGCTCCAGAGCGAGATGGCCGCCATGAGAATGACCGCCGCCCGCGCTTGAAGCGGAAGGATTCCCATGATGTAGATCTGCGCGTCGGGCCAAAACCGCGCGAACGCCAACATCACGCCGAAGATCGCGCCCGATGCCCCAACGATTGGTGAGAATGGCGCGAAAATGAGTGACATCAGCGCGCCCGTGATCCCGCTCAGGGTGTACAGCGTGATGAACCTGTTCGACCCGATGCGTTCCTCGACGCGCGGACCAAAGAAGTACAGCGCTAGCATGTTGAACAGAATGTGCGTCAGCCCGCCGTGGACGAACATGTACGTCAACACGGTCCACGGCTGGAGCAGTATGTAGCGCGGAACGAACGCCAGCATGCCGGTGACTCCCGGCGCCGTTTGCTGGAGGAAGAACACGATCACATTCGCGATGATCAGTCGCTTGACCCATGGGGTCACCGGGGGCACTCCTTCGCGGTGCGAGGAACCATTAACTTACCTCATGTGTCCGAGGGCCTAATCCTGCGGGGTCGGGCCCTCGCTGCGTTGTATCGCGCCGCACCCCCGCCTCCCTGAATCTAGACAGTCCGTTGTCGCCGCTCGACCTCGAAACCCGTCTCCAAGACGCTGTCCATACGCGTCGGACCTTTGCCATCATCAGCCATCCGGACGCGGGGAAGACGACCCTCACGGAGAAGCTGCTGCTGTATGGTGGCGCGATCCACTTGGCGGGATCGGTCAAGTCGCGACGGGCGGCGCGACACGCGACGTCGGACTGGATGAAGCTCGAGCAGGAGCGCGGCATCTCGGTGACGTCGAGCGTGATGCAGTTTCAGTACGCCGGATATCATATCAATCTCCTCGACACGCCGGGCCACGAAGATTTCTCCGAGGACACCTACCGGACGCTCGTGGCGGCCGACAGCGCCGTGATGCTACTCGACAACCGCAAGGGCGTCGAGGATAGAACCCGTCAATTGTTCGCCGTCTGTAAGCGACGCCGTATTCCGATTTTCACATTCGTCAACAAGTGCGACCGCGTCGGGGAAGATCCGCTCAAGCTGTTGAGCGACGTCGAGGCCGATCTCGACATCGCCTGCCACCCGATCACGTGGCCGATCCACAAGGACGGCGCATTTGTCGGTGTGTACGATCGGCGCCTGCAACTCGTTTCGTTGTTCGAGCGCGCCGACGACCATGGTGCGAGCCGCGCCGCCGTCCAGGTCTCGTCACTCAACGATCCACGCCTTGCCGAGCTGCTCGGCGCGGAGTCGCATCACCGACTCGTCCAGGACATTCATCTGCTCGACGAAGCAGGTCATCCGTTTGATGCGGAGCGAGTTCAGTCCGGCGAGTTGTCCCCCGTCTTTTTCGGCAGCGCGCTGACCAACTTCGGTGTCGAACCATTCCTGCGTGAGTTCCTCGAGCTGGCGCCCGAACCGACGCCTCGCGAGTCATCGCTCGGGATGGTACAACCGACCGACGAGCAGTTCACCGGATTCGTGTTCAAGATTCAGGCGAACATGGACGCACGCCACCGCGATCGCGTTGCGTTCGTGCGTATCTGCTCGGGGCGATTCGAGGCCGGAATGCAGGTCAGGCATGTGAGAACTGGAAAGTCGATCCGGCTCGCGTCACCGCAGCAGTTTCTGGCGCGTGAGCGCACGGCGGTCGAGGAAGCGTGGCCTGGCGACGTGATCGGCGTGATGGACCGCGGCACGTTGCGCATCGGCGACACATTGTCCGACGCATCGGACCTCGAGTTCAGCGGCATCCCGCGCTTCGCCCCGGAGCACTTCGCGCGCGTCGTCATCGGCGATCCAATGAAGCGCAAGCAACTCGACAGCGGATTGCGGCAGCTCACCGAGGAAGGCGCGGCGCAGGTCTTCTTCACGTCCGGAACGGAGACGTCCGGACCGACGCCGATCGTCGGCGCCGTCGGAATGTTACAGTTCGATGTGATGCTGCATCGCCTCGAACACGAGTACGGAGCGATGTGTCGTCTCGAGCGGATTACCGCCCGCTATCCGCGTTGGGTCACGGGGCCAGCCGCCGAGATCGAGCGAATCGCGCGCGATCGCGGCCGCATGTTGCTCTACGACGCCAAGGGAAATCCGCTGATCCTCTTCGAGGATTCATGGGGGCTGCGATGGGCGCTCGAGCGCGAGACGAGCGTCACCTTCCACGAGGTCGCGCCGTAGCCCCGGGGGCGCTCGCTCCATCGCCGTCGCCGTAGTACGCGCGGATACTCCAGGCGATGACATCGCGGTACAGCGTCGCGTTGTCACTCAGCGGACCGTCCAACTCCGGCGACGTGTAGGTCGGCCGCATGCCGGCCTCCGCGAGAACCTCTTTGATGTGAAGGAGCATTTGCTCCGGCGGGTGGTTCGCCTGTTTGAGCTCCGTCACGAGCGCTTCGGCCGCTTCCTGCAAGTCGCGAGATGAACCTTTGCCGCCGGCCACCGCCGCGAGGGCGCGTCGCATCCGATCCTCGGCGTCCGAACGATTCAGCCGATATCCTCTGTCTCGCCCCGATCCCGTTGAGTTCACGTCTCTCGGTTCCATGGCGACGTAGTCCGAATGATGTGGTTCTGCGACGACAGCTGTCGGGGAATCACTGTGTCCCCATCCGCCGATCTTGAGGAATCGTTGAAGTTTTCATTCGGTCAAAAAGCAAGCGCTGGACCATTGTTCTGTGACGCTGATGGCGGCGCGGTCGGAACGTGGATCACAACATACTGTATCCGTTGCGACCGGTTGCGCCCGCTTCCACTGCCGGAATGAGCGGTTTCGCGCTGGTACATCGCCTGCGCTGGGAGGCCGACGCTTTGGGGCGCGCTGGATGGCAGCGCGCCACCTTGGACCCACCAAACGCGGGAGTGGCACATGCCTGGTGAATCATTGCAAGACGTCTACGTCGAGCAGCTCAAGGATCTATACAGCGCGGAGCAACAAATCCTGAAGGCGTTGCCCAAGATGGCGAAAGCCGTGACACACACGGAATTGCGCCGCGCCTTTCAGGAGCACGAGGTCGCCACACGGACCCATGTCGAACGGCTGGACTCGATCTTCGCGCAACTCGGCGAAAAGGGTTCGGGACACAAGTGCAAGGGAATGGAAGGCTTGCTCGCCGAGGGTGACGAGCTCGTCGAGGAGCATGAGCGAAGCGGAGCTCTCGACGCCGCGTTGATCGCTGCCGCCCAACGCGTCGAACACTACGAGATCGCAGGCTACGGCAGCGTGCGCACGTTCGCCAACATGCTGGGCTTCAGCGACCATGCCGACTTGTTGCAGCGGACGCTCGACGAAGAGGGTCAGACCGACAAACGGCTGACGACGCTTGCCGAAACGGTTGTCAACATCGACGCGGTCAAGGAATAGCCCGCCGGCAGCTCAACAACGTCCCGCGGCCGTGCGTCGCGGGACGTATTTTTTTCCCCATGGTCAGTCCCATCGCGCTCGTTCTACTTACCGGGCGGCTCATCGCGCTGGACAGTCAGCCGATCAGCGGCGTCCAAGTGATTGTCCGGTGGAGCGAGCAATCGGTGCTCGGCTCTGTCGATACGCTGCACGTCGACTCGGCCGGCCGCTTTGGCGAGTTGCCGCGCGAGATGTCCGGCGACTCGGTGTCATTCATCGTCGACGCATCGAACTCGTCGCGCTACGATGCGGCCCGTCTGGTCGTCTCACGCGAGCGGCTGGCCGACGAGATCCGCATACTCCTCGTTCCGAAACGCTGGATGATCCGACGCGGTCGGTTCGCCGGCTCCGAGGTGTCGATCGATCCGACCGCCGCCCTTCGACGCGCGCCGGACTTCGGCAGCTTCGGGCGCGTGAGCGGCGCACACGTTGTCGGCTGGATGCCGGGATCCGTTCCGATTCCCATCGTGCTGCGTCACGACGATGGCTCGCGAATCACGGCGAGCGATTCGCTTGCGTTCTGGAACGCCGCCCGGGACGTCGAGCAGGCATTGGGCGACCGCCTGTTCCTGCCGTCGAACGACACGACGATGCGCGGCCGAATCTATCCGGTCGACGTTCGCCTCGATCGGAAGATTCCCGGCTCGGGAATCACGTTCATCACATGGGACGTTGGTGGAAACATCTTCGAGGGCAGCGTCCGGTTTCGTGGATCGTTCGAGATGCACATTGCCGGAATCGTGCAGCATGAGCTCATGCACGTACTCGGGTTCGGCCACACGACGGCATGGCCGTCGGCCATGGAGACGCGAACGTCGCGCGCACTGCTCGTCACGGCGGACGACGTGGCGTACGCGCAGCTCCTGATGGCCGTGCGCGAATGGCAACAGGATCCGCTGGTCGTCGGCGGCTTGAGTGAGGCGCGCGCGACCAACTGAACCCTTCCAACGCGACCCTTTTCTAACCACTTTCCAAGCCATGACATCACCGCGCCTATCGCGTCTCGCGAATGACATTCATGGATCGGCGATTCTCCAGATCGCCGCCGACGTTCGCGCACTGAAGAGTCAGGGAGCGGAGATCGTCGATCTCACGGTCGGCGATTTCAGCTCGAAGCAGTTCCGCATCCCGCGCGAGCTCGAGGACGGTATCGTCGATGCGCTGCGAGCGGGCGAATCGACCTATCCGCCGTCGAACGGACTCGAGTCGCTGCGGCTGGCCGTCGCCGAGTTCTATTCGCGACGCCTCGGACTCCAGTTTCAGCTGCCGTCCATCTTGATCGCGGCCGGCGCGCGCCCGGCGATCTACGCCACGTATCGCGCCCTCGTTGATCCCGGCGACCGCGTCGTCTTCGCCGTTCCATCGTGGAACAACGATTCCTACTGTGATCTCGTCGGAGCGAAACCAGTCATCGTCGAGTGCGACGCATCTACGGGCTTTCTGCCGACTGCCGACGTCTTACGCCCAATAATTCGTGACGCGCGCTTGCTCGCGCTCAACTCGCCGCTCAACCCGACGGGTACGGTCCTCGACGCCGAACAGCTTGCGGCGATCTGCGACCTCGTGCTGGAGGAAAACGCGCGACGCAGGGCAGGCGAGCGGCCTTTGTACGTGATGTACGATCAGGTGTACTGGATGATCACTGCCGCCGGCGTGACGCACGTCGATCCGGTCAGCCTTCGACCGGCGATTGCGCCGTACGTCATCTTCGTCGATGCGATATCGAAAGCGTTTGCGGCCACCGGGCTCCGTGTGGGTTGGGCCGCCGGACCGGCCGACGTCATCAAGCCGATGGCCGACATCTTGACGCACGTCGGCGCGTGGGCGCCGCGCGCCGAGCAGGTGGCAACGGCGCGGCTGCTCTCCGATCACGCGAGTGTCGATCGCTACGTGGACAACATGCGTCGCGAAGCGGCCGCTCGTCTCGATGCGGTTCACGACGGTCTCACAGCCATGCAGCAAGACGGCTTTCCGGTCGAGTGCATTCGTCCGCAAGGTGCGATCTACGTGAGCGGACGATTTGCGCTCCACGGCATGCGGACTCCGACCGGCGAGCTACTCGAGACCGACGAAGACGTTCGCCGTTACATCTTGCGGGCGGCGAATCTCGCCGCCGTGCCGTTCGGCGCGTTCGGCGTACAGCACGATCGCGGCGGCTGGTTCCGGCTTTCAATCGGCGTCGTGTCAGTCGCGCAAATCGAGGCCGTCTTTCCACCGCTCCGTCGCGCGCTCGAGACACTCGTCGGGAACGAGGTCGCGACGCGCGGCTAGAACGTCGTGGTCCAGCTCATCGTTGCTCCCGCCGGTCCCGCGCCGACGCGCAGGTGCTCGGTGGTCCCGAGAAAAAGCCGATCGATGCGTGTCGTCGGATGCTCGTGCGAGTAGTTGACAATGCGCCATCCGTAAAACGTTCCGACAAACGCGCCCGACACGATGTCGCTTGCCCAGTGCTGGCCGAGGTACATGCGTGACAAGCCGGGGGTTATCGCCAACACGTATGCCGGCACCGCGACGAACCATGTCGCGGCTGGATCGCGCCGCTTGACCTCGGCCACGAGCACCGACGCCGCGGCGAAGCCCGACGCCGAGTGGATCGAGGGAAAGGCGCGCTCCTGAAAATGCGTGAAGCCTTTAAAGAAATGGAATTCGTACTGGTCGTCGTACGGCCGGTCGGCGTTTTGCGGCCGCGTACGCCCGAGCGGTCCTCGAATCACTTGGCTCGTGAGGCTCGCCGCGGCGACGGCTTCGGCGGCGTGAAACGTGACGTCGGCGATGGTGTGGTGCCCGGTCACGCGCGCGAGTGCGTACACCGCCAGCCCACCAACCGTTATCGTCGTCTCGTTCACGTGCGTGAAAACGTCGTCGAGCTTCCGGCCTTCGCGCACGTGAAACAGGCTCGTGTCCTGAAAGTTGTGCTCGATGCGTGCGTCGAACACACTCAGTCCGGCGCTCACCGCAATCGCTGTCGCTGCAAGCAGTCCGTCGCGCGCGACGAAGAACGTTTTCTGCGTCGTCGAGTCCGAAGCCTGGGCGCTCGTCAGTCTCGCGACGGCCACGCTCATTGCCAAAACACAGTTCCAAGTTCGTTTCACGCTATTCGTCCGGTTTGTCTTGCGCTG
>DASYSU010000182.1:0-2472 GCA_036002925.1 Gemmatimonadaceae bacterium | reverse complement strand
GATCGAGCGATCGGCGAACGTCATTGGAACGCGACGACGACGGCGCTCCGTGCAGCGATCGACCGTTTGCAGCAGGAGGGCACAGCCTTCAGCGCCGAGCGCGACTCGACGCTCGCCGGCAGTCCGGCGCCGTCGACGCTCAAGCGGACGAACCAGTCGCTCATGCAGGTCGAGCGCGCGCTGACGCGACCGACCGGTCTGCGCACCCGGCCTTGGTTTCGCAATCTGATTTATGTCGCCGACGAGAACAACGGCTACGCGAACATGGCGTTCCCGTCGGTGAATGAGGCTATCCGTGCCGGCGACGAAGCGCTCACGAAAACTGAAATTCAAGATCTGGCATCGCACTTCGACCGCGCCGCGCAGGCCTTGGCAGAGGCGCGCGCCGCGATTCGTGGTCGATAGCCGTGCTACGGCGTCGTGGTAGGTGCTGCGGCCGGCGGTCGGCTCAATGATCGGCTCGCGAAAACGGCGATCGCCGAGCTTGCGACGATGGTCACCGCGACAGCCACGAGGATGAGCACGACGTAGTGAAATGGAATTCGTTGGAGCGGAAGTCCCAGGAGGTGCTGGTCGGACTCCACCACGGCGTCGACGGTTTCGGATTCTTCCGGACCGGATTGAACGTCGTCGTCGAGCATCTCCGGGACCGTCATCGCGAGCGGTTCCGCGTTGGAATGGCGAACGGTTGGTGTCGCTCGAGGTGACGGCCGGCGTCGCGCGACATACGTGCGCGGCAGCGACTTGCCCTCGGGTGCACGCGCGACCGGCATCGCGCCGACGACGGGCCGCGCCGGAGGCGGCGTACCCGGATTACTGACGCGAGGCTGCCGCGGATCGGGAACAGGTGCGAATCCGCGCACCGGGCTGATGCGATGGCCCAACGCCGACGGCTCGAATCCTCGCGGCGGTGTGCTCGAGGCCGACGATGTTGATGTCGCCGACCCATTGGAGGCAGCAACGACGTCGATCGGCCCTCTCGGCGCGGCAGGCACAGCGAGATCGAGTTCGATCGGAGCTTGTTCATCGACGACTGGAATCGTCGCGCGAGGCGGCTCGAGCGCGATCACACGAGGGCGTGCCTGCTTGGACGGACTGCCGATCGAGGCGCCGCTGCAGAGGCACCCGAGACGCGCCGACGCGTCGATGAGAATACTCTTACCACTCAGCAGGTGCTGCGCGATCTCCGAGGCGAAATCCTCTCCGTCGATCTCGACCAGCGTTCGCGCCCCCGATTCGGTCCACAGCACGTCCGCAGCCGGAACGCCCCCGGGCTGAGACCGAAACCGTCGCCGGTCCGGCGGAATCACGGATTCAAAAATCCGCGGTTGATTCTCGAGCGCGATATCGCGTTCGGCGAGCATGGCGATCAGCGCGTCTGGCGTCATTCGAATGTCGATACTCTCATCGACGGCGCCCGGGCAACTGCCGACGTAGGTGATCCGCGTTTGGGTGGGTTGCGACAACGTACGGACGTAGCGAGCCACGGCGACCGGCGGCGGAACGAGGGCCAGCATGACCGGCCTCAGATCTCCGCCCACCGTCAGCAACCGATGAGCGACGATAGGACAACTGCATTGAATGACCGGATTGTTTCCGAAGCTCGGCAGCCGGCGGAGCACGGCCGCCGCGAGGATCTCATCTCCCCAGCTCGCCGGGACGACATTTGCGAAACCAGCGCGAAGACAGGCGTGGGCCAGCTGCACCGGCGTTGCCGGAGAGGCAGCGAGCAGTGCGTCCGTACCGAGAACGACGATCGGTACGGTCTGGGGAAGGCTCTGCTGGGATGCCGTCGGATCCGCCACGGCGAGAGTCATGAACGCGGGTACGAGTACGGGAAGTTCAGATTACAGCGAACACTGCTATTTGTGTTCCTGACCAAACCCATCAACTGAGACTGAGGAAACACACCTGTCAAGAGCGGCCCAGACATTGCAACCCCAGAAACCCGTTGCGGGACGTGAGGATGGCTGTGGGGGAATCCAACATGGGAGTCGCACGGCTCGGTGATGCCGAGCGAGAGGTGCTCACGGCGTACGCAGCCCGTGCGACGTGGCCCGCGGCCTTTGCAATCTATCAGCGCGGGGCCGCCGCGGATGGGCTGTTCATCGTGACTCGTGGGCGTATCGTGCTTCGGAGTCGGGTACGGGCCGGACGTGGGTTCGTGCCGTGGATTGCCACTCCCGGAGAAACATTCGGTTCCGAAGGTTTGTCGCAAAATGCGCGCTATGCTACAGATGCCCGGGCGGATGACGAAAGCGAGACCCTCTTTCTCAGCTCGGCGCGGTTCCGAGCCTTCGTGCGCGAGCAGCCGCAGCACTCATTGGCGCTGATTACACAGTTAATGGGCGAACGGAGCTCGCTACTCGACAAGCTCCGCGAGTTGACGACGCTCAGCGTCGAACAACGCCTCGTTGCCACGTTGATCCGCATGGCGAGCAACCACACCTTCACCCGCGAAGACGGCCGCAT
>DASYSU010000181.1:0-10209 GCA_036002925.1 Gemmatimonadaceae bacterium | reverse complement strand
GTCGCGTCGGCTCACTCGCCGATTACTCGACGCTCGTCACGCAGCTTGGCGGAGAGCTCGGCGACATCGGTGACGATCCGCGCACCGTCATCGAGCGGCTCGCGCGCGACGCTGATCCAGGGCTCGTTGCCACGGCCGGTCCGCGGTACTTCGGGTTCGTCATCGGCGGAGCGCTCCCCGTTACGGTCGCCGCCGATTGGCTCACCACCGCCTGGGATCAACACGCCTTCTCATTCGCGACGTCGCCCACGGCCGCGGCGGCCGAGGAGGTCGTCCGCCGCTGGACCGCGCAACTCCTCGGCCTCTCTCCCGATGTCAGCCTCGGACTCGTGACCGGCGCGACGATGGCGAACTTCACTTGCCTCGCGGCGGCGCGTCACGCCGCGCTCGGGGCGGTCGGTTGGAATGTCGAGGAGGATGGCCTGTTCGGCGCTCCGCCGCTCACGGTCATCACGAGCGACGAGTCGCACGCAACGCTCTTCGCGTCGCTCCAGATGCTCGGACTCGGCCGCTCTCGCGTCGCACGCGTAGCCTGCGACGGGCAAGGGCGAATGCGGCCCGCGGAGCTCTCGCGGCTCTTGGAGTCGGTGTCCGGCCCGTTCGTCGTCTGCGCCCAGGCGGGAAACGTCAACACCGGCGCGTTCGATCCGATCGATAACATCGCCGACATCGTGCACGCGGCCGGCGGATGGTTACACGTCGATGGAGCGTTTGGCGCGTGGGCCGCGGCGTCATCGCGGTTTCGTCACCTCACCGCGGGAATGCAGAAGGCCGATTCTGTCTCGGTGGACGCGCACAAGTGGCTCAACGTTCCCTACGACTGCGGCTTCGCGTTCACACGACATCCGGCCGCGCATCGTGCCGCGATGACGCTCGAAGCATCGTACTACGTTCCCAACCCAGCTGACGCGCGGGCAAATCATCACTTCGTGCCGGAGTCCTCGCGACGCGCGCGTGGCTTTACCGTGTACGCCGCCCTGCGCTCACTTGGCACACGGGGCGTAGCGGAACTCGTCGAGCGGTGCTGCGACCTCGCGCGCCGAATGGCCGACCGGTTGGCGAGGCATCCGCGCATCTCGATCATGAACGACGTTGTGCTCAATCAGGTACTTGTTCGCATCGCACCGCCGGCGGCCGGCGACGAGCGCGCCGTCGATGCGTTCACCGCCACCGTGATCGACCGAGTGCAGCGCGACGGCACGTGCTGGCTCGGTGGATCGACCTGGCACGGCATGCACGTGATGCGAATCTCCGTGTCGAACTGGTCCACAACTGAGCAGGACATCGACCGCGCGGCCGAATCAATCATCAGTGTTCTGTCGTGAGTCACGACTGAGGACTGTGTTTCAGGAACTTCTCGCCTGCGTCGCGCGTTACTTCGCGCCGATGTGCTCATCACATCACGCTGCGACCCTTACCTCGACATTACAGACATCATATGTGCATTCCATACCTGGCTCGTGCAACACGACATTCGGCGCGCGCGTTGCTCGCCCTCTTGGGCGTGGCCATAATCGCCGCGTGCGGCGGCAGTTATACCGCGAGCACCGACCCGGTCGTCTCCGGCCCGCCCGTCACCGCTGCGACGGTGCAGGCCACGCCATCGAACCAGTTCACACCAAACACGGTGACCATCGCAGTCGGTGGAACGGTGACCGTGGACTTCGGCTCCGTGGCGCACAACGTCTTTTTCGACAATGCTCCGGCAGGGGCGCCGGCGGACATTACAGCGCCGAGCAGCAACAAATCGACGACCCTGACGTTCAACCAAGCTGGGACCTTCGTGTACGACTGTCACATCCATCCCGGCATGCACGGGACGGTGGTTGTGAAATAGCCACCGTGGCGACAGGTCGGGCTTGACAACCCGCCGCCTGACCGACTGTAGCTCCCATCGTCTATCGATGGGAGCTACAGTCTCGCGCCTGGTGAACCGAATCGCCTACTGGCTGAAGCGCGGGGCGATGGGTCGGTCCGACGTTGTTCGATCAGACGCCGAGTGACCTGCGCGTGTTCGGCGTGGTGATCTCGACGATGCTGACTGTCGCGGTTGTGGCGAGTCTCATTCCGGCAGCGCGAGCGGCGAGTTGATCAGGTAAGGGCTCGATGAAGTCGCGGTCGTCTCAGTAGCCTACGGTCAGGCGGCAGGAACGTAATCGCCTCGACTCGATAAAGTTTAGTAATGGACCGCTCACCGCCCAGATTGCGGCGACTCGAGCTGCGCCCTGATAGCACGGCGCGAATGCACGCCAAGTTTCGCGAAGACGTTCTCCGCGTGGTGCCGCACGGTGTGCGGACTCATGTCGAGTTGCTCGGCGATCTCCCGGTTCGTAGCCCGCCGCGCGAGGAGACGCGCCACCTGCGCCTCGCGTCGGGTCAGCCCGAGGCGCGCGAGGCTCAGCGCGACCACCTCTTGGTCCTCCGCGAGACGGATCGTCACTCCAGCCTTCAGCGCGGGAACCAAGAGCCGGAGCAATGTCTCCGCGATTCCCTTCGGGCTCGAGCGGCGCGAGCGCGCCGACGTCTCCGCGTTGCTGTACGAGACGCACAGCGCGACATGTCCCCCGGCGACGGACCAGTCGATGTTCTCACTGTCGCGCATGCGGCCGGGCGTGAGGACTTCGCCGAGGAACGGCGAGCGCCGCAACGCCTCCGGTCGGCCGGCGGCCGCCCGCCAGAACGCGCGGAGCCTGCTCCATACCTCGGACCGTGAGCGGAGCCGCTCGCGCTCCGCCTCCTGCAACCATGGATCGATCGGCAGGTCCGGCAGCTGCCCAAACATGGTCTGGATGGCGAGCTGCGGTTGCGCCGCCACGTTCGTTGCGTGGACATGCATCGGCACGCCGGCACGAGGAATTCCGAACACGACGTGATCGCCGTCGAGCAGCTCCGCAACCGACGACTCGACCGCGAGCCGCCAGTCGTCGCAGCGCTCATGGGCCAGCGGCGACAAGATCGTGGTCAACGCGTGCTCGAGCCGCGTGAGGTCTACCTGCCGAAGCGCGACGTCCATGCGAGGCGACTCTCCACATCCGGGACGATCGGTGCCCGAGAAGTATAGCGTCGTCGGCGCTGCGGTGCATCGGACGATTCATCCGATTCGCTCGGAGTGAAGGGCGTTCAACATTCCGCAGCGCAGTCCGCGCTCGTCCACAACATTGCGGTCCGAGAGGTGAATCATGAACACCGACGCCGATCCAGCGCTGCCGGCCGTGACATCGGAGACGATCATCGGAGGTGGGGGATTGAATCTCACCGTGTACGAGGGCGGGTACGCGGGCGGACCAGCGATCGTATTCATCCACGGGTTCACAGGCAGTTTCCTGTCGTGGCAGCCCCAGCTCTCTGGTTCGCTGGCCGAGGAGTTTCGGCTGGTGGCGTACGACTTCCGCGGACATGGCGCCTCCGACAAGCCGCTGGACCCGGCGAAATACACCGTTGGGACATTGTGGGCGGACGACCTGGACGCAGTGATCCGGGCGAAGCAACTCGACCGTCCCGTACTGATCGGCTGGTCGTATGGCGGATATGTGATCTCGGACTATCTGCGCACGCACGGCGACAGCGAGATCGGCGGACTGGTGTTCGTCGGCGCCAACACGAAGAACGGAACCGCGGAGGCGGCGGGTTACCTCACCGATGATGTACTGGCACTGTTCGGAGACGTGCTCGCTGCGGACGTGCAGAAGAGCATCGACGGGACGCGCGCGCTCGCCCGCCTGTTCGCCAACCCACTTCGCGATCCGCTGTGGGAACGATCGTACGGCAGCGCGATGATGGTTCCGCCCGCGGTCAGGGCCGCGATGTTCAACCGGATTCTGGACAACGACGACGTGCTCGCTCGCATCCGCGTCCCCACGCTCGTCATTCAGGGCGACGCCGATCGGATTGTCCGGGTGAGCGCCGCCACACACATCGTCGCGACCGTTCCGGCGGCCAAGCTCCTCGTGTACGAGGGTGTGGGCCACGCCGTCCAGCTCGATGCTCCGCAACGCTTCGATCGGGACCTTGCCGAGTTCGTCCGCGCCACGCAACACGTCCCGAATCGGTGATGTCTATGGCGTGGCGCGCGGCGCGAACTGACCCGGTTGGTGCGTGGCGCGAGTGAGATCGCACTCCATGAACACGACCACGGGTTTGAAGCGCTCCGGAAAGTCGGCGGGAGCTTCGACGATCGTGAAGCCGAACGATCGGTAGATTGCATGTGCGCCGCGCATCGAGATGTGGCTGTCGAGAACCACCCGCTCATAGCCGATTGAGCGCGCGTCGTCGAGTGCGCATCGAACCAACTGCACTCCGAGACCAAGGCCGCGGAATTCCGGCCGGACGTAAACTCGCTTCAGCTCGCAGACGCGATCGTCGTGGGGCTTGATCGCGGCGCAGCCGGCAAGTTTGCCATCGACGCGGGCCAGCAACAATCGGCCCTTCGGCAACACGTAGATCCCGGGCAGGCTCGCCAGCTCCTCGGCGTGTCCGGCAAATGTCGGCGCATCGTGTGCGTCGCCCTCGACCGTCGTCGTCCACGCCATATACTCGGCGAGCAGCTCGCGCGCCGCGTCGAGATCAGCGGATTGGACTTGTTCAATAGTTATCGACATGTACGTGCCGATCTGGTTACGCTGCGACGCTCGCTCTCGCTTCTATAGTATATTGGCCTCCAGCAAGCGCGGGCACTCGCGTTGGAATCGGTATCTCTCTTCACTTTGACTGGGAAAGTCCCATCGAATGAATGTCGTATTCGACTTGGGCGGCGTGGTCATCGCCTGGAAGCCCGATGAGATCGTCGCGCGTGCCTTCTCCGATCCGGATCAACGGTCGCTTGTCAAGCGAGAGATCCTCGGTCATCCCGATTGGCTTGCTCTCGACCGCGGCTCGACGTCGCTCGACGACGTGATCGTACGCGCAGCTCGGCGCACTGGGCTGTCCGAGCCCGTGGTCAGATCGTTCGTCGAAGGCGTACCCTCCTCGTTGATTGCTGATCCGGACGTTGTCAATCTGATTCGTCGACTCAAGTCGGTCGGGAGCTCGCTGTATTGTCTCTCGAACATGCCGACGACTTCGATGGAGCATCTGGAGCGTACGTATTCGTTCTGGAACCTGTTCACCGGCATCGTCGTCTCGTCCCGTATCGGATTTTGCAAACCAGAGCCGGAGATCTATGCGCACTTGCTGGACGCGCATCGCCTTCGCGCCGCCGACACCGTCTTCATCGACGACACGGTGGCGAACCTCGACGCCGCGGCGCAATTCGGCATTCGCACGATTCATTTCATTGGCGTTCGACAGTGCGAAGGAGAGCTGCGACGCCTCGGCTGCCTCTGATGCGAAGACTGAAGGTCGATTCGATTCGCATTCGTACCGGCGGGCAGACGGGGGTCGACCGCGCCGCGTTGCAGTTGGCTGTCGAACTCGGCATCCCCTATTGCGGATGGTGTCCGCGAGGCGGCTGGGCGGAAGATTCGACCACTCCACCCGGGATCCGCGAGCGATATCCGCTGCTCGCGGAGACTCCCTCCGCCGATCTCCGACAACGCACGGCCTGGAACGTGCGCGACTCCAACGCGACACTCATTCTCTCGAAGGGCGGATCTGAATCCTCAGGGACTCAGTTCACGCGCGCGTGCGCTGAGTTGGTTTTTGAACGACCGATTTGTGTTGTCGACATCGAGCATTCGCAATCCTTGACCGACGCACACCGTTGGCTCGCGCAACTTCTCGCCGCGAGCGCGACATCGAGGCTCGATCTCAACATCGCCGGGCCGCGCGAGTCGGAAATTCCGGGAATTACCTCCGACGCGTCACGGGCGTTGCGCGCCATTCTCGTCGATGCAATGACAGAGTAGACGACTTCGGCCGCCAGCGAACCGCCGCGCTATTCCTCTCGGAGCGTACCTGCTGGATCGGCGCGCGTGGCTCGGAGCGCGGGCGCCGAGCTCGCGAGCGCCGCGACGGCGAGGAAGAGAACCGGCACCAACAAGAACGTCGCCGGATCCGTCGCCGATACACCGTACAGCCATTGGCGAAGTGATCGCGTGGCGACCATGGCGCCGGCGATCCCAATCGCCGCACCGACGCCCGCTAACCAGGCCGCCCGCAACAGCACGAGCTGCATCACGCTCGCTCGCGACGCGCCGAGCGCGATGCGAATGCCCATCTCGCGCCGTCGCTCGCCGACCAAGTAGGACATGACACCATAGATCCCGACCGCGCCGAGTGCGAGCGCCAGCAGCGCGAACGCGGCGACGAGCAGCGTCGTGAAACGCGACTTGGTCACCGAGTCGGAGATTACCGCGTCCATCGTGCGTACGTCGCTCACCGGCATGGTGCGATCGACGTCATGTACGAGGCGACGGATCGTCGCGCCGCTTGCAGCGGGGTCCCCCGTTGTTCGCGCCACCAGCCACAGCTCGCCATTGAAGCGCCGCGAGGCTTGTGCCCACGGGATATAGAGAGTCGCGCTCGATGTGTCGCGCAGGCTGTCTTGCTTCGTGTCGGGCACGATCCCGACGATCGTGATCCAAGGACTGGCATACGGGAAACCAACGCGCTGTCCAATCGCGTCACCATTCGTCCAGAATCGTTTCGCGAGGCTCTGGCTCACGACGGCGACCGGCGGCGCGCCGCCACGATCCGTTTCGTCGAAGGCTCGGCCTCGCACGACACCAATGCCCATCGTCGCGAAATAGCCTGTCGTCACCATCTGCATGTGATCGATCATCGGGAGCGTGTGCGTGAAATCCTCGAACTGGCCCCGCACCCGTGCAGCGATCCCCCACACCGGCTCGGCGAGTGGAAGATGGTCGACAAGCGCAGCGCCGCGTACGCCGGGGAGCGCCTGCGCTCGATTGAGCACGTTCTGATAGAACGCGAGCACGCCCTGCGTATCGGCGGTGAAGCGGGCGTCCGGAACAGAGATGCGCGCGGCGACGACGTGCGTCGTCTCGAACCCGGGCGCAATCGCCCGCAACGCGGCAAAGCTGCGGACGAGTAGCAGCGAGGCAGTCACGAGCATGACGGCCAGCGCTACCTCGCCTATGACGAGCGCGCCGGAGATGCGCAGATGCGAGCCGCCGACGGTCGCTCGCCGGCCGCCGCCGGCAACGCTCGAGTGCGAGCCGTTTGCTCTCGTTGCGCGAAGCGCGGGGATGAGACCGAACAACAAGCCCGTGCCGATCGAGATCGCGAGCGCGAACGCGAGCACGGCACCGCTCATTGAGATCTCGTTGGCGCGCGGCATGCCGGCGGGCATCGCCGCGACCAATCCGCGTACGGCGAGCCATCCAAGCATCACACCCAGCACGGCGCCCAAGGCTGCGAGCACGAGACTCTCGGTCACGAGCTGCCGCACGAGCCGACTGCGGCCGCCGCCCAACGCGGCGCGTACGGCGAGCTCGCGTTCGCGCATGACGGCGCGCGCCAGCAAAAGGTTGGCGACGTTCACGCACGCGATGAGCAGCACGAGTAGCGTCGCTCCGAACAACATCCACAGCAATGCGCGCGCTGACCCCACGAGCTCTGTCTGCAGTGGCGTGACCGTTGTGTGGGCGCGATAGTCGGGACCGGGGTCCCACAATGGGTTGGCTCGGCGCAAGGACGGCCACACGCTCTGCAGTTCTGCGCGCGCCTGGGCGAGTGTCGCATTCGCCGCGAGGCGCCCGATCAGTTGTCGACCGGCAATGCCCCAGACCTGCCCCAGGCTCTGTGGGTTCACGATGATCGGCTGCCAGTACTCGACGTCATCGCTCGGGTAGTGGAACGACGACGGCATGACACCGATGATCGTGTACGGCGACCCTTCGATGGAGATCTTCCGTCCGATGACGTCGGAGGCGCCCGCGAACTCGCGTTGCCAGAACCCGTGGCTGATCAGCACGACGTTGGCATTACCGTAGTTGCCATCAGGCGGCGTGAATCCGTGACCGATGATCGGTGAGACGCCAAGCAGTGAGAGCAGGTTGGTCGTTATCGCGGCTCCGTTGAGACGCACCGCTTCACCGCCGATGTCGACGGGATGCGTTGCCGGCGTCCACGCGGCAAGCTCGGCGATGGCGTGTAGCCGATCGCGGACGGCGAGATATTCGCCCGTCGATCCATGACCGATCGTCACCAGCCGATCCGGCTGCTTGTAGGGGAGCGGCCGCAGCACCACGGCGTTGACGACGGAGAAGATCGCCGTGTTCGCGCCGATGCCGAGGGCGAGTGTGAGTGTCGCCGCGATCGTGAACGCGGGCGAACGTCGGAGCGCGCGCACTCCGAATCTGAGATCCTGGACGAAATCAGCGACGTACTCGGCGCGCTGGCGCGTGGTGTGTTTGCGTCGATCGTGATCGACGAGAGCGGCGCGTACGTTGCCGACATCGCCAAAACGCTCGATGGCCTCTCGACGCGCTTCCTCCGCCGACATGCCGAGCGCGATGTTGTGCTCGATGCGCATCTCGAGGTGGAACGCGAGCTCGTCGTCCACATCGGCCGGCACGTCGGCTCGCACGAGCCGGAGATATCGCCGCCACCGCGGCTCGCGCTTCGCGGTCACGCGATCGCCGGATCGGTGCGGAGCACGCGCGTTACCGCCTGCGAATATCGGAGCCAGACGGTCGCTTCGTCGCGCAGATGCTTGCGACCGGCAGCCGTGATCGTGTAGAACCGTGCGCGACGATTGTTCTCGGAGAGACCCCACTCCGACGTCACCCACGCGCGGTCCTCGAGCCGCCGCAGCGCGGGGTAGAGCGAACCTTCCTCGATGCGCAGCACGTCGCGTGTTGCGTCCTCGATCCAGCGCGAGATCGCATACCCGTGCGCGGGGCCGAGCAGGAGCGATTTGAGAATCAGGATTCCGAGCGTGCCTTGGAGGAGATCGCCTGCGTCGCGCTGCGTGGGCATGGTGTTGCTTCCCTGGGCAAGGTTATGGGAATGTGTGTGTCGCTCACTTCCCTGTCAAGACTATGGAGCGAGGCCTTCTGTCCGACGCGTCCGATCCCCTCTCGAATCCGGCGGTCACGACGCCAGAACCCAGGCTCGAAACTCCGGCGAGCCACCTCTCGTATGGATATCCCATATGAAGCCCGAGGCGAGATCATGGGACAGGTGACGCACGTGACACTGGCCACGGCGACCGGAGTGTTGCGGCTGGCTCTGTTGGTTCACATCAGCGCCGGGATGGTTGGTCTCGTCACTGGGTTCATGGCGCTGTTCGTCGCCAAGGGCGGATGGCTCCATCGAAAGAGCGGGACGCTGTTCGTCTACGCGATGACCACCATGGGCGTGATGGCCTCGGGCATTGCCGCGTACGAGGGAAAGCTGGGCACAGTGATGGGCGGGCCATTCACCATCTACCTCGTGTTCACAGGATTGACCGCCGTCCGCCCACTCGACTACGAGCCGCGCCGTGTGGCGTGGGGCCTCATGGTGCTCGCATTCGCGCTGGGCCTCTTCAACATCCTGGTTGGCATCGAGGCACTCGGCCGACCCAAGATGATGATGGATGGCGCGCCTGCCCCGATGATCCTCTTCCTTGGCAGCGTGCTCCTGATGGCAGGCATCGGAGACTGGCGAATGATTCGGGCCGGTGGCATTCGCGGAACGAAGCGCATTGCTCGCCACCTGTGGCGAATGTGCTTCGGAATCTTCATCGCGTCGGGATCGTTCTTCCTCGGGCAGATGCGATTCTTTCCCAAGCCCGTGCGAATTCCGATGCTGCTCACGATTCCAGCATTGGCACCGCTCGCGATGTTGATCTATTGGATGTGGCGAGTTCGTGTCAGAGGCCGACTACCGGCGACCCGCCGTTATATTGTCGATTCGCCTTCGTTGATTCAAAAACTCGCGTCCGAACGCTAAATGGTTTTGTCAGATTCGGCCCCAATCCTGGTGATTGGGGCTACCGGTCGTCTCGGGCGTGAAGTGGTCGCTCAGTTACGGCAAAAAGGGCTGCCCGTACGCGCGCTTACGCGCCAGCCCGCGACGGCCGCTCTCGCCGCCGGTGTCGAGCTTGTGGTCGGCGACCTCGCCGTCCCTGAGTCGATCGAGCCGGCCATCGCCGACGCGCGGGCGGCCTTCCTCATCTGGACGGCGCCACCCGCGACCGCAGCCGACGTCATCGCACGACTCGCGCGCCGCGTCGAGCGCATCGTGTTTCTGTCTTCACCGCACCAGACCCCGCACCCGTTCTTCCAGCAGCCCAACCGGCTGGCGAATCTCCATGGGGATATC
>DASYSU010000180.1:0-3285 GCA_036002925.1 Gemmatimonadaceae bacterium | reverse complement strand
CAGGGGAACGTGGAAGGCCAGGTTCATCCCGAAAATGATCACCGACTTGATCGTCTGGGTCAGAAACGTGGAGTAGATCGCTCCGTAGAGGACGCCGCGCACGTTCGTCTCGAGTGCGGTCGAGAGATCGCCGTAGCGTGGCGGAATACGCTCGCGGATGTAGTCCATGATCCGCTCCGCGTCGGTCATCACGTAGTACGCGGTGAACAAGAAGATCGTCGCGGCGACGGCGAGGCTCGTGATCGCGCTTCGAATCCCGCTGAGCAGGTTCGTCCCGTAGTTCGACGCCGCGACCACGTAATTCCTGACCGCCGCGCCGATGCTCGCCGATTGCATGAACGGGAGCCGGCGCAGCGACACGTCGATCTTGCTCGCGATCTCTTCCCGGTGCGCGCTCACGTACGTCGCGACGTCGGCGATCTCCTCGTAGCTGTACAGGGTGAGCGCGATGACCGGCCCGATGATCAGCAGCAAGGTCAACGTCCCCGACACGACGCGATTCGGAATGTGGCGGTATAACCACAAGTAGATCGGACGCGTGTACATCGCGACGATGATCCCGAGGATCGTCGCGATGATGACCGTGCGCACCATCCACAAGAACAGCACGAGGATGATCACGAACAAAACTGTCGTGACCATCATCCGCCGGATTTCTGGAAGCGTCAGCTCGGCCAGCGTCGGATTCGTGCGGCGCTCGAGGCGCCGGCGTTCCGAAACGGGTATTGGTTCGGCCATCTAGTGAAGGGCCTGTTCGATGTCTCCGATCAGGTCATTAGCACTTTCGATGCCGATGCTCAGCCGTAAGAACCCGTCGGGGATCCCGGCGTCGGCCCGTTCTTCGGCCGTGAGATGGGTGTGGGACGTGAATCGAGGCTCGGATACCAACGAGTCGACCCCGCCGAGGCTCGGCGCATGGCGAATGATCTTGAGCTTCCTCAAGAATTTCTCCGCTGCGGCGGCACCGCCGCCGAGCTCGATCGCCATCATGCCGCCGTACCCGTCCATGAGCGACTTGGCGGCCGCGTGATCGGCGTGACTGGCGAGTCCCGGGTAGTGCACGCGACGAATCTGCTTGCGCTCGCTGCACCACTCAGCGACGCGCATGGCGTTCTCGTTGTGTCGCTGGATACGCACGTCGAGCGTCTTGATGCCGCGCTCGAGCAACCACGCCGCAAACGGATCGGGCGCTTGCCCCCACAGCATCATCTTCTGTCGCACTTCCTCGATGTACGACGCCGTGCCGCACACGATTCCGCCCAGAACATCGTGATGGCCGTTCAAGTACTTCGTCGCCGAGTGAATGACGACGTCGGCGCCGTGCTCGATCGGACGAAGGTTGATCGGGCTCGCGAACGTCGAGTCGACGACGAGCGCAATGCCGTGCTCGCGCGTGACGTAACTGATCGGGCGAAGATCGATCACGCGACACGCGGGATTCGTCGGCGTCTCGAGAAACACGGCCCGCGTTTGCTTGCGAAGCGTCCGTCGCCACACGCGCGGTTCGAATGGATCGACGAACGAGACGTCGATGCCCAGCGTCGCGAACTCTTTGGTCAACAGCTCGGTGGCGCCGCCGTACATCCACGAGCTCGCGACGAGATGATCGCCAGGGCGCAGCAGGGCGAGCAACCCGCACGCGATCGCCCCCATGCCGCTGCCGAGGAGAACCGCGGCCTCCGCGCCCTCGAGCGCGGCGACGCGCCGCTGCACCAGCTCCGCGTTCGGCGAGTTGCCATATCGTGGATAGCGAAGACCTTCAGCCGTTCCAATTTCTTGAATGAAGTTGACCGACTGGAAAAGCGGATGAACGACCGGCGTGTCGGCTGCCCGCTTTTCCGTTCCCGCGTGTATGGCGAGGGTCGCGAGGTCGATCGATCGTGTCTTGCGAGGGGTCACTGGGATTCTCTAGGCCAAGGCCGTACCACGGCGGCCGCGTGTGTCGAGATCGGGCTTGACGACGCGAACGACTTCCGACGGCGACGCGCCGCTGATGTCGCGAAGCACCACGTTGCCCGCCCGAATCTCCGGGTTGATGCGCACCGTCGCCAGTTCGTGGCGCCGTGGACCGTACACCCACGCCAACTCACCCTCGTTGAGCAGGCGTGCCGCGGCGTCCGCGGGATTCATCGTCACCATTGGGCCGCGCTCTTGATCTCGGAGACGCGTGGCCACGAGCTCCGCGACCCAGAGTGGTTTGTTGATCGCGTCATTCACGCGAGCTCCCGACAGCCACGTACTGTCCGTCCACACGCATCACGAGACGTCGCCGACACAGCGCGTCGAGCGCGCGCTCGGCGTCGTCGACACTCGTCTCGATCTCGACTGCGACATCCACGGCGTTGGCGCGACGCAGTCGATACGTCGCTTCCCAGGCTTGTCGTTCGTCGTCGCCCAGAACGCCGACGACACGGACACGATCGGGATCTTCAATCGCCAGAGCGAGCCCGTGCCGCTCGAGCACCGCTTCGATCGCGTCCCAATGGTCGCCGCCCACGCCGCGGAACAGAAAGTACGCGTCCTGCGGCGGATCGTCCGACGCGTAACGCATGAGGAGTTTCGCCACGACTTCGTCGGCGCATGAAAAGTCGATCATCGACACCTGAGAGAAATCGATGACCGTGAGGACGACACCGCGGTCGTGCGATTCTCCCAGCAGTAACTCGATCTGGTCGCGCACCGCGGCGCCGGTGCTGCGCGTCACGAGGTTGGAGTACAGATCGCAGGCGAGCGTCTGGCGCAGCACGCTACTGATGTCGATGTGGTTCATCATCGCTCCGGCGAACCTCCCGCGGCTATCGCTTCAGGAATGATTACCTGAACTTGGGCGCCAGGGAATGGCGCGAGCCCTTCGGCGAGCGGAATTTCGTCGTCCCAGCTCGGCACGATCGAGATTCGTGCCGTGCCGCTGCGGACGGACAGCTTGCCTTGCCACCGGCCGACGTAGTTCCGTGCGCCGGCGAGTCCTTGGCCGCGACTCCGATCGCGATAGCGGCTCACACCGCGGATGACCGCCTCCTCGAGCGCGGCGGCATCATCCCAGCGCGTCGTCGGCAAATGCCCCGGGGCGCTCTCGAGCGACCGTCGAAAACCCAGCCCCGCGTCGCACACGGCGATCACCACGACGCGGCGGCCGAGGCGCTTCGTCCAGCGATAGCTCTGCACGGCCACCCACCCTCCCTGTCCCGCGTGCTCGATGATGTTCTGGCACACTTCGGACAACGTCATGGCGAAACCAATGATGGCCTTGGGATCGAGCTTGAGCTCCGTCTTGATGATTTGCTG
>DASYSU010000179.1:0-3068 GCA_036002925.1 Gemmatimonadaceae bacterium | reverse complement strand
GCGACATGCTCGTGCTATTCAACAAGGTCGATCGACCGCCGGCGGGCGCATGGCGAAACGACCTCCACCGCGCCGAATCGCAAAGCGCATTCTGGCACATCGGTGCGAATATCAATACCACCGATATCAAAGATCGACTCGATGCAATCGGCGTGCGGCACCTCCCGCTGTACATCTCGCCAGACGACACGACAAGAACCGTCTGGCGTTCCGGCCTCGCACCGTACACCGGAACTCCATCCGCTGCGCAGCTGGTGAACGCGCCGCAGGCGGCGCCGCGCGATGGCGGGTTCAGTTACGTCGTCGCTCCTGACGGAGTGCTGTTCGAGCTGACCGGTGGACCTGCGACGCACGCCTCATTCTCGCACATTCATTTCTATCACGAGCAGCCGCTCTGCGCCGCGAATTGGTACGTGGAACACCTCGGCATGGAGTTCCCGCCGATGCGCGACTCGAGCGGGAAGGAATCACCGCGCGCTCCGTGGGCACCGTGCGAAGTCAAGTACGGCGAGCCCGGTTGGCCGTCGCTCGAGCCGATCGGAACGATTCGGCAGCCGTCGGGCAGCGTACGATTCGGAAACGGAACGATGTCGTGGTACCCGCGCCAATGCGTCGGCGACCGTTGCGGTCGCGATCAGAAACTGGTTCCGTCACGCGGCCAGGTACTCGATCACGTCGCGTTTACGGTCGACGACTTCGACGCGCGATACGCGAAGCTACGACACGACGGCGTGAAGATTCTCGAAGCGCCTCACCCGTTCGCCGACACGCGCGCGTTCATGATCGAAGATCCCGACGGGCTGTCAATCGAGCTCGTCGAATCACGTGCTCGAGTGGAGCGACGCTTGTACGTCACCGATGCATCGGGCATTAGCGTCTACGACATCGATCACGGTCACGCGTTGCTCCGCAAAATCGCGATCCCCAACAGCGGCGACTACAAGGGAATCGGGGCCAGCGCGCAGCTCGGGCGGCTGTACGTCACGTCGCATCGCGGCGACGAGTTGATCGCGATCGATCTCGGCACTGACTCCGTCGTCTGGCGCAAGAACGTCGGCAAGTACGCCGACAGCTTCTGGGTGACGCCCGACGGAAAGCGAATCTGGATGCCGTTGCGCGGCGAGATCGATTGGAAGGTACTCGACGCCGCCGACGGATCGACGTTGGGCCATGTCGACACCGAGCGTGGCAAGCGCTACGACGTCGATCCGATCGCCGACATCGGACCGCACAACACGTGGATGGATTCTGCCGGCCGCCGCGTCTATATGGAAGTACTCACAGTGCCGTACATCTACGTGGCCGACGCAAAAAGCAACGCGATGCTCGGCAAAATCGGACCGTTTGGCAAAGGCATTCGTCCATTCGCAGTAACCGACGATGAGAGATTCCTCTACGCCAGCGTCGACGGTCTACTCGGATTCGAGGTGGCGGAGATCAACCACAATCCGTGGGGCGGCAAGGTCATTCACCGCGTTGAAGCGCATCCGCCCGCGGAGCGACTCGCCGAGATTCCTGACCCGCCGAAGGCGAAGCCGCACAGTACGTGGAGTCACGGGATCAACATTCGGCCGGACCAAAAGGAAGCCTGGATGGTCGACGGCGTGTACGGCTACGTCTACGCGTTCGACATTACGGGCGCCGCGCCGAAACAGGTTGCGAGTATTCCACTGTTCGCCGATCCAAAGCAGCGTCCGCATCCAGGATGGATCACGTTCGGCATCGACGGGCACTACGTCTACCCTGATGGCGGCGCGGTGATTGACACGCGGACGAAGCAAGTGGTCGCGCGAATCCCGACGAGCGAAAAGCTGATCGAGGTCGATTTCGAGAACCGGAAACCGACTCGCGTAGGCCATCGCTAGGTCGAGCGCCTCACGCCGGCGACTTCGCTCGTCGACGAAGGTTGCACCAGAATCCGCGACACGGAACGTCGAGCAATTGCACGGTCGTGGGAGGCGTCGTCGCGCGCGCGAGCGCTTCGACTACCGGGTACACCAACTCGACGTTTCCGCCCTGTGCCGTCACCTCCATCACATTGTGCGGCAGGTTGGCCGCCGCTCCGAAGCGATAAATCGAGACCGCCGCGCCACGATCGAACCACCGCTGTGCCAGGTCGATCGATGCTGACTCGCTGACGGTGTGATCGCGCTCGTTGAGGAGAAACACAATGTTCCTTGTCGCCGACGGCGAGCCGTCGGCCGCGTCATACACGCGACGACCCAACGACAAGAGCTCGCCCAGCCCGCGCGTCGTCACCCCGCGGACATTCTCAGGCCGTGTCGTATCCGGCCTGGCGGCGCGCTCCACATCCGGCATCTTCGACGCGAGGATGACAATCGCTGCACCCTGATCGTCCGTCACGGTGCCGGGCGCAATCGCCGGCGCGATCAGCACCGCGCGATGGACCGACGCGTGCGACTGCGCCATCCATCCGGCGATCACACCACCGGCGCTCAGTCCCATCACGACGACGGTGTCTCCAAGTCCACGCGCGATCTTGGCGGTGGAGTCGCCGAAGCTCGCCAGTTCATCGGATCGCACGCGGGCCAACGCGCGAAGTGGCGCAACGCGCTCGGCGTGATGCGGCAGACGCGGGATGTACACGTTGTCGCCGTCGGCGAACAACCGCCCACCCACGGTCTCGAACTGTGTCGGCGCGTCGCTGAATCCGTGGAGCAATACGTACACGCGCGGCGCGCGATCGCCGTGCGTCATCAGAATCGATCGACCGCCGGCGACCGCGACGCTGTCGTCGGCAAGTTGGCGCTGCACCACCAGCGCGACCGATTCGGAGTATGAAGGCGCAAGCGGCACCGATTCCGGCACCACTCCACCGCCGGGCAGGATTGTCGCACACCCAACGGCCCACACGCCGATTGCCAACATGACCACACTCTGTATGACAACTCTCATGACGGCCAGCCGGTGCGGTCGGACGCAAAATGCCGCTCGCGCCTCGCCGCCGCGATGATGCGGTCGTACAGATGGTCCAACTCGGCGGCGTAATCCTCGGCGCGCGGCGGATAGTGCTCGGCGACCATCCGCATGCCCTCCCAGGGTCCAAT
>DASYSU010000178.1:0-2940 GCA_036002925.1 Gemmatimonadaceae bacterium | reverse complement strand
CGCGACGAATCGCAACGAACGCATGTTCGGCAATCCTTGTGGATGGGGTTCGCGGGAACTCGAGCGGAGCCATCGGGCCGCCGCAGTCGTTGGAGGATTGCACTGGGCAAACGGCATGCTGGCCCTGGCTCGGATCTAAGTCAATGAGCCAAAATGGCTTTGCCGCCGGCAGGGAATTCCACTCACTGACGCGACTGTCCGCGTTTGGGACGATGCATCCCAATAGCGGCCACGCAAGCGCGCGGGATGTCGCCGCGCGGCGGTGGAGTCGATGTGCTGTGTTGGCAATATCATAGTGCCAAACTTGCATTTGACGCTTCACGGTTCCGCGCCTACCCGTTAGTGACGAGCGTTATCAAACACCGTCCCCAACAGCACGTACATGCCCCTGAAACCCATTACGTCTGACCGTCTCGCCAAACCAGTCGGTCCATTTTCACGGGCCGTTCGCGACGGCGATCGTGTGTACACGAGCGGCCAGGTCGCCCAAGATCCTGCCACGGGCAAACTCGTTGAGGGCGGCGTCGTCGCTCAAACAGAGCAGATCTTTCGCAACCTCGAAGCGATCCTGAGCGCCGCGAACGCGTCATTCGCCGATGTCGTGAAAGTGAACGTGTATCTCATGGACATTCGGGACTTTGCCGCGATGAATGAGGTGTACGCCAGGCATTTTGTCGCTCCGTATCCAGCTCGCACGACGGTAGCCGTCGCAGCGCTGCCGCTCGGCGCACTCGTCGAGATCGAGATGATCGCCAGCGAGTGAATACGGCGAACATGGTTGCTGCGGCGCGCCTCCGCCGCGTCGCATCGCTTGGTTACAACGGCTGGCGCGGCTACAAACGAGACGCATGAGAACAAAGACGCGACTGATCGCCGGTGCGGCAAACGATTAACGAACGACGCGATCCGCGAAGTGGCTTCGGAACTCCTGTTCGAGAAAGGTCGCCGCGGATTCGAGCCGGCCCAAATGGGCGGCTTGCACGAACACGATCGACGCCTCGACGCTGATGCCGGACCGCGTGATCCGCTCCAGCCGCCGGCGCTTCGGATGCGAAGCAAGAAATCGCGAGGGGATGGCCCCGAAGCCGATCCCGCTCGCCACGAGAGACAATTGCATGTCGATGTTGTTGATCGCGGCGGCGAGTTCGAACGGAGAGCCGAGCTCGCGCAACCTCGCCTCGATGGCGGCTCGAATAAAGCAGCCGGACGGGTTGAGCACCCACCGTCCATCGAGCGCGTGATCTTTCGACTTGCCGCTGCGTGGGCGAGGGTGCGGTCCTCTCGCCTTGACCAAGACCAGACGCTCCGCGGCCAAGACGCTGCTGGCCAAATCGGCGGGCATCGTGTCGGTTGCCGAGAGGAACGCCAGCGCCACATCGAGCTCGCCGGTGCGCAGCTGCTCGATGAGCTGTTGCTTGAGATGGGTGCTCAGCACCGGTTGAAGCCGGGGGAAGCGACTCGTCAAGCGCTCGATCGACGCGACGAGGCTCGGTTGTGCGAGCATATACGACAATCCGACGCGGAAGATTCCGCTTGGCTCGACGTCCTTCGCGGCGCTCGCCTTGAGATCCTCCATGATGCGCAGCATATGCCGCCCGGCGTCGAGCACCGCGCGGCCCTCACGGGTAATCCGCCCCGGTTTCACGCGGCGATCGAGCAGTGGCGTCTTCAATGCCGCTTCGAGACGCTGGATCTGCCGTGTGACCGCCGACGGCGTCAGGAAGAGCCGTTCTGCTGCCCGCTGCAACGAACCTGACTCGGCCAGGACGACGAACGTCCGCATCTCATCGAGCACGACAAACTCCCAGTTGCAACGCAGGCAATATGATATTGCAGTAATTGCATTTGACGCAAGTGCGAATCAGCCTTAACCCTTCGGGCACAGCACATGACTGGGGCAGCCACCATGACTTCACGCACAGTCGCTCGTCGCGCCGCGCCCGCTCTCGCACTTGCCCCCGCTCTCATCGGCGGAGCGTTGACCGCCCAGAGCTCGCCGGGTCGCCGTCGTCGGCGCGAGCGACCGTCTGCTCTCGCCGGGCATGCTCTATTGGGCGCCGGCAACTTCTCCGGCGAGCTTCCGATTTCGTCACGGATCTGCGGCGGCGGCCTCGCGTGCACCACGCCCAAATGCTACGTGCGCGTCTATCTCGACGGCACGCGCATCTTCGACGGATCGACGCGGATGCGTGAGATCGAGGATGTCGGTGTGGGGCGGTTGCGAACCGAGGCCTTCAGCGGGATCGAGTACTACTCGAGCGCGTCGGGTCTGCCGGCGGAGTACTCCGGGCGGAACGCGGAGTGCGGCACCGTGCTGTTCTGGTCGCGCGAAACGTGAGCGTGCGGGCCAGCGGGGACCATGGAGTCAACGGGCAGCTCGCGCAGGACGCGGGTTGCACGATCGCGGAAATCAGGGTCCTCACCGGCGAGACGCTTGGGGAGTGTCTGAGGACCTACTTCGATCGGCAACCAAGAGGTCAAGAGAAAAATGATCAAGACCATTGTCCTATCCAACAGTGGTTGATGGCCACCGCTGGTCGTTTGTCTCGTTTCGGGCGCCGCCGTGCTGGTTCTTGGCGGCATACGGTCCAGTGAGCAACACGAGTTGCTTCGCGACATACCATACAGACAAAGGAGCTACCCATGAAGGAGATTCTGATGCAGTTCGGGTTGTGCGCGCTTGCGGTCGCCCCAATGGCGCCGTTGGCGCAGGCGCATGCGCAGGCGGCCGGATTGCAGGCCGCCTTCGGCGAAGATGCCGCAACGCTTTCCGACAAATTCGCTGCACTCGCGCGCGTTATGTCGGGCAAGTACGACTGGAAGCCCGGCGAGGGCGTTCGCTCCGTCGGCGACGTCTTCAACCTGATCGTCTTCGAGAACGGCCTTCTCGCCGGCGTGCTTTCGGGTTCAGCGAATGCGGTGGCCAGGCCTGCACCCATC
>DASYSU010000177.1:0-16866 GCA_036002925.1 Gemmatimonadaceae bacterium | reverse complement strand
TTGGTGTTTGGTGTGTTGCCGGCGCGGCGGGCGGCGCGGTTGGATCCGATCGAGTCGTTGCGGTACGAGTGAATGGTTGGGGTGGGGCGACTGGTCGATGCTCGGTCGAAACTTGACGTCGGCCGAGTCGCTCGGCCGTATCGTGGTAAATTCAATGGATGACCTGGTGGGTCAGCTTTACGATTGACCGGCCAGTTCTGCCGTGGAAACGACTGCGACCACTGGTACGCGCTTCATTGCTGCGCGTCGCCCAGTCGAACGACCCATCGCCGGAATCAATTCGCGTTCATTCATGCCTGAGCCTTCGATTCATTGCGGCGCAAGAGCTCCATGCGCAGGCGTTCCTGCTCGGAGGCTACGTCGACCGTCAGGCTGGAGGATCGCTCCTGAACAAGCTGCAACGGAATATTCAGCTCGTCTCAGACGAAAAGGCAGAGAAAGTGGCGCCGTATCGAGCGCGGTATGCGCGCTGGTGGCTAGTCCTCGTCGACCACATCGGACGCGGGCGCGGCGCCCTCGAACGGGAACTTTTTGACGAGCACGTTCGAGTTCAGCACTCGTGGGATCGCCTTGTACTTCTCGATCCAGCAGATCATTCCCGCGCACATGATGTCGAATCCTCGTCGCGACCGGCCTGATGAAAGCTGAAGCTGACAAAGGATCGGTATTGCCTGTTTGTGGATTCGCTGCGAACTCTTATTGAATCCTTCGCAGCTTAGGCCGACGTGCGATGAGCGCGTAGGCAATACAAGGTCAGTCCGAGCAGTGCGCGTCAACTCGTTCCCGACGGAATGGACTGACACCGCGCTTAGATCAAATCATATCTCGCCCAGTCACGCTTACTGATCTCGACAGGAGATATCTGTGGACGACCAAATTCAGTATTACCAGGCGAAGCTTCAGTACGAAGTCGACCCATGGGACTTGAACGAGGCTCTTGAGCGAGGGGACAGGATTGTTCTTGTAGACACACGATCGCCGGAGGTCTACGAGAGAAGTCACATTCCCGGCGCTATAAACATTCCCCATCGAACAATGACCGCGGCGACGACGGCCCACGTCGACAGGGGAGCGTTGATCGTTACCTACTGTGATGGGATTCGCTGCAATGGCTCGACGAAAGGTGCGCTGAACATGGTTCAACTTGGCTTTCGCGTGAAAGAGCTGATCGGCGGTCTCGATTGTTGGCGGCAAGATGGCTATCCGGTTGACGGACTCGAGCCCGCACTGCCTGCTGGCTCGTGTGGTTGCTCCTAGTCGACGCGCGTCTCGATCCCGCTCGCAGGAGTTCGCGACGTCGCCTCGAGGCGTCCGGTTGCGAGACGTCGCGTCCCAACATCGGGCACTGTCGTGCGCGACGCCTACCGACACAGCCCAGTCGAAGGCGAATTGCAGCACTGCGTTACGGGTGCGCGGCGCGTTGGTACGCATTGTTCTGATGCATCGTGCGTCCCGGAGTGCAACTCTCATCTCGCCGACCGGAGTGTCCGATGCCCCTTACACAATGCGGAATGAGCCCGCTCGCGATCCGCGGACCCCGTTCGTCGTCGCGACCCTGCGCCATACTCGCGGCGCTCGCGGTTTTCTTCCCGCCGCCTGGTCTCGTGGGCGCGCAAGAGCCGGAGGCAGTTGTCGCAAAGGATGCGATCTCAGTTCATCGGGTCGAACGCGGGATGATGATACTCCGCGAAACCGTGACGGGTTCGATCACGTCAGTGACCCCCGCGCGCGCGACGGTCTCGCTCACGGCGCAACAGGGAGCAGTCGTGCGCCTCGCACAGCCGTGTTCAATACAAGTCGTCGCGCCGGCCGTGCTTCCTTGCAAAGTCACGCAGGTGCGGAGTGATAGCGCACTCGGCGTGACGACCGCGGAGCTCGAGGTGGCGCAACCGTTCGCGCCTGGGACAGCCATCCGTGATCGCGTTGACGCGCTCATCAACGTCGGCACGACGGATAGCATTGTCTATTTTGAGCGTCCGGCCAGCGCCCGGCCCAATTCGACGTCGACGATCTTCGTGCTCGAACCCGACGGCCAGCACGCCAAACGCGTGTCGGTCTCTTACGGCCGCCTGTCCGGATCACAATTGGAAATCCTCAGCGGGCTCGCTCCAGGTGACCGCGTCATCGTCACCGACTTGCCTGCCGTGGCCGGCCGCGATCGCGTTGTGCTCAAGTAGGAGACGATGAGAAAATCCTCATGCCGCTACGTGGCATGACCCGAAACCACCTTACATGAACATCGCTGGGTGGATCTCCAGCTTTACCTCCGATACACGATTGGCCGGGATTCCCGTGCGGCGCGCGTGCTCCAGTACGGCTTCCACGTTCGGGGCGTCGTACTCACAGTAAATCTTGCCTTCCGACTCGGACACGTAACTCTTGATCCACACCACCTGAGGCATCTCGGCCAGCACCGAGTTGGACTTCCGCCCGGCGGCGTTGAGTTGATCCGGCGTGAGTTTCCCAACCTCGCGTTCAATGATGTAACGGGGCATCTGTTACTTGGTGGAAGGCGGTACGGCGGGCGGACTGTCCACTCCCGGGGAGACAGCGACGGCCCCTGAAAGTGCATCCGCCGCCGCCGAGAGCAAGGGGTTGGCGAGCTCTGTTGCGATCGCGCGCGCTCGCTCCGCAAACGCCAGGGCCTCCGTCCCACGTCCCTCGGCATCGAGGGCGCGAGCTTGGCGCTCCAGCATCCATCCCTCACCCAGCCGATCGCCCAGCAGCGGCCGGAGCGCGCCGGATTGCTCGAACGCGAAGCGAGCGTCCGTGGGACGATCGCACCCCATCAACGCATCGCCCAGCGCGGCGAGCGCATGTGCCTCCAGCTGCCGTTCTTCGGTGGCCTGGTTCGTGTGAACCGCGTCTTCCAGCACCGCCCGCGCCTCGTCGAAACGATCGAGTCGAAGCAGCGTCGCGCCGATGCTGTTCAGCATCAGACCCAGATGGACGCGATCATTCGTCGTTTCGCACAGCGCCCGAGCCTCACCATAGCGTGACAAGGCGCGCTCATAGTCGCCCGATTTCCAATGCAATACGCCGAGCGCGTTGAGTGCTTCGAGTGTGAGTGCGTCGTCACCGGTCGATTCGCACAGCGCGCGCACGCGCTCCCATACCGCCTCGGATTCCTTCCGGCGATCCAGCGCGTCCAGAGCCATGGCCAGTCGCCGCCACACGACGAGCTGTGTCGCACGGTCCGCCAACTGGTCGAGCAGATCACCCGCCTCGCGCAACGGATCGAGCGCTTCCTGGAAACGCTGCAAACCGAACAGCGCTTCGCCCCACCCGCGCAGCGATTGCGCCAGTCCCTCGACGTAGCGCGCCTGACGACACCCGTCGACTGATTGGCGGTACGCGGCCAGCGCCTCTTCCGTCCGTCCCTGCGCGAGTTTGAGATTCGCGATCCCGGGAAGACAGAACGGCAGCATCAGCGGCAGGCGGCGGCTGATCGCCAAGTCGCGCACCACTTCCAGATGCCGCAGCGCGGCGTCGGTGTCGCCGATGTCGCGATACACCTGCGAGATCACCGTGTGGAGCATGCACAGCCTGACAGGCTCGTCGGCCGGCCCGATGAGATCGAACGCTCCGTTGAGCGCGCTCACCGCCTCGTCCATCCGCCCGAGCTTCCGCAACGCACTCCCGAGACTCGCCGTGTCGGCGGCGGCAGCGGCGTGCTCCTCCAGCTCGAGATCGATCGAGAGCGCGCGCTGCACCGACGCCACCGCCTCTTCGAACCGCCCTTCGTGCGAGCGGAGCAGGCCGATCGACCGATGCGCGTTGCGCGCGGCCGCCCGATCCCCACGGCGCTCGCTCGACGCGAGCGCCGCCGCGAGCGCGTGATCGGCCTGCTCGAAGCGGCGCAGCAAAGTCGACACGTCGCCATGCCGAAGATGAACCTCGGCGAGGCGAGGCGAGTCTCCGCCCGGGGCGAGCAGCGCGATGAGACGTTCGATGGTGTCCAGTTGTCGCGTTCGCAGTCCGAGCGTCTCGCACAGCCGCTCCTGCCGCAGCATCACGTCCACCAGCAGATCGAAGCGGACGGTATGGTCGTCAACGCGCCCCAGCCATTCCTCGGCGCGGTCGAGCATCGCGAGTGCGTCGGCGAATTGACTGAGCGCTTGGCTTCGCTCGGCTGCGCGAATGCCATAGCGGATTCCTGTTGTCCAGTCGCCGGCCCGCGACCAGTGGTGCGCGAGTCGCTCCAGATGCTCGTCGAGTCGGTCCGCGTAGCGTGCCTCGATCACGCGGGCAACAGCACCGTGCAGGTCGAGACGCTGGTGCTCCAGCAAGGTGTCGTACACCACCTCCTGCGAGAGCACATGCTTGAAGCGATACATCGCGTCGCCGACGCTGCCTCCCACCGGTTGGATGAGTCCGGAGCCCCTCAGTCGATTCAACTGCTCGGTGACGTCGACGCCCGAGCCCACGACCGCCTCCAGCACCGGGCGAGCGAACTCCCGCCCGATCACCGACGCCACGCGCAGTGTATCGCGCGCGGCAGGGGGCAGCCGGTCCACCCGGGTGCGGATCACGGCGTGCACACTGCCCGGCAGGACGAGCGTGCCGCTGTCGTTCGCCGTGATCGCCACGCCGTCGCGAACCGTCACGGTGCCGTCTTCGAGCAGCGCCTGACAGGTCTCTTCCAGAAAGAACGGATTGCCTCCCGTGCGGTCGTGCAGTTGCTCGGCCAGCCTCGACGAGACACGCTCGGTGCCGAACACGCCGCAGATCAGCTCCGTCGAGTTGTCGAGTCCCAAGGGGCCGAGCTGGAGCAGCGTGTGTCCCTCGCCGGAACTCCAGTCGATGCCCGCGTCGGACCGGCAAGTCACTGCCAGCAGGAGCGCATGCGACGGCGCCAGCTCGCTCAGTCGGTCGAGCGCCGCGCGGGACGCTTCGTCGGCCCAGTGCCAATCTTCGAGCTGGAGACCGATCGCGTGCTGCCGCGATGCGTGAGTGAGCACCGCGGTGAGCGCATCGAGCATCGCCGCCTGGAGGTGCTCGCCCTGAAGATGCCGTGGCAGCGGATAGCGCGGCGACGGGATGGCCAGCAGCGCACAATAGAATGGCAGGTTGTCTACCAGCGACGCATCGAGCTCGCGCACTCGGACGGCGAGGCGCTCGTCCGGCGCACTCGTGTCGTCCGACGGTTCCTGCATCAGGAGGTCGCGCAGCACGTCGACGAATGGCATGTACGGAGTGCCGCGCCCGTACGCATCGCAGCGGCCGAACAGGAACCGGACATCGAGTCCGGCGGCGCGACGGCGGAGCTCGTGCAACAGCCGGCTCTTTCCGGACCCAGGCTCGCCGATCACCACCAGCGTACCGCCCTCGCCCTGCGCCGCCGACGCAAGCTGATTCTCCAGCGTGCGCAGCTCCCGAGACCGGCCGACGTACGGAATGAGACCAGAGCGTTCGGCGGCATCGAACCGATCGTAGAGTCCCGACGCGGCGAGCACGCGATGCGACGCGACGGCGGATCCATTACGGCCACGCAACTCGGGGCCCGGTCGTGCGTCGATGAAAGCTGAGACCAGGCGGTAGGAGTCTCCGCTCAGCAGAATGCCGTCGGCGTCGGCGATCGTCGCGAGTTGCCCGGCGATGTCGGGCGGAGCGCCCGTCACCCGGAATGCGCGATCGCCTCCGCGCTGCCGTTGGACAGCCACGACGCCGGTATGCACGCCACTGCGTAGTCGCAATGAACTGGAGCGAGGACTGCCCGGAGCGACGGCGAGCTCGCGCACGCGGCGATGCAGCTCGAGCGTGGCGTGCACGGCGCGTAGGTGGTCGTCCTCGTGCGATTCGGCGACGCCAAACAGCAGCACTGCGTTGTCGCCGGTGAGCTCGTTCACTACGCCGCCGTACCGCTCCGCCACTTCGCCGGCGACCTCGCGGAACTGCGCTGTGAAGCGATCCACCTCATCGTCGTCGCACCGTTCCACGAGCTCGTCGAAGCCGACCATCGCCGTCACGACGACGGTCGCTTGTCGTCGTTCCCCGCCGCCGGTAATGGTCGATCTGGAGGCCGCCTCCGGCTCGGCCATTCTCCGACTCACGCGCGCCGGCGAGTCCGTTACCAGCGCGTCGACGAACGCCGTCACTGTGGCGAATCGGTCGACGGGATCCTTGGCCATCGCGCGATGGATCGCCGACTCCACAGTGTCCGGCATGTCATGATGCGAGCCGAGCGGCGGAGGTGCAGCCGTGAGGTGCTGTCCCAGGAGCGCCATCAGCGAACCTTCGAATGGCGGCCGACCCGTGATCAGCTCGTAGACGATGCAGGCAAGGCTGTACTGATCGGTGCGCCCGTCGACCGCGTCGCCGCTGGCCTGCTCGGGGGACATGTAGGTCGCCGTGCCCACGATCATCCCGACTTGCGTGAGCGTCGAACTGTCGGCAGCCGCCACGACCGCGCGCGCGATTCCGAAGTCCGCGAGCACCGGATGCCCGTCGGCAATGAGGATGTTCTCAGGCTTGATGTCGCGGTGGACCAGGCCCTGTCGGTGAGCGTAGTCGAGAGCGCTCGCGACGCCGCGCGAAAGGTGGAGCACCTCGGCCAGCGTCAGCTCTTGGGTTCTTTTGAGCCGGTCGCGTACAGTCTCGCCGGCGATGAACGGCATGACATAATAAAGGAGAGACTCGTCCGTCTCCCCCGGCTCGAGCTCCCCCGAGTCGAACAGCGGGACGATGTGCGGGTGGGTGAGTCGCGAGGCAATCTCGATCTCGCGCAGGAACCGGTCGGCGGCGTTCCCGCCGACCAGCCGCGGATCCATGACCTTGATCGCCACTGCGCGTCCGTACCGCCGGTCCGTGGCCAGGAAAACGCTGGCCATGCCGCCCCGTCCGATCTCCCGATCGACGACATAACGATTGTCAACGGCGGCACGCAGCCGATCGAGGAGTGAGGACATCGTCTGGGGACGTAATAGAGACGCGCGGAAGGCAAACTTGGTGGTCGGCGTTGGTTCCCACCAGACAGCATCGAGCTGGCGGGCTGTGCCTCGTCGTTACCGCCGTGGCGGCGTATGCCGCACCACCCGCCCTGGCCGCGCGTCGTTGAATTTCCCTTCCGCGACCACCGGCGTTCCGTTCACAATCACCCAGTCGATCCCCACCGGATACTGATGCGGCTGGGTGAACGTGCCTTTGTCCGCGATCGTCGCCGGATCGAACACGGTGATGTCAGCGAAGCAGCCGGCACGGAGACATCCGCGGTTGGTCAGACCTAATCGCTTGGCTGGCATCTCTGTCATCTTGTGGACCGCTTGCTCGAGCGTCAGCACGTGCTGCACGCGCACATATTCGCCGAGCACACGCGGGAAGGTGCCGTAGTTGCGTGGGTGCGGGACGCCCTCGCCCGGGCGCGAGAGACGGCCGTCGCTGCCGATCATCGTCATCGGATGCGCCATGATTCGACGAACGTCGCCCTCGTCGATCACGTGAAACACCATCGACGCGCCGCCATTGACCACGCCCTCGAGTACGAGCGGCGCCGTTTGCTGCGGCGTTGGCTGGATGCCGCGCTTGACCGCCCAGTCGTACAGCGTCTTACCATCGAGCGAGTGGTCCCACGCGACGTTCGCGAATTGCACGCGCCTCACATCGCCGCCGCCGCGGTCGTTGAGCAAATACTCAACAACGCCGCGCGTGATACTGTCCTTGAGCACGGGATTCTGGAGCCGCTTCTGCAACTCGGTGTGTCCACCTTCGAGCGCCCAGGGCGGAACGAGCACGTCGAGTCCTGTCGAACTCGCGGTGTACGGGTACTGATCGATCATCACATCCGTTCCGGCGGCGCGCGCCGAGTCTACCATATGTAGCGTGACGACGCTCTTGCCCCACATCTGCTGGCCGATCGCCTTGTGGTGGGTGAGCACGACGGGGATGTGCGCCTGTCGCCCGATCTCGAGGGCTTCGCCAACGCCCTCGAGCAAGCCGAGCCCTTCCTCGCGGAGGTGTGACGTGTAGATGCCGCCCGAATCGGCGGCGGCCTTCGACAGCGCGACGACTTCGTCAGTCTTGGAGTAGAAGCCGGGGATGTAGCGAAGACCAGTGCTCAAGCCGAACGCGCCCTCGTGCATCGCCAGGCCGACCATCTGCGTCATCCGCGCCAACTCCGCGGCGGTCGGTGCGCGGTTGGCCGTCCCCATGACCTCGCGGCGGATCGTATTGTGGCCGGTCAGGTAGGCGACGTTGATGCCCAGCCCCGCACGGTCCGCCGAGTCGAGGTACGCACCGAACGGCCAAGGTCCGCCGCCGTCGGGACCGCCCAAGGCGAGCGTCACTCCCTGCATCGCCGCACTCTTCGCGTCCGGCATGTTGAGGAGCGGCTCGAGGTGCGCGTGCATGTCGATGAAGCCCGGTGCGACGACGTGTCCGTTGGCGTCGATAACGCGGAGCGCCGAGTCGCGCGGAATGTGCGTCGTCGAGACGCGGGCGATCTGTCGGCCGATGATCGCGACGTCGCCGGAGTAGGCGGGCGCACCGCTACCGTCGACGATTCGCGCGTTGGTGATCAGCACGTCGTACGGCGCCATGAGCGGCGGCTTCGGTCGAGGCAGTGCACCGGTGCGCGCTGCGATCACGCGGTCGAGGACGTCGAAGTATTGCTCCTCGGAGACGCTCCTGCCGTTGCCCGGGATCGTCTTGTGCGCGACGACGATATCGAGCTTCGGGATGACCGTGATGAACTGACCGACGGCACCAAATCCCGAATAAGCACCCTCATATGGGCCGGCGTTCCACGGTCCGTCCAACACCCACCAGAGATACCCGTAACCGGCGCGGTTGCGGCGGATTCGCGACGGATTGAGCTGGGCGACTGGTGTGATGATGTGCGTCGACTTCTCGACCCAGTCGCGCGGTACGATTTGCTTGCCCGCCCAGGCGCCGTGATTCAGCATCAACAGCCCGATCCGCGCCATGTCGCGCGTGGTCAGGAAAACCGGATATGCCGGGTGAATCGACCTCGCGGAATCGCCTTCCTTCTTCTGGAGATCGCGGCGGAAGTCCTGCATGTGGATCGGACGGGCGAGCTCCTGTTCGAGCGCATCGTAGATGTTGCGCTTCGTCTCCTGCTCGAAGATCGTGCCGAGGACGTTGAAGTCCCAGTTGGAGTAGAGCTGATACGTCCCGTGCTTCTGCGAGCCGCGCGGCGGCGCCTCGGCGAGGAAGTCTCCGGGATACGATGCCTCGTGGTACACGCCGGAGCGCGCGCCGAGAAGATCTTGAATCGTTGCCTGTCGCTCGCCGGGGAGAAGTCCGCCGACGTCGTTGATGCCTAGTTGCGCGAGTGTCTTGGAGGTGTCGATGTGATGCCGGGCGATCTCGATGCCGTAGAGCATCGAGAGAAGGCTCTTGCGCACTGAGGCGAGGTAGGATTGCGCAGTGAGGTCGCCGTAGGAGTAGACGATCTTGCCGTGCTCGACGACGACCATCGCGCTCGTCGTCATGTTGGAGAGCCGCACCTGGACGGAATCGAGCCAGGGCTTGCGCCAGCCGATGCGCGTGGGATCGGCGACGCGTTGCCAGGTGTCGCCTGGGAAGACTGTCGTCGCCGTTTGCGCGATCGCACCAGCGGCGGACGGCGTTCTATCGACGGCGACGGCGATCGTGCTTGCCGCCAGGGTCAACGCAAAAAGGCGGAGGAGACGCATTCGCGGACTCGGGAGAGAGACGAGTTTGACGTTGCCACCGCGAACCGCGCTCCGCCAGATCAGACCGTCGTCTCGTGCGGATTACATTGAGAGGAAGCCGTGCCCGAGCGATGACACCATGAGAAGCGTTGTCGAACTCGACATCGATGGCCCGCGCGAACGAGTCGCCGAGCTGTTCGCCGATCCCGCGAACCTCACGAAGTGGATGCACGATCTCGCTCGCTGCGAGCCCGTGTCGGGAAGTTTCGGAACGACGGGGTCGAGCTACCGCATGATTCCGAAGACGGGAGACATGGCCTTCGTCGCGACGATCCTTTTGAGGAACCTGCCGGAGGAAGTGAGGCTCCGCCTGGATGGAAAGAACATGGTCGTCATGATCACCGATCGATTCAGCGTGACTTCCATGGGCACGACGAGGATGAGCTCAATCGAGGAGTTTCGATTCACGAGCTTGCTCGGTCGCCTAATCGGGTTCGTGGCGCAGGGGTCGATCAAGAAGGCCCATCGCGGTCACATGAAGTCGTTCAAGGAGTTCGTCGAACAGTCATGAGCACCGCCGACCCAGCGAAACGGGGGTTCTTCGGGGATTGTTCGGCCCGTTCGAGTTGCCCGGCGCTTGGGATCGCCGTCGTTCACGCAGTGCCCGAGCGCAAATCCGCACTCCGAGCCGACGCCGCCAGCCAAGTCCTCTCAGATTCATGCGCCAACAGCCATCCCGAGAATTTGTTGTATCCGCGGAAGCGGCGGGACTTCGGTATGTGACGGACTCGGTGCCCGGCATCCGCCGACGTCGAGTCGGCCGCGGCTTTTCTTACGTTGATCCGGACGGTCGCGTCATTCGCGAGCGAGAGCGCATTCGTCGATTTCGCTCACTAGTGATTCCGCCGGCGTGGAGCGACGTCTGGATTTGTCCGGTCCCGGAAGGACATCTCCAGGTCACGGCGCGCGACGCGCGCGGGCGAAAGCAATACCGGTATCATCCGAAATTTCGCGCTCGCCGCGATCAAGCGAAGTTCGAGCGGATGGTCAAGCTCAGCGACGTGCTGTGGAAGATCCGCGAGCACGTCGAGCACGACATTGCGCTCCCGGGCCTACAGCGAAAGAAGGTGATGGCGACGATCGTGTGGCTGCTCGAGCGGACGTTGATTCGCGTCGGCAGTCACGAGCTGGCCAAGGCGAATAATTCCTTCGGCCTGACGACGCTTCGCCGACGACACGTATCGATCGATGGCGCGACGCTCCGATTCGAGTTCCGCGGGAAGAGCGGCGTCGCACACACGGTCGCCGTGACGGATCGCCGCATCGCGCGCATCGTGCAGCGGTGTCGTGAGCTTCCGGGCCGTGAGCTCTTCCAGTACGTCGATGCACGCGGGCGTCGCCAGATCGTGTATTCGGACGACGTCAACACCTATCTCCGACAGATCACCGGCCGCGACGTGACCGCGAAGGATTTTCGCACCTGGACGGGCACGATGCTCGCCGCCGAATCGTTGCGCGAGATGGGACCCGCGTCGACAAAACGCGATGCGAAACACAACGTACTGCGCGCCATCGACCGCACCGCCGAGCGACTCGGCAACACGCGCAACGTGTGTAGGCAATACTACATTCATCCCGCGTTGATCGAGGCGTACCTCGAGGGCGCCGTGCTGCCGCCGCTGCCGGACCGGGTGTGGCAGGAACGTCGGCCGCATGGACCGACGCTGCGACGGCACGAAGCCGAGGTATTAGCGTTCTTGAAGGCACGCTTGGGGACCCGACCAACGACGGCGCGCTAGCGCACAGTCACCGATTCCCTTGCCGTTCTCCACGCACGCGTGATAATTTTTATGCGCGTGCAGGACGCCACCGGTCCGCGGAAAGGGCTGCGCCCACCTGGTTTCTTAGTCGCCCGATAGTCTCGACCTCTTTCGGGCCGATGTGCGGACGCCGGCCACATCGAAGGAGGCCGCCATGCCGTCCGCATTTCGCCGTTCCCTTCCCGCACGTCCTGACCTCGAGCAACAGAAGAAGCTCGCCAAGGACCTCATTCGCGCGTTTCGTGCGGGCGACCGAGAGGCAATCGCTCGCATGCGAGCCGAGCTTCCGGATAAGGCCCAGCTCTCGCTCGCCGACGCGCAGTTCGTGCTCGCTCGCGAGTATGGGTTCTCGAGCTGGCGCGATCTCAAGAAACGAATCGAAAAGGATGCAGCTGCTCAGCGGCCGCCGATCGAGCGCTTCAAGCGCGCGGTTCACGAGGGCGATGCGAGTGCGCTGCGCATGGTGCTCGAGCAACACGAGGAACTGCGATCGAGCCTCGACGCACCGATCTTCGGATTCGACTCGCCGGCGCTGGTAGCCGTGTCGGGGAGCAATCAGGTCGACATGATCGACGTGTTGTTGGAGTTCGGCGCTGATCCGAATCGACGGAGCGATTGGTGGGGAGGCGGATTCCATCCGCTGCATAGTGCAACGGGGATCGCGGCCGAGCATCTCATGGCCGCAGGCGCGGTTCCCGACGCGTGCGCCGCCGCGAATCTCGATCGACCGGATTTGCTCGCGGCCATCCTCGCCGCGGATCCCGCGCGCGTGCACGAGCGCGGGGGCGACGGAAAGACACCGCTGCACTTCGCGCGATCTCGACGAGTCGCCGACCTGTTGCTCGCCGCGGGCGCCGATCCCGACGCGCGCGACGTCGACCATCGTTCGACACCCGCACAATGGATGCTCGGCGAAGAACCTGATTCGTCGCGACTCGAGCTCGCGAAGTATCTCGTCGATCGTGGCGCGTCGGTGGACATCTTTCTCGCCGCCGCATTGGGGCTGACCGAGCGAGCGAGAATCATGGTCGAGTCCGAGCCCGCACTGCTACGCCTCCGTACTAGCCAGGGCGAGTATGGCGAGAAGCCGCCGAGCAGTTATCACATCTATCAATGGACGATCGGACCAAACCTGTCGCCGCTCCAAGTTGCGGCGCAATTCGGCCAGTACGAGACGCTCGCGGCGCTCAAACGCTTCGCATCGCCGGAGGAACAACTGCTGCTTGCGTGTCATCGAGGCGACGCCGACGAGGCGCGCGCGATCGTCGCCACGCACCCCGGAATAGTGGAGCGTCTCGGACCAATCGATCGTCGAGCGCTCACCGACGAAGCGTGGGCGGCGAACGCGCCCGCGGTCGAGCTCATGCTGGAGCTGGGATTCGATCCGTCGGTGCCGAGCGGGTCCGGTCCGACGGGCGGGAATGCGCTCCACTGCGCGGCGTGGATGGGATCAGTCGGCTGCGTCGCGGCAATCTTGAATCGTCCGGACGGTCGCGCTTTACTCGAGGTGCGCGAGCCGGTTTACGGTGGTACGCCGCTGAGTTGGTGCAGCCATGGATCGGCGAACTGCCGCAGACGCGAAGCTGATCATGCGGAGGTCGCGCGGTTGCTGATCGCTGCCGGCGCTCGGCTCGATCCTGCGATGGCGGATTGGGAAGGATCGGACGCCGTTCAGGCGGTGATCGACGAGGCGCTTCGAGGTCGTTTTGAAGTTCTCTAATCGACGCGGATGCCGATCCGCAGCGTACGGGGCGCTACTCGAAGCTGCGGCGCCATGAAGAATGACGTCGGATCGGCATCGTATCCGTTTCCAACGATCGTGTTGACGCTCGTGAGCGCATTCGATCCAAGCGCGTTGAACAGATCGACCGTCAGCACGGCGAATTCCGGCCCGCGCCGCTCGACGTGAACGTCGACGACGTCGCGGCTGGCATAATGGCGCGATCCTCGCGGCTCGACGAACATCGTCTGGCCGAGCAATGATCTGAACACCGGTGCCGGCACTAGACCGCCGACGCTGTCGCTATATGCGTAGCGTCCGGCGAACTGAAAGGCAGCGGTGAATCGCTCACCGACGATATGGGTGTAGAGCACGCCGGCTTGGAGACCGTACGCCAGGCGGGCCGTCAACCACAGCTTGCCTTCCAACTCCTGCGCAGCGGGAAGTAGACCATCGTCGTTCAGTGCTTCGTTGGGGTGAGCGAATGGTCCGGCGCTGAATCGCGCTTCCGTGGTGCCGAAGCCCGCGACGCCGGCAACGTTCCCACGCAATCGAGAGCTCGTCAGCGATGCTTCGCCACGCCAACGCGGCTGTGCGGTGCGCAGGAGTACCGTGAGTTGATCGTAGGAACGTCGCGCTTCGGGAACTGTGGTCAGCACGAAGTCCGGATTCCACGGCAGCGGGCTTGCGAGCGAGTATCCTCCAACGCTGCTCGGACACGATGGATTGATCGCGCCGACGCAGGTCAGCAGAAAATCCTTCAGGTCCTTGTTGCTCATGTAGATGACTGGCAGCACGAGAGGACGCCCGTTCGCGTCCAGCGTACGGCCAAGCACATACAGATCGTTGACGTGAACGTTGTAGATCGGCGAGTAGTTGGTGGCGCGGTTGCGATCGACCAGGCCGACGATGTCGCGATTCTGCCGGTGCGTATACAGGATTTCCGTCTTCCAGTTCGGCCCGATCGTTTTTTCCACCGAGAGCATCGATTGGTCGACGTACGGCTGTTTGTAGTTTTCGACGCGACCCGTTTCGTCGAGGACTTCCTCGCCGTAGTACGATGAGAATCCCGAGCCAGAGGCGTCACGTTGCGTCGTCGTGAAGGTGGTACGCGTGTCGGTGAACGACGGCGCCGTGTAATAGAAGCGATGGTTGGTGTAGACGTTGCCTCCGCGCGCCCGATCGAAGAAGAGAGAGAACATCCCTTGGTGGTAGCGGCCCCAATGCGCCTTGATCGCCAACGTGTTGCGGCCCGTCACGTCCCACACGGTGCCGATCCTCGGATCCAAACCGGTGGCATGGATCGCGCGAAATCGCCGGCACGAACTCGACGACTCGCATTGCGGCTGAAGTTCTCCCGTCCACTCTCCGTATCGAAGGCCCGGCATGACCGTCAGCCGCGTGCCCATCGCGATGTAGTCTTGCGCGAACACCGCGGCACTTCCGATCTCGCTGTCGAGGTGAATGTCGCCACCCCAGTCGCTCGCCGTCGCTTGCCACGTCGCGGCGTTGAACGGATCGAACGACGGGTCTCCGAAAAAGTAAGGCCGCCACGTGACGCCACCGTTGCGCGTCCGAACGTCGCGCCATCGACCTCGAGATGCATCCGCACCGATGACGAGACTGTGTTCGGAGGCGAACGCGCTCCGCGTCATCCGCCAGTCGATCGTGCCGCTCAGCGACGACGCATCGCGACGCTCGTCGAACGCCGCGTTCTGCAGCGTCGGCAACCGTCCCGGCTCGAGAAGTTGCACGGCAGGCACGCCGGGGCCCTCATACCCCAACCGGGATTCCTGCGAATTGTATCCGGCGACGCGAACGCCGAGCGCATTGCGCGCGCTCGCGGATTTCATCCATCCAAGCTCGTAGAAGAGCGTAGGCTGGCGAACGCGAATCGCCGCCGTTGGATCGTCGATGCCGTTGATGCCGCCGTGATCGACGTTTGCCTGCGACACACCGAGCAATGCGTCGACGCGCTGTCCGACGGCCGGCAACCACGTGAGCTTGCCGAGTCCGCGAGCGTCGACGTGCTTCTCGCGCAGCGGTTGAAAGTCGTGCGGCGCCGGCGTGAGTAAGTCCGGCGATCGCATGTCGCGACCGACGAACTGCCCGCCAACGAAATAGAACAGTTTGTCGCGCGCGATTGGTCCAAGCAGCTCTCCGCTCAGCTCGCGCCGACCGGCCTGCTCCACACCTTGCTCGTTGGCGTTGAAGTTCGTCGCGGTGAGCCGCTCGGATTCGTAGTTCGAGCGGAAAGTCGCTCGGCGATCGTTCGTGCCTGTCTTCGTGATCGCGTTGATGATGCCGCCTTGAAAGTTTCCATCTTCGGCGCCGGCCCCCAGCCCGCGGACCTCGACCGCGTCGATCCAGTCGACACTGAGTGATAGAAAGTCGCCGCCCAGACCGGGATGATTCATCGAGACGCCATCCAGCCGGTAATCATTCGACACGCCGGGCGCGCCACCCCACAGTTGGTCCTTCCTCGCACCGGGGACGAGGGCGATGAGACTGGACGCGTCGCGAGCGGTTGGGAGAAGCTCGGTGATCTCACGTTCGAGTCGCGTCGACAACGCCGCCGTCGAGGCATCGATCGACGTCGGAGAGCTGACGATCTCGATCGTCGATAGCAGCCGCGGCGCCCGCGTGAGCGACACATTCAGAACGATCGTCTGCCCCTCGGCGACGCGGACGGCGTCCTCTCTCGCCGACCGATATCCCACTCTCCGGACCGTGACCGTGTAGAGGCCTGCTGTCAGCGAAGCCAATCGAAAGCGGCCGTCCCCGCCGGTGATCGATTCGCGGGCAATCGAGCTGTCCGATCGCGTGGCGTACACCGCGGCCGATGGCACCGGCGCTCCGTTTTCCAGAACTCGGCCGACGATTGCGCTCTGCGCGGAAGCAACGGTCGCGAATCCGAGAAGCGCCAGCGGAGTCAATCGCATCCGCAACAATACGCGTCGGACGGATGGCGCGATATCGTGATTGGCAATCGGCCGAATCGCCCGACAGGCGGAGTCGACACACACGCCATATATTGGTCCTCCCCGCGTCCCGGCGCCTGCCCTCGATGACTACGGTCCCGTCCGAGTCCGCCAAGTTCCCGGCTCTATCCGAAGCATTGCGCGACCGCTACCGCTTCGAGCGGGAGTTGGGCGCCGGCGGCATGGCCACGGTGTATTTGGCGAATGACTTGAAGCACGACAGACCGGTGGCCCTCAAAGTTCTCCGGGGCGGCGAAACCGCGGTCGACGTCGAGCGATTCCATCGTGAGATCCGAGTGCTGGCGCGGCTTCGCCATCCATTCATCCTGCCCCTCCACGATTCGGGCGAGGTCGCGGGCGCTCTCTTTTTCGTCATGCCCTATGTCGACGGCGAGTCGTTGCGTGCGCGCATTGCACGCGAAGGCTCGCTGCCGGTCACTGACGCGCTGGAGATCGCGCGGCAGGTCGCCGATGCGCTCCAAACCGCCCACGACGAGGGCGTCATTCACCGCGATGTGAAGCCCGAGAACATCCTCATGGCTCGGAGCGGGCATGCGCTTCTCGCGGACTTCGGCATCGCGCGCGGAACAGCTAGCGGTGCGCGCGTCGAACCGATGACGCAAGTCGGCATGACCCTCGGAACCGTTGCGTACATGAGTCCGGAACAGGCGATGGGCGAGGCAGAGATCGATGCTCGCTCCGACGTCTACGCG
>DASYSU010000176.1:0-9808 GCA_036002925.1 Gemmatimonadaceae bacterium | reverse complement strand
GCGAACGCGGCGAGGAACGCGAGCGTGCGAATCAGCGCGCCACTCGTCAGGCGGCGGTAGTGCGCCAACGTCGCCATGGCCAGCAGAAGCGGCGCGAAGAACCAATAGTCGTACGATGAGAGAACGGTGAAAAAGAGGAACGCGCCGCTCGCAAGCAGCAAGCCGCGGCGTTCAGCTCGCAGTGCGCGGACGAGGAAGTACACGCTGCCGAACCCGAAGAACGCGCCGTACGGCGCGTGATGCAAGTAATCGGCGTGCTGAATCCAGAACGGATTGACCACCCAGAGCGCGAGCGCCATCTGCGCCGTCTGCCGGCCCCAATAGAAAACGAGAAGCTGGTAGATGAAGAACAGCGAACAAAAAGAGAACGCCATCGCGACGAACCTGAACTGCACGAGGTTGTCCATCCGGAACAGCGTCCGCAGCACGCCGTTCATGAGATCGGGCAACTGCGGATAATGTGTATAGACAAACACCGGCTCGAACGATCGCGTAAACGCGGGATCGAGCAACAGTGGAGTCAAACGCAAGTGCAGGAATCCGTACTTTTGAAAGTTCCGACCCGACGTCATGACGTTGTAGTCCGACATCGAATCTCCCCAGTTCAGTCGAGGAGGATCGAACGCGTGCACGACGCAGTAGATGAGAACGAGCGCCACGCAAACGAATCCGACGTTGTTCCACGCGCTTCGAGCGAGACGCTTCATGTCGTCACCGGAGCTCGTCGGCGACGCGGATACTCGATCGGCGTCCAGCCGACGGGCGCGCTCGCCTGGTCGGCAAACAATCCCTGTATGCAGCGATTGTCACCGCGGCACGGCGGTTCCTCGCTCGTATGCACACAAGGAGAGCACGCGATCTTGCGGTAGTGCGTCGTCTCGTCGAGTTGCCAGGTATCGCGGAGTCGGGTCGCCGGGTCCGTCGGGCCCCAGTACGACACGCAGCGCAAACCCGCGATCCGCGCGAGGTGCAACAAACTCGAGTCGATCCCCCAAAACTCACCGGAGTCGAAGAGGGCCTGGACCGATTGGGGAAGCGTGAGCTCGCCGCACGCGTTGCGAAAGCACAGCGCTGGAAACTCGGCGCGCAGCGCCTCGATGATCTTCTCGCCTGCCGCCCGATCGCCCGGACCGCCGAGGAACACGAACGTGCGGTGATGCGGCGTGACGTTGTCTCGGAACACTTGCGTCCACTGCGTTGGGTTCAGCATCCGCTCCTGTCCGAGATCCGAGCAGGCAAACCCGATCGCGACCCGACTTCGGTCAGGTGCGGCGGGATCGGTGATCGCGCAGGCCGACACGAGGGCCGCGCGGCATTCTTCGCGACTCGCTACGCCGACTCCGAAGAGGTCGCCCACGCGGTCGTAGAAGTGGTAGCTCCCCGACGATCGATTGAAGAACACCAGATGCGAGGCCAGACCGCGGCGCCAAAAAATGTCCTCGAGCCAGAAGCTGACGCGATTCCGCGCCATGGTCAGTGTGGTGAAGACGGTCGTCAACCGACTGTGAACCTCGAGATCGACGATACAATCCGCGCGAAGCGTTTTCGTCCACACGCCGAGCGACGATGTAAGGAGCGGCAGAGCGCCACGCTCGTCGATCACCCGGTATTCGTCGAACACGCCGAGCAACTCAGCGAACGGCTTCACCGCACGGGTCGTGACGAGCACCATCTTGAGATTCGGATATGCCCGCCTGAATCCGAGCAACATCGGCATCGCGAGCAGCAGGCTGCCGCCGCCAAGCATCTTGATCCAGACGATCTCCGTACCGACGACCAGCTCGTGATCGCGACGAAGCAACGCACCGAGCATCTGGGCCGGCGGCCGAAGCAGCGCGATCCCGATGCGACCGACGTAATTGTCTACGCGACGTTGCGTCCTCAAGTCCATGGACGATGGACGAGTGGTGAGGTCCCGAAGTATCCGGAATCGCAGAAGTTGGATCGCCAGCGGTTGTGCTTGCCGAACCAGCGCGCTACTGACCAGCGATCACGATAATCTGCCCGCCTGCCAATGAACGTCTCTCAGCGGTCGGAAAGGTCCACTTCGCGTCGATCACCGTTGTGTAGAACGGCGGGTGAAACGGCGAATCGAAGAAAACCAAGTACGCCGGACTCGTCTCCGTGCCGACCGCGATCCGCCGGAGCTCGGCTTCGAAGTTCGGGTTGGGCTTGAGCGATGTCTCGGACATCTTCCGGGGCAGCCCGGAGACGACGCGGCCCGCGAATGCGTAGATCACGTACGGCATGTTCGAGTACACGCGGGCGTTCTCCGGCATCGCGCGCACGGCGTCGAGCAGTTCGGCTGCCGACCGACTGAGCTGGGTCAGCCCGAGACTGCGCTCGGGCATGTGCCGGGCCCACGATGCCAGACCAACAGCTTGATTACCGAGCGACGCCGTGAGGGCGACGATCGAGATAACGCGCAGGCGTGGGTAGAGACGCCGTCTCGAGGCTGGTCCGCCGACCAACCCACCCGACTCTCTTCCGAGGAGCGCGCCGCCGGCGCCAATCACCATCGCGATGAAGAGGGGAAGCGCCGGAGACAGCATTCTCTCGTCCAACGAGGCCGCGTGTTCGACGAACGAGATCGATGCGAGAAGGAATAGTCCGTACGTGATGATCATGATCGCCAGAATGGCGGTCGCGCGTCGCGCGTTCGACACGTCGAGTTGGGACGCCTCGGCTGGCGTCGTCTTTCCCTGATCAGTGGCCCCGGGCTTGATTGTCTCGCGCACGATGTAGGCGGCGACAGCACCGACCGCGAGAGCCGCAACCATCCCGACGTTGCCGCTCGGATCGAACGGGAAAACCCAGCGGCTCAGCGTCTCGAGTCCGATCCAGAGATCATCTCGTGTGATGAGGTAGAGGCTGAGGTCGCGATCGGTCGTGGTGTGAGCGCGCACTTTGTTATACGCGAACCACGCGCAGAGCGGGGCGATCGAGATCGCGCCGAACGTCAGGGCGCGTCGAATGCGGATTCCGAGCGCGAGTCGGGACGTCACGAGCAAGGCGATTACTCCGCCCCCGATGAATCCAATCCCGGCGTACCGCGCGAGCGCGCTCGCGCCCGCGGCCAGCGCCGCCCATGCCAACCACGGATCGTCTCGAAGACGCGCCGGCGATTCACTCGCGACGGCGCGGATCAACGAGCTGGCGGTCGCCAGAACGAGAACGATGAAAAGCGTCTCGCTCCACAGCATGGCGGCATTCACCGCGAGGTCATTCGTCACGGCCGCGGCCAGCGCCGCGATCACCCCGGCGTACGCGCCCGCAGAACGGTTCTTTCCGGCGATGCGCTCTGCGAGTCGCGCGACCAACAGTACGGTGAGCACCGTGGCCACCAGATTCAACACCCATGCGCCGCGATCCACATCGCCCACGATCGCGCCGAAGGCCGCAATCATTGCGGGGTAGAGCGGCGGAAAGTGAGTCATTGGCCGCACGCTGTTGGGCGTGTCGAAGACAGACAATCCGTGTCCAGCAAGAAGGTTGCGGCCTGCCGACAGATACTGGATCGAATCGTAGGATAGGTCGAGACCGTGCGGCATCGCGTAAATGATCGGAGCGATGGCGAGGAGTGCGATGCAACGAGGCAGTAGCGCGGACAGCTTCCAACGTCCGACGCGAACGCGCGTCACGGATGGAGCCGGATTGGAGCCGTCGACTATTTCGCCTCGAGCAATCATGTCTCAAGGACGAAATCGGTCGCGGCGGGTAAAGAATTACGACTTCGCTCAACTAGAAGCCGTATCGCGCTCCAAGATCTTGCAGCCACGCTGCGTTTCGCGGATCGACTGGTACGACCGAGACTTCGATCGACCGTAGTACGATCGACACACCCGGAAGGAGCGAAAACGGCTGCACATGGAGCACCGGCGTTTGCCCGGGTTTCGCGAAAATGGGAAATCGCGACGACGAGAGATATGGATCGAGCGAGACCGGCATTGGAGTCCTTCCGCCCTCGACGCTGACGAGATATCTGGGCATCGGACCAATGACAGGCAGCCACTGCAGCGGATTGTGAACCTCGTAGGTGAGATCGACCTGCAGCACAGTGACGCGCGACGTCCCATCAGCGGGGACGACCGGCAGCGGGATCTCGCTCATGCCCTGAGGGGGTACGCCGCCGCCCAAGGACCTCAGCGCGGACGCCGAATCGACACGACGCTCCCAAAAGAACGACCACGGTGTCTCGGCCGCGATGACATACGACCGTAGGAGCTCGCGGTACAGATCCCAATTGGCATTCTCGACCCAGAGCTCATACACGGAATACCCGGGACGAACCGTCTGCACCAGATCGGGTCTCGTCGCACGGAATGTGTCGAGGTACGCCCGCCGGTTTTCCGGACCGAGCGGATGAATGATGTAGTCGAACGACGGATGAAACACGCCGGCGCGCGCCTCGAGCCATCCGGCGTACGTCGACCAGATTTTGGGCGGCGCGTTCTGTGGCGTGGCATGGGCGCGCATGACTTCATCGTCCATCGCAAGAGTTTCGGGCCAAATGCCGCTGACCTCGAACCGGTGATGCGAGAAGACATGCTGGGCGACGAAGTGCGGCACCATGCGGAAGATCACCGAGCGAAACGACCGATTCGCGACGACGACCCAAGCGATGATGAGAAGCGCGGCGACAGTCGCCGCGCGCGGTATCGCCCTTGGCGTGACGGCGATCGCCTCTCTCGAGTCGGCCCAACTCAACAGCTCGAGGGCGCCGAGAGAGATCACGACGCGCCAGCAGGTCTCCGAGTACGCGGGAATGAACGCGCCGAGCAACGACGTGCACGACAGCACGCCGTACAGCGCAAAGAAAGTCAGCGCCGCTTCTCGCCGGGCGGACGTCGTCACCGGAACACGCCACCAACGCCGCGCGTAAACCACGACAGCCACCACGCCCAGGGCGAGGGCCAATCCGATCGCCGGCGTCGCGACGAGCATTCCGACGCCGCCGGTCCACGACGGAATGAACGGATTCGGCGGCGCGCCGAAGAACCAGTACTGGTCCATCGGCACCAGCTTGAAGTTGTAGCGCAGGGCACCCATCGCTCCGCGCACGCCGCCAACGCTGGTCAACGCGATGAACAAGGTTGCCAGCCCCACGATGACCGTTATCGCCGCGTCAACCAGCTCGCGCGTCCTCTCAGACCGCCGACTGACGGTGAGCACTGACACGATAACGAACGCTCCCATCGCGGCGAGCCCTTGCTCGGTGCTCATGAACATCGACAGCCCCAGCATCACGCCGACACCGAACACGCGCGCCGTCCGGCGTTCGGCGCGATACAACACGACTGGTAACAGCGATGGAAGCGTGGAGCGCAAACCGACCATGCTGTTCAGCGCGAACAGCAACGGCAGCAACTTGAGCGCATGGATGGTCGCGATCGTGGCGGCGGTGAGAAACGCCGAACGCGTCCAGCCGTGGGCGAACGCCCGGAAGAAGATGAAGAGCGAAGCGGGGAACACGACGGCCGCGATGAGTTGGCGCGCCATCTCCGCATCCTGGAACCGACCGCCCAGCGCGCGGAACAGCCAGTAGTGCGCGTACGGGACGCCGATTCCGTGAAAGAACTGAAAGTCGATCCCGGGCCGAAATCCGGCGGCAATACGGCGCAGCGCATTGTAGAGCTGAAATGGACCATCGAGCGCCGAGCCGCTGAAATGCAACGCAGACTCGGCGGCAATGATCAGCCCAGGGACAACGAACAGGGCGGCGAGGGCAAGCCAGGTGGCTAGTGGCGGGATGCGGAGGCGCCGAGATTCCATGCGGTTCAGACCCGAACAAACCCCGAGGTAGGTGTTATACTTCAACGATGCCGTTCGCCGAATTCGATCTCCAAGCGCCTTTCCAGCCCGCGGGCGATCAGCCGAAAGCCATCGCCGAGCTGTCGGCCGGCCTCGCGCGCGGTGATCGCTTTCAGACGCTGCTCGGCGTCACGGGTTCGGGAAAGACGATGACCGTCGCCAACGTCATCAAGGCGTTCGGCCGTCCAACGCTCGTCTTGTCGCACAACAAGACGCTCGCCGCCCAGCTCTACGGAGAAATCAAGAGCTTTTTCCCGCACAACGCCGTCGAGTACTTCATCTCGTACTACGACTACTATCAGCCCGAAGCATACGTCCCGACGACCGACACCTATATCGAGAAGGATGCGTCGATCAACGAGGACATCGATCGATTGCGGCTGCGTGCCACGTCGAGCTTGATGGAGCGCGACGACGTCATCATCGTCGCAACGGTGTCGGCAATCTACGGCCTCGGCGATCCGGTGTCATACCGCGAGCAGATGGTGACGCTCACGAAGGGACAGAAGATCGATCGCGACGAGATCCTTCGATCACTGGTGCGCATCCAGTACAATCGCAACGATGTGGCATTCGAGCGCGGAACGTTTCGCGTGCGCGGCGATACCGTCGAGATCTTTCCCGCGTACGAGGAGCAAGGCGTTCGCGTCGAGATGTGGGGCAACGAGATCGAGCGCATCTCGAAGATCAACACGCTGACCGGCGAGACGATCGCGATTCTCGAGCGCGCGGCGATTTATCCGGCGAAGCATTTCGTAACTCAGCGGCCAACACTCGAGCGCGCCGTGAAGTTGATTCGCGACGAGTTGGCCGAGCGCCTGACCGAGTTGCGCACGGCCGGCAAGTTGCTCGAGGCGCAACGACTCGAGTCGCGCACCAATTTCGACGTCGAGATGATGCTGGAGATCGGCACGTGCGCCGGTATCGAGAACTATTCACGGCACCTCGCCGGTCGAGCGGCAGGAGAGCGGCCGGCGTGCCTATTCGATTATTTCCCTGAAGATTTCCTCGTCGTCGTCGACGAGTCGCACGTCACGCTGCCGCAGATCGGCGGCATGTTCAACGGCGACCGCGCGCGCAAGCTGACGCTGGTCGAATACGGGTTCCGTCTCCCGAGCGCGCTGGACAACCGGCCGTTGATGTTCGATGAATTTCTCGCGCTCACCCCACGCGCGATGTTCGTGTCGGCGACACCATCTGAGCTCGAGCTGCGCCTCTCCGAGGGCGTCGTCGTCGAGCAGATCATCCGGCCGACGGGCCTCATCGATCCCGAGATAGAGGTCCGACCGGTGCGTGGCCAGGTCGACGACTTGCTCAACGAGATCCGCGTCCGCGAGCGTCGCGGCGAGCGTGTGTTGGTGACGACGTTGACGAAGCGAATGGCCGAGGACCTCACCGACTATCTGCAACAGGTCGGCGTCCGCGTGCGGTACATGCACTCCGACATCGACGCCATCGAGCGCATGGAGATCGTGCGCGGACTTCGGCTCGGCGAATTCGACGTCCTCGTCGGCATCAACCTACTGCGCGAAGGTCTCGACCTCCCCGAGGTTTCGCTCGTCGCGATCCTCGATGCGGATCAAGAGGGCTTCCTCCGCAGCGACCGATCGCTGATTCAGACTGTGGGTCGCGCGGCGCGCCACGTTCACGGCCGGGCAATCTTTTACGCCGATCGCATGACCGGCTCGATGCAACGCTGCATCGAGGAGACCGGTCGCCGTCGCGAGATTCAACGCGCGCACAATCAGCAGTTCGACATCACGCCGATCTCGGTCAGCAAGAGCATCGCCGAGGTGCGATTCAGCACACGCGTCGCGGACGCGCGCACCGAGCGGGAGGAGAAGAAGGTTGCCGAACCAGCGCGTGGCTACGCCGTGATGGAGACCGAGTCGCTCGAGAAGTTGCTCGATCAGCAAATGCGCGACGCCGCGGCGGCGATGGATTTCGAGCTCGCGGCGCAACTCCGCGACCAACTGTTCGAGCTGCGCGCGCGGCGCGACACTACGAGAACGAAGGTAGGCGCGACCGCCGGACGCGGCCGATAAGTGTCGCACGCGCCGATCATTCCGCCACTCGCGGCACGCGGCCATCTCGCGCTCGGTGAAGCCGAACTGATCGCGTGGGGCGAAGGCTTCGGCCGCATGGCAAATGCGCCGTTGGTGGTCACGGTGAGCGGCGAGCTCGGAGCGGGTAAGACGACCTTGGTTCAGGCGATCTGTCGCGGCTACGGTGTGATCGACGAGGTCACGAGCCCGACCTTCGCGCTCGTGCATCGCTATGCGGCGCCCGCTTCTCCGGTATATCATCTCGACTTGTACCGGCTCGATGGCCCGGCGGAGCTCACGAATATCGCGTGGGACGAAATCGTCTCGGACGAAGCGATCGTGCTGATCGAATGGCCCGAGCGCGCCGGCGATCGGATTCCGCGCGTGCATGTCCCGATCAGCCTACAGCATCTGCCCGACGACCCGTTACGCCGTCTGCTCTACGCCGGCGGACACGTATGATCACATTGGCGATCGATGCGTCGACGTACGCCGGTGACGTCGCGGTCCTCAACGACAGTCGAGTCGTCGCCGAAGAACACGTCGCGATGAAGGGTGCGGATTGTGAACGCCTGATGCCCGCGGTCGCATCGGTTCTCGAGCGCGCCGGCGTCGGTGTCGCGGACATCGGTCGCGTCGTGTGCGGCTCGGGTCCGGGCAGCTTTACGAGTCTTCGCATCGCTGCCGGCATCGCGAAAGGGATCGCCAGCGGTCGTGGCCTTCCGCTCTACGCCGCGCCGTCCATGGCGCTTCTCGTTGGCGGCGCCGATCTCAAGTCGGGCCGCTATCTCGCGGCCATCGATGCATTGCGCGGCGAGTTCTACATCGGATTGTACGATGTGGCATCCGACGCGAACGTCAGTGAGGTCGAGCCGGCACGTCTCGTTCCCGCGGACGAGGTCGAACGTGTCGCCGTCGATCTCGACGCGAGGATCGTGAGCCCGTCTCCGTTCACGGAATCGGTCGTGGCGACTCCACGTGCGCGCGGCGTCGCTTGCGTCGAGGAGCTGCTGAGAGCGCGCGGCCGCGTCGATGTTGGACGGTGGGAGCCGTCGTACGGACGCTTAGCGGAGGCTCAAGTGCGATGGGAGTCCGCGCACGGCAGGCCGTTGTCGGCCGGATGACAGTCTCGATCGACGGGGCTCAGAAGGACGATGTCGCTGCCATCAGTGAGATCGAGCGCGCGGCGTTCAGCGATCCATGGTCCGCGAGATCGTTTCGCGATGCGCTCGAGCATCCGTCAGTGTACTTCGGCTGCGCGCGCAGTGACGCCGGCGAGGTGCTGGGTTATGTTGTGGCCTGGTTCGTCGCTGACGAGGGAGAGATCGCGAACCTCGCTGTCGCGCCGGAAGGCTGGGGACGAGGCATCGGCCGAGCGTTGCTCGATGCCGCGCTCGCGGAGGCGACGCAGCGTGGCATTGAGTCGGTGTACTTGGAGGTTCGCGACTCGAACGCGCGCGCGCGTCGCCTCTACCAATCGCGGGGGTTCGAGGAAGTAGGACGGAGGTCGAAGTATTATCGGCGTCCCGTCGAGGACGCGATCGTGCTGCGGCGCACGTTGAAGTAGGGCGTGTGTTGGGAGAGCGGTGGGTTGTGCAACACAAGGCGTTGATGTGCGACGATTTGCTTGCGCATCAACATGGACTGGATCATACCGTGAACGGCGAGGTTATCGAATCTCTCGCCAGGAGGAATCTGTGAGCCGTAGCTTGAACAAAGTCATTCTGATCGGAAACCTGGGCAACGACCCCGAGGTGCGATCGACGACCGGCGGTAACCGGGTCGCGACGTTCTCTCTCGCCACGAGCCGGTCATGGAATGACGCATCGGGAGCAAAGCAGGAGAAGACGGAGTGGCATCGTTGCGTCGTGTGGAATACCAAGACGTCGCAGCTCGCCGACATCGTCGAGAAGTACGTCAAGAAGGGCGACAAACTCTTCGTCGAAGGCCGC
>DASYSU010000175.1:0-7713 GCA_036002925.1 Gemmatimonadaceae bacterium | reverse complement strand
ATCGCCCAAGACGCGTGGGATTTCGCCGACAAGAGTCCGGAGCCGCCGCTCGAGGCACACTACGAAGATGTTCTCGTCGATACGACGAGTGATGCGACGGCGGAAGCGGTGGCCGCAGACTAAAGCGTTGCTGGTTGCTGGTGACTAGTTGCTGGCAACTGCAAACCGCGGTACCAGGCAACCAGTACCAGCAACCAGTACCAGCAACCAGCACCAGGAACCAGTACCAGCAACCAGTACCAGCAACCAGTACCAGCAACCAGTACCAGCAACCAGTACCAGCAACCAGTACCAGCAACCAGCAACTAGCACGTGCCAGTAATCACCTACAGAGACGCGCTGAACCAGGCCCTTCGCGAAGAGATGCTCCGCGACGACCGTGTCTTCCTCATGGGCGAGGAAGTCGCGGTCTACCAAGGCGCGTACAAGGTGTCCAAAGGGCTGCTTCAAGAATTCGGTGAGATGCGCGTGGTCGACACGCCTATCACGGAGCTCGGATTTGCGGGCGTCGGCGTCGGCGCGGCGATGGTCGGGCTGCGTCCGATCATCGAGTTCATGACCTGGAACTTCGGCGTCCTCGCCCTCGACCAAGTGCTCAACTCCGCCGCGAAGCTGCTCTACATGTCGGGCGGCCAGTTCAATATTCCGATTGTATTTCGCGGACCGAATGGCGCGGCGCTCCAACTGTCGGCGCAGCATTCGCAGGCGTTCGAGTCGTGGCTCGCACACATTCCCGGCCTCAAGGTCATCACGCCCGGCACGCCATACGACGCCAAAGGGCTGCTCAAGAGCGCGATCCGCGACGACAATCCGGTGTGTTTCCTCGAGGGCGAAATGCTCTACAACATCAAGGGCGAAGTGCCCGAGGAAGAGTACCTCATTCCGATCGGGCAGGCCGAGCTCAAACGCGAGGGAGATCACTGCTCGATCGTCACGTACGGTAAGATGGCACTGGTCGCGATGCAGGCGGCCGACCAGATGGCCAAGGACGGCATCCGAGTCGACGTCGTCGATCTCCGCACCGTGCGCCCGATGGATGAGGAGGCGATTAAGACTTCCGTGATGAAGACGAATCGCGCCGTGGTGCTCGAGGAAGGTTGGCCGGTCTCAGGCATCGGCGGACACATCGTGGATTACATCCAGCGAGAGTGCTTCGACTCGCTCGACTCGCCGGTGCTCCGCGTGCACCAAGCCGACGTACCGATGCCGTACGCCAAGAATCTCGAGCGTGCGGCCAAACCTGACGCGGCCAAAACCATCGAAGCAGTTCGTAAGGTTATGTACGTATGAAGGCAGGGCTGAGGATCGACGGTCGGTGCGTGGCGTTTCGCGTCACACTTTGAGCGGCGAACCTTCACATGCCCGCGCGGCGCAACGCGCCGCACACCTTCCCTCCACCCCCGGCTCTCTACCATCAACCCTGTTTTAGGCCATGGCAACCAAGGTCTTCATGGAGGCGCTCTCCCCGACGATGGAGGAGGGTCGTCTCGTCAAATGGCTCAAGAACGAAGGCGATGCGGTCAAGAACGGCGACGTCCTCGCCGAGGTCGAGACGGACAAGGCGATCATGGAGCTTGCGGCGCGCGGCGACGGCGTCCTTCGCAAACGTCTCGTTGCCGAAGGCGAGTCGCGTCCGGTCGGACAGCTCATTGGCGTCATCGCGACTGCCGATGAGAACATCGATGCATTGATCGCCGGCGCGGGCTCACCTGGCGGAGCGGCGGCTCCGGCCCCACAAGCCGCGGCCCCGGCGGAAGCGAAGCCAGCCGAGCAAGTCGTTGGAAAGACGCAGGAGACCGCGGGATCGTCGGCCGTTCCGCGAGGCCCGCGCGAGTCGCAAGGTGAAGCATCGACTCCGCCGCAAGAGAAGACTCCGCAAACTCCGGCGCCGCCGACCCAAACCGCCGGCGCCGCCGACGGAAATGGCGGACAAACGCGCTCGTCGCCGCTCGCGCGCCGGCTTGCGTCGGAACGCGGAATGGATCTGTCACAAGTTCGCGGCTCTGGGCCAGGCGGCCGGATCATCAAACGCGATATCGAGTCGGCGCAAGCGGCAAGCGCGAGTGGGGCGACGCGACCCGCGGCCGCGACGCCCAGTGTTGGCGACTACGAGGACATAGCGCTCACGCAGATTCGAAAGACGATCGCCAAGCGTCTCGCCGAGTCGATCGGTCCAATCCCGACGTTCTACCTCACGGCGGAGTTCGACCTCACGCGCGTGACGGAAATGCGCGCCGCCATGCTCGAGATGGGCGACGAGTTCAAGGTGTCGATCAACGACATTCTGATGAAGGCCGTGGCGACGGCGCTCGCCCAACATCCCGAGGTCAATGCGCATTGGTTGGGTGATCGAATCCGGCAGCACCACCGCGTCCATCTTGGGATGGCGGTTGCGACCAACGACGGGTTGATCGTACCCGTGATCTTCGACGCCGACCGCAAGCGCATGAGCGATCTGTCACGCGAGGCGCGGGAATTGGCAAAGCGCGCACGCGAACGGAAGCTCAAGCCCGAGGAGTACACTGGCTCGACGTTCTCGATCTCCAACCTCGGCATGTTCGGGATCGATCAGTTCACGGCCATCATCAACCCGCCCGAGACGGCGATTCTCGCCATCGGCGCGGCGCAGGACGTCGCCGTGCCACAGGGCGATGGCTATGTCACGCGCAAGCGAATTCGAGTCACGATGAGCTGCGACCATCGCGCCGTCGACGGCGCGGTGGGAGCGGCATTCCTCCAGACGCTTCGGCGACTCGTTGAGAATCCGCTAATGCTCGTGTTCTAGGAGGTCTGCGCGTAACGGCAGAGCGTAGCCGCGGAATCCACCGAGTAAACGGAATACCGCGGAATAGTTAATGGGGCGCACGCCGATTTCAATCATGCCGGCGCGCCTCAACGTATTGGCCGCAGCAACCAATCCCACTCCGCGGCGTTCCGTTGTTCCGCGGATTCCGCGGCTGCTGTTCAGGCCCCCCGCGCTTAGAACGACAGATCGGCGCCCGGGCGCTTGTTGGGGTCTCGAGTCCAGACAACGATCGCACCACACATGCCGCGACCGTTCTTGTCGAGCTCCGTGGGAATCTCGGAGATGCCAACGTAGATCTCGAGCGCCTCGATGTCGTCGGCGGCAAAGTCATCGAGTATACCGCTGTACGGCAGCCCGTGAACAAACATCGTCGGATAACACGGGCGCGCGCCGTTACCTCGTGTCATCACGACCTGGCTCCCCGCTCCGCCGCGCATCGACATCAAGCGAATCCCGGGGACTGAGCGAACGATGTCCGTCCCCGTGCGAGCACTCTTCTTGTCGATCTCGGCGCGTGTGATGAACGTGCCGCGCGCCGACGAACGCCGGCGGTCGAACTGATCGAGCCAATGCGTGTGCGTCGCCGTGTCGGAGACCGCCACCGTCGGCAATGGGAGCGCGCTCGCCGTGAGCCTGAACATCGCGCGGTGTGTTTTGCCCGGCTTGAGCACGGCGGTGAAGCTCGCCGCCTCGAATCCAATGCGGCGCACGTTGAACACCAGCGTACCCGGCTCCAAGCCGGTGATTCGGAAATCGCCGCTGTCGCTGGTGATCGTGTGCACGCGGTCGGAATGAAAGAGCGTGATCTCCGCGCCGAGCAACCCAACGCCGGCGCTGTCGGTGACGCGGCCGATCAGTACCGCGGGAGCGAGTGGGACCGCGTCCTTGTGGAGCGTGTCGCTGGGCTGCTGCGCGCTCACGACGCTCGTCGCAGCACAAGCGGCGACGAGTTGCCACACCATAACCACTCGGAGCTTCGTCATGGTGCCCTCACCTTATGTCGCGTTCCAGAATCCGGCAAGATTCAAGCGTCCGGCATCGGTAGCGCCCGGGATCCTATCCCCCGTTATCTTAGACCACGGTTGCTGGTGACTGGTTGCTGGTTGCTGGCAACCGCAAACGGCACAACGCCAACCAGCAGCCGGTAGGAACAACCAGCAACCAGTAACTAGTAACTAGCAACCAGCAACCTCAATGTCTTCGTTCGACGTAATCTTTCTCGGCGGCGGCCCAGCCGGGTATGTGGGCGCCATTCGATGCGCCCAGCTCGGCCTCTCGACTGCCGTCGTCGAGCGCGAGGGCCTCGGTGGAACGTGTGTCCTCTGGGGCTGCATTCCCGCAAAAGCGCTCCTCGAGTCTTCAGCAATCGCCACTCGGCTCGGTCATGCGGCAGAGTTCGGCGTCACCGTCGACGGCGTGAAAACTGATTACGGCGTGGCGATGAAACGATCGCGAGCCGTGAGCTTGCAGAACTCCAAAGGGGTCGAGTTTCTCTTCAAGAAGAACAAGGTGACCTGGATCAAGGGCACCGCGACGCTCGCCGGGAAGAACGTCGTCGCCGTGAAAACCGCAGACGGCAAAGACGAAAAGCATGATGTAAAGAAAGGCGTCGTGATCGCGACAGGTTCCCGCGTTCGTGGTCTGCCGCAAATCGGGCTCACGCTCAACAAGACGACGATCATCTCGTCGGACGAGGCGCTCACTCTCGAGAAGGCTCCCAAGTCGATGGTGATCGTAGGCGCCGGCGCCGTTGGCTGCGAGTTCGCCGACGTCTTCAACGCATTCGGCACTCAGGTCACGCTCGTCGACGTCATGCCGGCCATTCTGCCGCTCGAGGACGCCGACTCGTCCAAAGAAGTGGAGCGGGCGTTCAAGAAGCGCGGCATCACTGTCGTCACCGGCGCCAAGATATCGAACGTCAAAGCGGCCAAAGACTCGGTCTCGATGACGATCGAAGCGGGCGGTGAAAAGAAGGATGTGAAGTGCGACGTCGTTCTCGTCGCGGCCGGACGCGCGCCGAACGTCGAAGATATCGGCCTCAAGGAAGCGGGCATTCAGCTCACCGACCGCGGCTTCATCAAGATCGACCAGCGGATGGAGACGACGGCCAAGGGAATCTTCGCGATCGGTGACGTGGCGGGCCCGCCGATGCTCGCGCACAAAGGCGAGCACGAAGGGATCGTGCTCGCGGAGCTGCTCGCCGGAAAGCCAGGGCACGGCATGGATTACGACAACATCCCGAACGCGACGTACTGTCATCCCGAGGTTGCGTCGGTCGGTCTCACCGAGCAGCAGTGCAAGGAAAAGAAGCTCGACTACAAAGTCGGCAAGTTCCCGTTCTCGGCGAATGGCCGCGCGCGCACGTCGGGCGAGACGGAAGGCTTCGCCAAGATCATTCGCGATGCGAAGTACGGCGAGATCCTTGGCGCCCACATCGTCGGAGCCCACGCCACAGAGATGATCCACGAGATCGTCGTGGCGCGCTCGAACGAATTCACGGTCGAAGAAGTCGCCAACGCGATCCACGCGCATCCGACGATGTCCGAGGCTGTGTATCAGGCGTCTCTGGATTCGTTGGGGAGAATGACGGACGCATGACTGGTCGGGGCGAGCTGTGGGTCGAGCGGCTGGGCGTGATGCCGTACGCCGCTGCGCTCGACCTGCAACGTGAAGTCGCGCGCGCGCGCATCGCTGGCACCATCGGCGAGGACGTTTTGTTGCTCGTCGAGCACCCGCCGGTGGTGACGCTCGGTCGTTCGGCTAAGGAGCAGCACTTGCTCGCGTCGCCGGAATTGCTCGAGGCCCGCGGAGTGGAGCGGTTCGAGGTCGAGCGCGGGGGCGACGTCACCTTTCACGGGCCGGGACAGCTCGTCGGGTATCCGATCATCGATCTCAAGCGCCACCGGCAGGACCTACACTGGTACCTTCGGCAGGTCGAGGAAGGGCTCATTGTGGCGCTGGCCGACTTCGGCATCGTCGGCGAGCGGAGCGTCGGTCAGACGGGCGTCTGGACCCAAGGCCGGAAGATCGCGTCGATCGGCGTGCACGCGCGCGACTGGGTCACCTGGCACGGCTTCGCCCTCAACGTGACCACTGATCTGAGCTACTTCGATCTCATGGTGCCATGCGGCATCCAGTCCGTGACCATGACGTCGATCAGCCGCGAGTTGGGCGGCCCACCGGACCTGACGATGAAACAGGTCGAAGCATCGGTCGTCGAGGCATTTGGGACGGTCTTCGAGCTGGGCCCGCGCGACGTCGCGCACGTGCTCGCCGAGGCGACCGCGTCGGCCTGACGGGTGTATTAGGGACCGAGTCCCGATCAAAATCCGCTAAATTTCAATGAACCTGGCCGCGCATTCATGTTGGCCAGCCCACCCAAAGTGAGGATGAGAATGAACCACGTTTCTGTCAGTCGTAGCGCAATGACATTGGTCGTGATGGGCGCGGTGCTCGCCTTGACCGCGTGCGAAGATAGTCGCGTGAAGGAGCTTCACACGGGGATCCCCAGAGATTCTGCCATGTCGATCATCGCGCACGGTGTGAGCCCGACGGCAAAGCCGGACTCGCAGTTCAACGTTTACACGCGCAGCCGGTACCTGATCGGCGGCAAGAATTACGAGGTGCTGTACTTCACTGAAAACAATGAGAAGGCCGGGAAGGACACGGTGCCGTTGAAGAAGCTGACGCCCCTGGTGTTCGTCGATAACAGGATGGTCGGCAAAGGCTGGGCGCAGTGGGACAGCATCTCGGCGGCAAACAAGATTCCGTTGCAGAAGCGCTAGAACGTCGAAGGGGAACGTCGAAAAGGGGCATCGAGAAATCGATGCCCCTTTTTCACGCGCTGCGACCAACCAGAAACTGAAAGGGCCCCGCCTTTCGGCGGAGCCCAATCAGTTAGTACTACAACCCAATGTTACGGGTTGGTCAGGGTAATAACCTGGACCGGCGTCGCAACACCGTCACCGTTTCCGTTCACGCCGACAACCATGACGTCAACGTTGATGGTGGCAGCATTCGCCGGGGACAGGTTCTGCGGAGCACCCAACGCGCTCACCGGAGTGGCGGCGGGTGGGTTCCACGTGAGGTTGTAGATCCACTGACGCGACGTGCCGTTGTCGGCGAACGAGACGGTACCAACCGACACGTCACTCGACGGGGCCAAGAACCAGGTCGTGGTTCCCGTCGGACGATACCAGAGCTGCAGGGTACCGGCCGAGAACGGATTGTTGAACGCGCCCGACGTACCATTCGCCGTCGCAGTAATGACGGTCGAGGTCGGGTTGGCCGCAGCCGTCGAACCGGACGGACCGCAACCAGCGGCCGGGCAGTTCGACACGTTGGCCGTGCTGGCGGCGATGGAGAAACCACCCGTGAAGAACGTCGCGCCACTTCCCGCTGCCGTGAAGTTCGTACCGCTTCCGGTGATCTGGACCGGCACCGCAGACAGGTTGACCGTCCCGGTCGCGTTAACGCTCACATTGTTGGCAGCGTCAATCGCGGAAATCGTCAGGGTGCTCGGCGCACCAGCCGCGCCAGCGGTGGTCGTCGAAGAGGTGCTCGTCGGCGCGGTGGTGCCGCCGGTGCTCACCTGGAGGTTCTTGATGAAGTTCTGGACCGGCGGTGTGATGGTCGCCGAGCGGGTCAGAACGTTGTCGAACGCGGTGCCAGCGCCTGCAGTGCTCACCGGGTACTGGAGTACGAACCCGGTCACGCTGTAGGTGAGCGTTGCCCACGAACCAGTGATATCGCCGACCGCCGCAGCTGTGTTGTCAGACGCACCAGCCGGGAAGCTGACCGTCGTGCCGCCCGCGAGCGTCTGCGGGAGGTCGACGCTGGTGATCGTCGGCAACGAGTTATCCTCGAGCACCGTAGCGGTGAACGTGGTCGTGGCAACGTTGTTCGCC
>DASYSU010000174.1:0-2942 GCA_036002925.1 Gemmatimonadaceae bacterium | reverse complement strand
CCGGTGCTCAAGGCACTGATCGCGTCGCTCGAGAATCGGCTGGACAGTTCAGAGCTGGACGCGCTCTTCCGCGAAACCGGGCGCCGCGTAGCCCAGGAACTCGCGAATGACGAAGCAGCGGCGCCGAAACAGCTCGAGGCGCGCGCTCGATCGGCGGCGGCGATTCTATCGGCGCTTGGCGCCGAGATCGACGTGGAGCGCATGTCCGCTGGAACTGGATTTCTGCTTCGTGGCCATGCGTGTCCGTTGGCCGATGCCGTGAGTGCACAACCGAAGGTGTGTCACGCCATCCAGGAGTTGGTCGCCGGCATCAGCGGCGCGACGGTGCACGAGTGTTGTGACCGAGATGGTCACGCCAAATGCCGCTTCGAAATCCGCCGGACGGCTTGACCGACCGCGTTATTTCTTGCAGATGTAGTCGAGCGCAACCTGCGAAAGCGAGCCTTTAATTGTGGGCCCGAAGCCCGGCTGCGCGATCACCTTGCGTTCGACGATCTTATTCGTCTTTTCGTTGGCGTAGTAGACGGTCTCCTTCACGGCGATCGTCGATTTTGCGCAGTCGAACATGGCGAGATGCTGGGACGCGGCCCACGGTCCTTGTGGCGTCTGGACCGGTGGGTCGAATTTCACTCGCAGCCGCGCCGTGGTGATGCCGTTGACCGTCTTGATACTCCGAGGGTCGACATATACTGAGTTCCCGGATGGCGTCTTACCGATGTCTTTCCAGCGACCTTGAGCCTGGGCAGAAAGACAACGGCCGACGATCAGGAGCATGGGAACAACGAAGGTGCGCATCGAAGAACTATGTGTCACCATCGGTTGGTTTGACAATTGGGTCGCGCTTGGACCCGATGACCGTCTAGACTCAGGCATCTGTCTTAACAGGTTTCGGTCTATGGCGTCTTCCAATGACGCCAGACCACGTCGCTCTCTCGTAGGTGAGGAGATCTGCATGCGCATCACGAACCGCGCGAAGGCGCAGCATCAGACGGTTCACTCGTCCGCGGAGCAGGCCACCGACGACATTCCGGCCGCCCCTGAACGGCCCTCGCGTCGCTCATTCGTGTTCTTCGGGGCATTGGCCGCGGCGACCCTGATCCCCAAAACGTCGCGCGCGCAGGCGCCGTCGCGGAAACGTCGCGCCACTGAGAAACCGCCGATCGATGAATCGCAGGCGATCGCTCCTCGCGAAAGCGTGGCGGCGTTCTCGGAGTGGGACGGCTCCCTCAGCCGCTTGGTGCGGCGGGCCACGCTCGGGGTCACCAAGGCCGAGATGGCGCGCGCGACTCAGCTGGGTTGGCAGGGGTATCTCAACTACCAGCTCAATTACACGCGCATCAACGATGACGCGTCGGAAGCGATCGTCGCGCAAAAATATCCGTTGCTCTCGCAGACGTCGGACGTTCTGTTCAGCGCCCCTGCGGGCGATGTTAGAAACCAGCTCGTTGAATCGACTATCTATCGCGCGGCGTTTTCGCAACGCCAGTTGTACCAGCGGATGGTCGAATTCTGGAGCGATCACTTCAACCAGGACCTCGACAAGGTCGGCTACCTGCTGGTCGCCGACCAGCGAGACGTCATTCGCAAAAACGCCCTGGGCAAGTTTCCCGACCTTCTCAAGGCGAGCGCGCACAGCGCGTCAATGATGGCGTATCTCGACCAGTCGGCGAGTCGCAACACTGCGCCAAACCAGAACTACGCCCGCGAGATCATGGAGCTCCACACGCTCGGCGTGGATGGCGGCTATACACAAACCGACGTCGCTGAGCTCTCGCGCGTGTTGACCGGATGGACGATCCAGGGGCGAGGCAACTTCATCTTCAATCCCGCGATTCACGATTGGGGATCGAAGACCGTGCTCGGCGTCACGATTCCGGCAGGCTCACCTTCGCTTGGCCAAGCGGGCATCCAAGAAGGCGAACAGATGCTCGACGTGTTGGTGAATCATCCGAGCACGGCTCGATTCATCGCGACGAAGATGCTGCGCTGGTTGCTGACTCCCGATCCAACCGCGACGCAGATCAGCACGATCGCGTCGGTGTATCGCGCAACGGGCGGCGACATCAAGGCGATGATTCGTGCTATTCTCAACGACGCGTGGTTGCCGGCCGCGCCGATGAAGCTCAAGCGGCCTTTCCACTTCCTCGCTTCGTCGCTTCGCGCGACCGCTCCGACCGTGACGACGCTGACCGCGATGAATCAGCAGCTGACTACGCTCGGTCACCCGATCTTCAGCTGGGATACGCCGGATGGATTCCCTGACAAAATCGAGTACTGGGCCGGCAACATCGTCCCGCGTTGGGGCTTCGGTACGACGCTATCGAATCTCAATTCGGCAACGACCCTCGCCGTTGACACGACGTTGTACCGTGCCGGCTCGCCGGACGCGGCGATCGACTTGATCGACCAGAATTTCTTCGGCGGCGAAATGCCGACTGTGACACGCACCGGCCTGTTGACGTACATCAAGGCCGGGACGTTCAACGACGCGCGCGTTCGCGAGACGATCGCGCTCGCCATCAGCGCCAACGCCTTCCAGTGGTACTGACCCGGAGCGTGACGATGGACGACCAACACGACGCCGACTGCGGCTGTCAGGAGTACAACGAGCTCTCACGGCGTCAGTTCCTCGCGACGTCGGCGGGTGTATCCGCCGCCGCGTTCTTCCCGGCATGGCTGCCGAAGATCGTGATGGCGAAGAACTACGCGTCCACGCGCGACATCATCGTCTCGGTGTTCCAACGCGGCGGCGCCGATGGATTGAGTCTGTGCGTTCCCTTCGCCGATCCCAATTACTACACGTCGCGTTCGACGATCGCGATCCCGCGGCCCGACTCCTCGTCGACGAACAAAGGAATCGACCTCGACGGATTCTTCATGTTTCCGCAGGCCATGGCCGGCGGAGCCGCGGGGACGGGAGGCTTGATACCGGCGTTCAAGGC
>DASYSU010000173.1:0-2566 GCA_036002925.1 Gemmatimonadaceae bacterium | reverse complement strand
GCCCTTCTTCCGCCTTCCCGCAATGATCCCGTCCTGTAGCAGATTCTCTATTGGCCGCGCTGTGAGGTCTGCGGTCGTGATCGCCGGCTCGAGTATCACCATCACATCGGTGGCGATCGCACAGCGAAGCGGCATCCGCGGGACCGTCACCAGCGCCGAGAATCATGCTCCGATCGCCGGTGCTCGAATCGCGATCGCGTCTCCAATGCGCGTCGCGATCGCCGACGCGCGCGGCACGTACGTATTGCGCGACCTGCCGGCAGGTTTGTACGTGCTCCGCGTCTCGGCGATTGGCCAGAAGCCCGACAGCGCGAGCGTGAGCGTAACTGCCGGCGCGACCGCGACGGCCGACTTCGCGCTCAAGGAAGGTTCGCTGCTGCTTTCTAGCGTCGTGGTTTCGGCCACGCGGACGCCGATCGAGGCGAGCAAGGTCGCATCGACGGTGAACGTGCTTTCGCCGGAGCAAGTGCGACAGAGCTCGGCGCGCGAATCACAGGATCTCCTCCGTGAGATTCCGGCGGTTGAATTGCCGCGCACGAGTAGTCTCGTCGGCGGCACGGCGCAGATCGTCTCCATTCGCGGCGTCGACGAAGGACGCACGGCGGTACTCGCGGACGGTATTCCAATCAACGATGCGTGGGGCGAATGGATCGACTGGGGCCGCGTTCCAAAGAGCGCGCTGGACCGCGTCGAAGTCGTTGAAGGCGGGACATCGAGCCTCTATGGAAACGGCGCGATGGGTGGGTTGATCTCCTTTTTCTCGCGTCCGCTCGCGCCGGGCGCAATGGATCTTCAAGTCGACGGCGGAAGCCGCGACACACGACACGGGTACGCCGCCGCCGGCCTTCCGCTCATCGGCGCCTTGAGCGCGAATGCGATGGGCGACTATCAGGAGAAGGGCGGCTACAATCTCATCGCTCCCGCCAATCGCGGACCGGTCGACGTCGCCTCGCAGGTCATTCAGCGGAACGGATTCCTCCGACTCAATTACGCACCGTCGGCATCGCTCTCGGCGTTTGCTTCGGGGCATCTTTTCGGCGACTCGCGCGGAGTAGGCACACCGCTATCGTACGCGAATCGCGACCAGCGCGACGTGAGCGGTGGACTGGACTACGGTTCACTCGCGACCGGCCAGCTTACGGTTCGTGCGTGGGACGGCCGGCAGATTGAACAGCAGCGCTCGACCAATATACGCGTCGCGGCGACGCGCGCGAACGAAGACTCGAGCTTGCGCGCGACGATCCCGAGCCACGACTGGGGTGGGTCGGCACTTTGGACGCGCGGCGGCTTGCTCGGTCTCGAGTCGTTCAGCGTCGGCGGCGACTTCCGACACTATCAAGGAGACTTCAACGAAGTCGATTTCAACACGACATGTCCGGGCGCGAGCTGTGGATCGGTGGCGCGCACCGTGTCGTCGGGCGGCGCGCAGAGTCTGAGCGGCGCGTTCGTGCAGGCCATCGCGGCGCCCGTGTCCACCGTGCGAGTGGAGTTGAGCGCGCGCGTGGATCGCTGGGACAACACCGACGGCCACTCCGTCGCGTCGACGGCCGCGCCGGTGACATACGCCGACAGCAGCAAGACGGCGTTCTCGCCGCGCATCGGGCTTCGCTATCAAATCCTACCGACGTTGTCGTTCCACGCGGCGTACTATCGTGCCTTCCGCGCGCCGAATCTGGCCGAGTTGTATCGCAAGCAGGTGAGCTCGACGTCGATCACGATTCCGAATCCATATCTCAAGGCGGAAAACGCCGAGGGTCGAGAGGCGGGCCTCGACTGGCAACCGATCGACTGGATGCAGATCAAAGGCACCTGGTACGTCGCCGATTACAACAACTTCAACGTGCCGACCAACTTGACCGCGACCTCTGTCCCGCCGCGTCCCGCAGAATGCGGAACCGTGGCCACGTGTCGCACGCGGTTGAACGTCAACAAGTCGCGAAGCGAAGGCGGCGAGGCATATGTGGCGTTGCGACCGCTACCTCAGCTGTTCCTCAGTGCGGCGGTGAGCTACGACGACGATCGCCAACAGACGGGTCTTCCCGCAACCGCGACCGACAACACGAAGCCGCACATCAACCGCGTGCCCTCGCCCAAGCAGACCATTCGTGGCACGTATTCGTCGGCGTTGGTGGGTGATTGGACAGCGGTGTGGCGCCACGAGGGTCACACCACAACGCTGCAAGGCGTGTGGCTCGACCCGTACACGGTCGTCGACGCGAACGTGCAACGCGAGCTGATTCCCGGTCTGCGCGGGTTCGTGTCGGTCGAGAACGTGACCGACAAGAAGTATCAGATCAACATTGCGGGCTCGGGCACGGCAGCGAGTCCGATCGTCGTGTCGCAGGGGTTGCCGCGGACGGTGCGGGTAGGCGTAGAAGCGTATCGATTCTAATAAGCCCTTGATTGGCGCGAGTCCCGCCCCTTTCTGGAGATCTCCATGCCGGCTCGAGTTCGCGCTTTCGTCGCCGCAATGGCGATCCTCGCGTTCAGTGCGAATCCAATCACCGCGCAAGCGCGTGGCGGGACGCTAAGCGGGCGCGTGACCGACGCGAGCGGTCCGCCGGTC
>DASYSU010000172.1:0-19123 GCA_036002925.1 Gemmatimonadaceae bacterium | reverse complement strand
GATCTGGCCGCTCTACTTGGCGCTCACGATGGGCGTGACGTTCATCGGGTCGATCTTCACGCCGTATTTGGTCCTTGTGGGCTTGGGCATGGCGCTGGTCGGAATGGCGGGCTGGGGGTGGGTGAGCACTAATGAGGCTGGAGCAGAGCGCGTGGCAGCACCGCGCCCGGTGACCGACGGATTATGAGACCGCTTCGCCCCACAGTCGACGTCGCGGAGCTGCCGACGGTGACGTTCGGTCACCGCAGCTTGATGTGGTGGGGCACGCTCGGCTACATGACAATCGAGGGATGGACGACGGCGTTGCTCGTCGTCTCGTACCTCTATTTGCGGCAAAACTACGATGCATGGCCGCCACTCAGAACGCCGTATCCGAGTTTGCTCATTCCCACGATCAATCTCGCGATCATGATCGTCAGCCTCGCGCCGACGTATCTGACCGCGGTGGCCGCCAAGAAGCTCGACGAGGGCGGCGTGAGACGATGGCTGCTCATCTCAACGATCATCGCGCTGCCGATTATCGTGCTGCGCTGGTGGGAATTGTGGGCGCTCAACACACGGTGGGATACAAACGCATACGGGTCCGCCGCGTGGGTGGTCGTCGGGTTCCACACGTCGCTCCTCCTGCTCGATGTCGCCGACACGTGGGGCCTCACGCTCTTCTACTTCGTCAAGAAGATGCCGCTCAAGGCGTTCAGCGACACGGCGGACAACAGCTTCTACTGGTACTTCACCATCGGTATCTGGATTCCGATTTACCTGATCATCTATGTCGGTCCGCGAATCCTTTGACGCGATCAACGAGCCCGCGGCGAGTCGGGGGCCGCGTGCCTTCACGCGTTGGCCAGGGTTGCTGAGCCTGAGCCTGGGGCTTCTGCTCGGGCCGATCGTCGCGCTGACGAATCAGGAATTGATTTATTCGGCGAATATGTGGGCGTGCGGCCATGGCGCGCGGGGCACGATGCACATCATTCCGCTGCTTTGCCTCGTTGTCGCCATCGCTGCAGGCATCACGGCGCGACGAGACTGGAAAGCAGTCGGGGGCGGCGTCCACGATGAAGCGGCCACTGTGGAGGAGCGTACGCGTTTCGTCGCGCTCTGCGGCATGGCGCTGAGTTTCTTCTCCGCCGCTGTGATCGTTGCGCAGTGGGCCGCGATCTTCGCGTTCGAGCCGTGCATGCGAGCCTGATGATTCTCCACGACGCGGGACTCTCCCAGCTTCGCTGGTCGTTCGAGCCCGGAATCGCCGCGCCATTGGGGCTGTCCGCTGCCCTGTATGGACGGGGCGCCATCGAGCTGCGTCGACGCGGACGCGGAGTTTCGCTCCGATCGTGGGAGATCACGAGCTTCGGCGTCGGCTGGCTCGTCGTGGCGATCGCATTACTCTCGCCGCTGCATGAAGTCTCCGAGCAGTTGTTCTCGGCGCACATGGTGCAGCACGAGCTGTTGATGGCGTTTGCCGCGCCGCTCCTCGTCCTCGGGCGTCCGCTTGTGGCCATGGTGTGGGCGCTGCCACCGCGAGGCCGACGGGCGGTAGCGGGCGTTCTCCGTACTGGGCCCGTCCGTACGGCTTGGCGGGCGATTGTTCGACCGTTCGACGCATGGCTCATTCACGGCGTCGCGATCTGGCTCTGGCATCTTCCGCCGTTGTTCGAGGCGACGATCCGCAGCAGCGCGGTCCACGCGCTACAGCACGCGTGCTTCCTCGGGACCGCACTGCTCTTTTGGTGGAGCATCGCACACGGCCAGCGCCGGTCCGCTCGCGGAATGTCGATCATGTACCTGTTCACGACCGCGGTTCATACCGGAGTGCTCGGCGCGCTGATGACCTTTTCGCGGACGCCGTGGTATCCGTCATACACGGCCGGCGCCTCGAGCTGGGGACTCACGCCGCTGGCGGACCAGCAACTCGCCGGGTTGATCATGTGGATTCCCGCGAGCCTGGCGTACCTCGTCGCCGCTTTGGTGATCATGCGCCGTTGGCTTCGTGATTCCGAATGGAGCGTGGCGGAAGGCGAGCGCGCGTTGACCGTGGCCGTTCGCTGAGGCAAGCGATCCGCGCTCATGAAGAAGATCTTTCAGATCACGCTCGGTATCGTCACGAGCGTCGGCGGATTCCTGGAGATCGGCTCGATCACCACAGCCGCCCAAGCCGGAGCCTCGTTCGGCTATCAGCTCGTGTGGGCCATTCTGCTTGGAACACTCTGCATCGCTTTTCTTGTCGAGATGTCTGGCCGCTTCGCCGCGGTGAGCAAACACACCATTCCCGATGCGATGCGGGAGCGCTTCGGAATCAACTTCTACGTCGTCCCGCTGTTCGTCATGCTTGGCGTTTCACTGCTCGTCCTCGGCGCGGAAATGGGCGGAGTCGCGGCCGCACTCGAGATGGCGACCGGAATCAAATTGCCCATATGGGCAATCCCCGTCGCCCTGATCAGCTGGGGACTCCTGTGGCGCGCGACGTTCAGCATCATCGAAAACGGAGTCTCGTTGCTCGGCCTCGTCACCGTCGCCTTTGCTATTGGCGCTATGAAGTTGCACCCGGACTATGGCGCGGTCGCCCGCGGCGCGGTTCCAACGTTACCGCGACAAGATGCCGCGCATTATTGGTTCGTCGCCGTTAGTGTGCTCGGCGCCTCGATCTCGCCCTATCTCTACTACTTCTATTCGTCGGGCGCGATCGAGGAGAAATGGGACGAGACGTATCTCGCCGCGAATCGCGCCATCGCCGCCATCGGGATGGGCTTCGGAGGATTCCTTTCGGTTGCGGTTCTCGTCCTCGCGGCGATCCTCTTCCATCCGCACAACATCGACGTCGACAAATACCAGCAGTTGCCCGGTCTACTGACGCCAATCTTCGGCCGAACGGGATTCTGGCTCGTCATCGCATCGCTTGCGATCGCGTGCCTTGGCGCAACACTCGAGATTTCGCTGGCGCTCGCGTATTTGATCGCACAAGGGTTGGGATGGAACTGGGGCGAGGATCTGGAGCCTCGCGACGATGCCCGCTTCAGTCTCTCATATACGCTGATCGTCGCGGCCGCGATGTTGTTCGTTCTCGTTGGAGTCGATCCACTCAAGCTCACCGAGATCTCGATGGCGCTCACCGCCGCGTCGCTGCCTGTGGGTGTGTTTCCGTTCTTGATCTTGATGAACGACAAGAAATACCTGCAGACGCACACGAACGGCTACGTCGGCAACGCGGTTGTCCTCGCGATCAGTGTGATGGCCGCCGTGCTCGCGATCGTCTCCATTCCGCTCGAGATCGTGGGAGGCTGACCAATGCATCTCGTCGCTGATGTTCTCGACGAACAACTGCTCGACAAAACAGGGAATCGTGCCGGACGAATCGACGGCATCGTGCTCGAGTTGCGCGACGGAAAACCCCCACGCGTCGCACAGATCGAAGTCAGCCCAATCACGTTGCTGGCGCGCTTCAGCCGCCGCCTCGCGGAGCGTTACGCTCACTGGGACCAACGCCTCGGCGCCGGTCGCGGCGTCCCGTTTCGCATTCCGTGGGGCCGCCTCGAACAAACGGGAAAAGCGTGGCGCTTCGACATGGACGCGGAGGAGACTCCAGTCTTCGCGCTCGAGGATTGGCTTCGGACAAAGATCGTCGAGCACATTCCCGGAGGTTGAGCATGCCGGCGCGCGAACTACACGTGGAGCGACTGTTGGGAAAGAAGGTGCGCGATGTGGCTGGCCAAGTCGTGGGTCGCCTCGAGGAGTTTCACGTCGAGGTAGTCGACGCCGAGCATGTCGTCACGGAGTTTCTCATCGGCCCGGCCGCCGCGCTGCAACGAATTGGAGTCTTCATCACGCAGCTGCCCTTCTTCAGCCGCATTCCATTGCGAACGAAGGAATACTGCGTGCCATGGACCCTCATGGATCTCAGTGACCCCGATCGACCCAGCGTTCGCGCGCGCCGCGACGAACTCGAACGAGTGTGATCCTACTTCTATTGGAATGGGGTCAGACTCTATTTCTCGTTCTTGTAGACTCGCCCGCCCCTCATGACGAACATCACGCGCCGCAACGCCGTGATGTCTTTCGTCGGATCGCCCTGCACGGCAATCAGGTCGGCCTCGAACCCCGGCGCGATCGATCCGATCTGCGCGCCCAGGTGCAGCGCCTCGGCACCCAGTGAGGTAGCAGACGTGATCGCGTCCATCGGCGATTGCTTCCCCGCCTCAACGCGACAGACCAACTCCTCGACGTTGCGGCCGTGCGCGCCGGCAACAGCGTCGGTTCCAAAAATGACTTTGAGCCCCGGCGTATGAATCGCGCGCGTGAACATGGCGGTCGCGAGCGGAATCGCTTTCTCCATCGCCGCGAAGCCCGCTTCGTTGTAGTTCCCGATGCCCTCGAACCTCGCTCGATTGTCGAGATAGTTGCGGAACACCAGGCACACCTGCGGATCGAAGTAGACGCCGCGATCGGCCATCAACTTGAGCACTTCGTCGGTAGCATACACGCCGTGCTCGATCTGATCGCATCCGGCGAGCACGGACGCCTTGATGCTCTCGGCGCTGTGCGCGTGGACCATAGTGCGCATCCCCTGCGCCTTCGCTTCACCGCATACTGCCTGCAACTGTTCGTCAGTCAACGTCTGCGCACCGTTGTCACGGATACTCGCCGACGCGAAGATCTTGATCACATCGGCGCCTTCGGCCTTGCGACGACGGACGATTGCGCGCATCGAGTCGGGCGTCAGACGCGGGCTGCTGATCGGGCCGAGTGACGTGAGTACGCGCGGTCCTGGTATTTGACCGAGCGCGATCCATTCGCGCAAATCCTTGTCTTCGGTCGAACCGGGACTCTGGATCGTGGTGACGCCTGACATCAGCGTCGTGTACGCATTGCCGGCCATCGACAACATTTCCTGCGCCGTCGAGTCACCGTCGCCGCGCGTGTGGTAACGGCCCTTTCGATTGAAGTACCAACTCAGATGCGAATGTGCGTCGATCAAGCCGGGTAGAAGCGTCAGACCCTTTAGGTCGTACGTCACCGTCCCAGCTGACGACGCATCGACCTTCGAGATCTTTGCACCTAGAACGGTCACGCTGCCGCCGGAAATCACCTTGCCGCGGCCGTCGATGATGCGGTCCGCGTGGATGACGATCGGTTGAGCGGTCTGCGAGTTGGTCATCGCTGGAGTTTGCGCGAGCGAAGGAGCGGCAACGACGACGGCGAGAAGCAGCGAACGCATTGTGAGATTCCGGGAAGGGCGACGCGGGAGCATACGCCGCGCGTCGCCCGGAATCAATCCGTGGCTACGCGGCGAATACTTCGAACAATCCGGCCGCGCCCATCCCACCGCCGATGCACATCGTCACAAGTCCAACGCCGCCGCCTCGCTTCCCGAGCTCGTGCACGAGCTGTGTCGTCAGTTTCGCTCCCGTCGCGCCGAGCGGATGGCCGAGCGCGATCGCCCCACCGTTGACGTTGACTTTTTCCTCCGGCATTCCGAGATCGCGAACCACCGCGACCACCTGCGCCGCGAACGCTTCATTGAACTCGATCAAGTCCACATCGTCGAGTTTGAGCCCGGCTCGCTTGAGCGCCTTGGGAACCGCCTTGATCGGACCAACGCCCATGACGTCCGGCTCGACGCCGGCCGCGGCGAATGTAATGAAACGCGCAAGCGGCTTGAGTCCGAGGTCCTTCGCTCGCTCGGCGGTCATGAGCAGAACGGCCGCCGCTCCGTCCGAGTACGGACTCGCATTCCCAGCCGTGACGGTCCCATTCACCTTGAACGCCGGTCGCAGTTTCGCGAGTCCTTCAATCGTCGTGTCGACACGTGGAATCTCGTCGCGAGCGAACTCCTCGGTCTGCGACTGCTTTTCGACGCCACTCCACACGACCCGCTCGACCGGAACGGGAACGATTTGATCGTCGAACGCGCCCTCGCTCAGCGCTCGCGCGGCTTTTTGTTGACTGCCGAGCGCCCATCGATCTTGATCCTCGCGGCTGACCTTCCAGCGATCCGCCACGCGTTCGGCCGTGAATCCCATGCCGATGTACGACTCCGTGATCTCTGGATCGAGTCGCGTATGGTAGCCGGACATCGGCACCTGGCTCATCATCTCGACGCCGCCGGCGAGCACGACGTCAGCCATTCCGCTCATGATCTCCTGTGCGCCGAGCGCGATGGTCTGCAGCCCCGATGAGCAGAATCGGTTGATCGTCGCCGCCGGCACCTCGACCGGCAGCTCGGCGCGAAGCCATGCGAGCCGCGCAATGTTGAGTCCCTGCGTTGCCTCGGGCATCGCGCAACCCCAAAAGACATCGTCGATCGCGCCGGGATCGATGTACGCCCGATCGATCGCCGCGCGCATCATGTGCGCCGACAGGTCGACGGCGTGCACGTTCGCGAGCGCACCATCCTTCTTTCCCTTCCCGACCGGACTCCGCACAGCGGAGACGATTACGACCTCGTTCATGTTCAGTTCCTCAGCGGCTTACCCGTCGTGAGCATGTGTTGAATTCGTTCCTGTGTTTCTTTCGAAGAGGCGAGGCGAAGGAACGACTCGCGCTCCAATGCGAGGATATCGCTTTCGGTGACGCGTCGCGGCGGCCCGTCGCCGCCGGCCAAGATGTACGCCAGCTCGTGCGCGATACGCACCTCGTACTCCGTAATCTGTCCCGCTTCGTGCATCGCCCACGCGCCGTATCGCAGGTTGCCGAGTGCCTCCCTCCCGAGAGCCATGATCGTCCGGGGAAGCGGTGGCACATAATCCGGCGCCAGATCGACGACGCGCGCCACCGCGTCGGCCAGCAATCGATCGCGATTCATTGTGATGCGATCCGCCGCGCGAAGAAATCCAAGCTTCCGCGCTTCGACCGCGCTCGTGCTCGTCGTCGCCATCGCGATGAGTTGAAACGCACGCTTCACCGCCTCGAATGGATCGGCCTCCGCATATGGCTCGAGGTCGGCGGCAAAACGGAAGAGCAGCTCCGTTGTTCCTCCCCCGGCGGGAATGAGTCCGACACCGACTTCGACCAATCCGATGTACAGTTCCGCGTGGGCCTGCACGCGGTCGGCGTAGAGCGAGAACTCGCAACCGCCGCCGAGCGCTAAACCGAATGGCGCGGCGACAACGGGAAACGGCGACGATCGAATGCGGAGCGATGTGTCTTGAAATCGACGCACCGCGCCCTCGAGTTGCGCGCGCTCACCGCGAAGGAGCTCGAGCATCATCGCGAGGTCGGCGCCGGCGCTGAACGTGCGAGGATCCTCATTGCCGATCACGAGTCCCGCGAGCCCGTCGTGTTCGACGCGATCGAGCGACCGGTGAATCGCGTCGATCACACCGGCACCAAGCGTGTTCATCTTGCTATGGAACTCGAGAATCGCCACGCCCTGGCCAGCGTCGAGCAACGAGGCGTCGTCGGAGTGCTCGAGGACACGGAGCTCTCGGTTCGACGGCAGATGCAGTTCGGCGAGACGGATTTCACCGGGCTCGCGCGCGACCGGCTCGTAGCCGCCGCGAAGGGCAAGGACCTGCGTCCCATCGGCGCTATAGAAACCGCCCGTGACCTCGCGCACCAACGCCGGCTCGTCGAGGCCGAGCTCGGCGAATCCGGGCCGTAGGTAATCGAGACCGAGAAGATCCATCTGCTTGAACGGGCCGGCTTCCCACGCATAACCCCATTCCATCGCGTGATCCACGGCGGTCAGATCGTATGCGATCGCTGGCGTCGTGGTCAACACGTAATGAGAGAATCGTAAGAGGTATTCTCTCACGAACGCGCCCTCATGGTCGGCCCAGTCGCGAATCGCCACGAAGCGCGTGGCAAGAGGAAGCTTGGCGAGTCGCTTGAGCTCGGGCGTCTCGACTTTCGCTTGCGGGCGGTATTCGCCCGTCCGCCAGTCGAGTGTGTGTATTTCCTTGCCGACGCGCTTGTAGAAACCGGCACCGCTCTTTTCCCCGACGCGGCCGGCCTTGACCAAGTCGAGCACCCAAGACGAGAGCGAGAAATCCTCGCCAGTCGTCTCGCTCAGGCCCTTCGTGACGTGTGCGATCACGTCGATACCCGAGAGATCCGCCGTGCGGTACGTCGCCGACTTCGACCGACCAGTGAGGACGCCGGTGAGCACGTCAGCTTCGTCGATCGTCAGGCCATGCTTCTCCATGAGTCGGATGGCCAACACCATCCCGAAGACGCCGAGTCGGTTGGCGACAAATCCCGGCACGTCTTTGGCGACGATGATTCCCTTCCCAAAAATGCGATCGCTGAACCGGCGAGCCGCGTCGGTGGTTTCGGTCGATGTCTCCGTCGTCGGGATCATCTCGAGGAGATGCAGATACCGCGGCGGATTGAAGAAATGCATGCCGAGAAAGCGCGTGCGGAACGACGCCGAGCGTCCTTCGGTCAAGCGGTTGATCGGAATCCCCGACGTATTCGACGCGATGATGGTATGGTCGGCGAGGAGTTGCTCGAGTCGTTGAAAGAGCGCGCGTTTTGGCTCGAGCTGCTCGATGATGGCCTCGATCACCAGATCACACCCGGCGAGTTTCGCGAGGTCGTCGTCCGTATTCCCGATCTCGATCGCCGACGCGCGATCGACGTCCATGAACGCCGCGGGCTTGGCTTTCTTCGCGCGGTCCAAGCCAGTGCGTGCGGTGGCGTTTCGGTCTGCACCCGTTCCGGGAACGTCGAGCAGGACAACCGGAATGCCTGCGGACGCAGCCAAGGCGGCAATGCCGCCACCCATCGTTCCAGCCCCGATCACCCCCAACTTTCGAACCCTCATTTGGCCCCCAAATGGTCGTCGTCGAACACGGCAGATCGGCCGTCGAAAACAGGTGGATTTGCGCGATTTTCCGAGCGGTTTTTTCAGGTTGTTACAATTGAATTGAAGTCGTTGTGGAGAAACGGTTTAACAGCCAAGAGGATTGTCCAATTCGGGACCCTGCCGGGTGATCGAGCTTACAGACGAGCACGGCACCGTTACCTAGTCATGTCTCCTCACGTCCACGAAGTAGGTTGGACTGCCTCCGCTTCGGTGCCCATATGCCTTCATCCGTATTCACGCGGCGAGCCCGTCTACGCCGCGGATTTTCTATTCTTGAACTGATCACCGCGCTTGTGATCATCGGCGTTCTCGCATCGGTCTCGGCTGGGAAAGTCCGCGACGTGATGACGCAGCAGCGCCTGTATCGAGCCTCGAACAACGTACAGACCAATGTAGAGGCGGCGTGGGCGCTTGCGGCCCGCAATCGCCAACCCATCAGAATCGTGTGGGATTCGACGAATCTCCAAATGAAAATCACTGATCGCGCCGGCACGAAGACGTTCCGACGTGCGGCGTTCGGGCAGGATCCATACGGACTGACCGCCGGCTCGATCGCATTCTCGACCCCGATGGTCGAGGTCTTCCCCGACGGTCTAGCCACCAGCTCGCTTCTCGTCACCTTCACGAAATTTGGCGTGACCAAGACAATTTCGGTCTCGCGCGCCGGCCTGGTGCAACAACAATGACAAACACTCGCAAAGGATTCTCGCTGATCGAAGTCATTATCGCGATGACGCTCCTCGCGATCGTGCTCATGTCGTTGGCCAAAATGTCGCTCATGGTCGGCATTCGCGGACGCACCAATGACTTGTTCGCCAAGCGGACGGCCGTCCTGCAGCTCGAGGGCAACAAGCTCGGCGCCCTTCCGTATTCCACGCTGTCGACGTGGTCGACGACCACTCAGACACTGACGCTCGGGGATTTCACGTACAAGCGTCAGATGGCGATCGCGAATACCGGCTCGAACCGGTACTCGATCAAGATCCTCATCACGCCCATGAGCGACACGACGAAAAAGGACTCTGTGACGCTCGACCGCACGAAACCGGCGACCTCCACGCCTCTTTGCACGGGGTGCTGACATGACCACCACACAATCGGCGCGCCGCGGCTTTACACTGGTCGAGGTTGCGATCGCGATGGTGATCGTCGCCATTATCGGTGCCGCGTTCACCAAGCTGCTCGCCTCGCAGTCGCGCTACTTCGATCAGCAGACGAACATCCGCAAGGCACGCAGCGTCGCGCGCAACTCGACGAACGTCTTGCTGTCGGACCTCCGCATGGTGCAAGACTCCGGTGGGATCGACTCGGCCGCTACCGACGGCAAGGCGATTCGCATCATCGTTCCGTACCGCTTCGGGCTCGTGTGCGGCACCAACGGTACGTATACGACCGTCACCATGCTGCCGTCCGACTCGAGCGTGGTCGCGATGGCCAAGTACGGCGGTTTTGCCTGGCGAGACACCCTGACAGGTCGGTATCACATCGTGACGCCCACTGCGCCGGCTAGTAGCGACGCACCAGTCGCCAGCGGTTCTCCGAGCACGTGCACGGGCAACGGCGGCGGTCAGGCGAATCTCAGGACGTACTCCGTTGCGGGACGCACCGGCGACATTCTCGACCTCAACGCCCCCGTCGCGACTGGAGCCCACGTCGCCGCGCCAGTGTTCCTGTGGCAACACATTTCCTACTCCTTCAAGCCATCCGCGGTGACCCAGTATTCGGGGTACCTCGGCCTTTGGCGCGACGTCGAGGGCAGGTTGTCCGAGGAGATCCTCGCGCCGTTCGACACGTCGGCGCGGTTCAGGTTCTTCGTCAGCGGCGGGGATACATCCGTCGTCAGCCCGCCGGCGCTCTCGTCGATCGTCGGCGTCGACCTGGTGTTGAGTGCCATCAGCTCGCGTGTCGTCTCCAACAACATCAATTCGCACTCGATGTCGAAGATGCGAACCTCAGTGTTCTTCAAGAACGTTCGTTCGTACTGACCCGGAGCACCAACATGTTGCGACTCAAAAATCGAAAAGGGTTTGCGCTGCCGATGTCGATTCTCGTCATCGCCATCCTGACCGCGGGCCTAGCAGCTTCGTTCTCCTCCACCACCGCGGAATACACGACCAATGCCGCGCAGCGGAGTCAGAATCGCGCCTACAATCTCGCTGAGACGGGGCTGGAGCAATTCATGGTGCTGCGAAGCTCGAGCGGCTTCTGTGATCATTGCGGCGATCCGATCACGGCCGACTCGGAGTGGACGCGCGTCAACCTGCCCGGCGGGTATGCCGACGTCGTCGCAACGAAGATCCGGCCGGCGAAGGATTCGTTGACCCCCGCGATCTACTTCATTCGCTCGAAAGGCGTCGACACGACCGTGAAGCTGAGCTCCGCCACCTCGGTTAACGCCGAACATACCGTCGGCATCTACGCCAAGTGGACGACGGCGACAATGAAGGTGACGGCCGCCTGGGTGAGCTTGTCGGGCCTTGAGAAGAACGGTACCGGAACCATCGACGGCCGCGACGCATGCCATCAGATGCCCGACGTCGCCGGCGCTCAGACCATCAACGGCGACTTTCAGAACAACGGAAATGCGTCGGATTTCTATGGGAATCCCCCCGTCGACACGATGAAAACGTTCGCGCAGCTCGTGGCGCAGAATGGGATTGACTGGAATGCAATCATCAACCAGAACTCGATGGTGCCGGACATCACCATTCCCGACGATGAGTTCCCGCCCGCATCGGCCTTCTCCGCCGATACGAATTACTGGCCGGTCATTCGCATCAAGACCAACGGCTACCGTCTGCCGAACGCCGGTCGTGGCATCATCATCGCCGACAGCAATTTCGAGGTCCACGGCAGCAACATGTGGAGCGGTATTTTGCTCGTCGGCGGCGCGTTGACGTCGGACGGAAACAACACGACGTGGGGCGCTACCCTCAGCGGCCTGAATTACCTCCTCGGCGGTACGCCGACGATCAGCATTTCAGGTAATCCAAACGTTGACCCCGACGACGCAGCGGCGAACGGTCAAAAGACCTACGTCTACGACTCGTGCAGCGTCTCCAAGGCGACGCAGAGAATGCGCAAATACATCTCGATACCCAACTCGTGGATGGACAACCTCGCGTCTTGGTAAACCAAACCGCCTGAGCGAAGCGAAGGGTCTGCTGTTGACGTCGAACAGCAGACCCTTCGTCGTTTTTGCTCCTCACGGTGACAGGACGACGCTTACGGAACTCCAAACGGGTCGCCAGGCGGCGCCATCAAGGCCGGCGACAGCTTCGGTAACTCGCGCTTCTCGATCCACCGCGTGCAATCGTTCACGATCGACAGCCAATGCGCGCGCGCCTCGTCCCCGCGTGCCGCGGCTTGCTTCGCCCGGGCCCGCGTTCTCAGATCCGCGATCTTGAGCTCGGCCATGGCGCGCACCTCCGTCGCGGCGCCCGAGTCCGCGGCGAGCGTGAGCAGCTTCTCGATGACAGCTCGCTGCGTCACGCGCTGAAGCGCCGCGAGCTTGGCGCTCGCCGGCGCGGCCGCATCCCACGTCCCCGCCACAAGTCTGTCGATCGTTGTCGCGAACGTCAGATGTGAACCGTCGCCGCGCGACGCAAACTCGACGAGCCGCGCCGCGCGATCGCGCTGCAGAATCATGTCGACGATCATCTGCGCCAGCGACCGCGCCGCTCCGAGTTCGTCGAACGCCGGGCGTGTTCGGCTCCCGAACAGCTCGACCGTCGGCGTCACGTCGTTCGCGCCGGGCGCCATGAGGGTCAGTACGGTGTCGGGAATCGCCAGCTCTTCGGGCCGAAGCGCGTCGAGCATGAGACGCAAGGCGTCGAGCTGCTGCGCGTACGGTACCGCGCGCGTCGCCTGCTGCGCGTCGCCACGGACGGCATTGCTGTACTCCATTCCGCCGATCGCCTTCGACGTGCCGTTCAGTGCAAATCGATGGAAGAAATACACCGGAACGAATCGTTCCTGCAGCAGCGTGATCGGCTCGCCGGGTCGAATGTTGCGCTCACCAAACTGGCCAATCGCGACGCGCCGCACCGCGCTTTGCGTCTTGAGAAAATCCGTCGCGGTGGCAGCGTCGTCCCAGAGGTTGACGCGAGGGTCCGACCCAAACTCGGGCCGAGCATCGGCGTCAGAGAGGTACAAGTATCCTTTCTTCAAGCCGTCCGCGATGATCGCCTGGAGCGAATCGCGCTCCGTCGACGGCGTGAATGTCCCGTAACCCCAGTGAATCGCCCACACGTCGTACGCGCCCGGTCCCACGCCGTATGCCTGTGAGAGATCGATGTGTCCATTCGCGTCGAGCCGAACGCGCGGCGGCGGGTAGTCCATCACCGACGCGCGCTCGTACGTCGACGCGATGTAGTTGTGGGCGAGGCCTAACGTGTGCCCTACCTCGTGCGCACTCACTTGGCGAACGCGCGCCAGAACGAACGCGGTGTCGGCGGCCGACGCGTTCGCGCCCATGAGGCCGGCGTAGAGATTGTAGTCGGTCCGCGCGCGATGGGAGTCGAGGCGCGCCATTCCTTTGATGATCTCACCTGTCCGCGGATCATCGAGCGTACCACCGACTGACCAACCCCGCTCGTTCCGATTTTCCCATTGCACGACGTTGTACCGCGCATCCATCGGGTCGACGCCCTCGGGCAGCAGATCGACCTTGAATCCACCCTTGAGTCCCGCTCGATCGAACGCGTCCTCCCACCACCTCACGCCTTGCAGCGTGGCCGAGCGAACGGGTTCGGGAATTCCGCGATCGACGTAGTAGCGGATTGGGTTCTTGATCGGCGAGTTCGGGTCGTTGGGATTTGCTCGCTCGAGGCGGTGCCTCGCTGCCCAGCGGACCAACAGCGGCGATTGGATCGGCTGCGCGTAGTCCTTGAACTCGATGCCAAAATACCCGACGCGCGGGTCGAGGGCGCGCGGCCGAAATGCGTCGTCGGGAAGTTTCGCGAACGACAGATGCTGGCGCAGCGTGAGCGCCCGCCCATCAGGAACGATCGCCTCGACGGTGCTTCCCGGTCGACCGGTGGTCGCAAAGGTGAGCGCGACGTCGATCTCGGTGTTGTCTGGGAAGGCCTTCGTATTCGGACCGTAGACCCTCGACCGGTCGCGCGCGACCGCGTACGCACCCTGCTGGCTTCGGGCGAGCGTTCCGGCGACGTCGTTCCAGTCGCGCATCGCGGCGTCCGTCGCGTCAACGAGCAGGCGGCCGTTCTCGTCCGCCAGCAGCGGCAACGACGCCACCGTGCTTGGTGGGAATGCCTCGGCGACCGAGCGCGCGTGGTCCGGATTCCCCGACGACGTGCGGTATGACCAGTTCTCGAGCACGAGGAGCACGCGATCACCATCCCGATCGAACCGGGCGACGTAACTCGCGCCGCTCGCGCCGCGGTCGATCCCGATGGGATTCGAACCAAGCCCGGTTGCTTGGGTAATGAGACAGAGGGCGCGCGTCGAATCGCGGGGGATCTCGAGCAGGATTCGCCCTTGCCTCGCGTCGAGGTAGATTGGAAGGAAGCCGTCCCGCCGATCCATTCCCGCCGTGCGTGCAGCGATCGACGACGCTACTGGCGTCGTTGTTGCCTGCGCTCGTGTCGTGCCGGATTGGACCGCGATGGCGAGTATACCGAGGACAAGTCGCTTCTGAGTTCGTGAATACTCGTGGGTCATCTCAATCGTTTTCGTGAGGGGTCAGTGCGTTCTGGAACAGTGAAGAAAGCGGCGCTTCTCGGCGTGCTTCTCGGGTGCGCGAGCAGCCAGCCACACGTGTTCGGGCAGTACAACGATCTGGCCCCCAAAGTGGCGCCCACGCAAGGCGAGCGCATCCCGCAACATCTCACGGTGCAGATCGCCCGACCCGCGAATGTTGCCGTCTTTCTCGTCGCTCCCGGCCGAGCGAGCAGGCTGCTGTTTCCGCCGGACTCGGTGCAAAGCGGCTACGTCGAGGCAGGCTCGCATCTCGTCGAGACGTCGCTCGCTCGCGCCGCCGCTGCCGACAGCTCGCGCCTGATTCGCCGTCCCCCCGAGCAAACTGGAGGCAATCGGCAACCGACCAACCCGCGCAGCGGTCGTGGAATGACGAGTCGCGACACGCTCCCGGTGTTCGCGTTCAATCAGCACGGCTACCTGTTGATTTTCGCTTCTCAGGAACCCTTGAACTACGCCGCGCTCTCGTCGCGGGTCGCCGGTCTCTCGATTCCGATCGAGGACGACGACGCGCTGAACACCGTGACCAAGCTGATTCGTGCCACGACCTCGCGGAACGGACCTTGGGCGGCCTACGCGACGGACTTCCCGCCCTGATCGGCCGGCGAATCTAGCCCGTCGTTCCTTTCAGGATTCCGTTTCGAATCTTGACGGCCTTCGGCTTGGCGGAGGGATCGGCCTCGAGGACGACGTCGCCCGGCGCAAATTGGAGTTTGCCCGCGAGGACGACCGTGTCGGCGCCGCGCCGGACTTTGATCTGCAGCGGTGACCCTTCGACCGACGCACCGTATTTCGCCCGCATCTTCGCGCCGAATTGCTGATCTTCCACCGGGATGTCGCCCACGGAGATCAGGTAGTCGCCGGGTTTGACACCCGCGTTGGCCGCGGAGCTGCCTTCTTGGACATTCGCGACCACGACACCGCTCGGGTCGGGCTGCGTCATCACGCCCAACCGCGGCACACGTTCCTGGCGCGTCCGCATGCCCGCGAGCGGGAGGATGCTGTCCCACGGAAACGCTTCGCGTCCGTCGATGTAGCGCGCGGTGAATTGCGTGAACGACTTGCCAGCCGCCGCGGCGCTCACGGCGTTCCACCAATCCGTCGCCGTGAAACCGCGCCCGTGTTTGTAGTCCGATTGGTAGAGCCCGCGCATCACATCGTCGAGCGAATGTTTGTTGTCGCTCGCATCGCGAATCATGATGTCGAGGATGAATCCCGCGAGCGATCCCTTGGGATAATAGATGTACTCCGTGCCATCGATCGGGTGCACCCAGGTGTTGAGCGACGCGTCCTCCAACGACACAGGCCGCGCGTTCATCACTTCGTTGATCTTTTCGGCCGACAGGTTGTAAAACGCTCGCTCGTCGATGACGCCGCCGCGCACTTCTGCGAGGTCGGCGTAATAATCTGTGATGCCCTCCGAAACCCAGAGCCACGGAGTCGGCTGCGGATGAGAATACTGATACGGCCACATCTCGGCGGGACGCAGCCGCTTCACGTTCCACGAATGAAAGATCTCGTGGGCGAAGAGCGACGGTTGGAATTCGCTCCCGACATACGACGGTGCGAGCACATCGACATGCGAGTTCTGGTGCTCGAGACCACTGGCGCCGGCATAGGCCGAGTCGATGATCTCCATCACCGTGTATGTGTCCCACGGGATCTCGCCGAACACTGTCGTCTCCGGCGGGATCACGCGCTTGAGTTGATCCCACGCCGCCGATCGAACCTGCGCGGTGATCGCGCCGGCGGGATACGTGGCGAGCCGGATCCATTTTTCGGCGACGCGCGCACTGTCGAGATCGAATCGGCCGACGAAGAACGGCATGTCGACCAAATCGTGATAGTTCGCGGCGGTGAACGTCCGCGGCTCATGTGCGCTCGGCATTCCGGTCGCCACGTGCCAATCGGTTTCCGTGTGTACGACGACCGTCGCCGGGATGTCCAACGATTGGCCTTCGGCGTAGAGGAAAACGTTGGTGCCGTTGAAGAGGAGAAAGTCCGGTTTGGCCCACGCCATCGCGTTATCGAGTGTGTCGGCGAGATAGCGAAGGCTCACGTGCAAAGCCTTCGCTCCGGCGGGCTTTACGCGCCACGTGTCGAAGTCGAGTTTGTCCCAACTGAGCGGCTTCCCATCGGCTGTCGCCGCGAAGTCGACGACCCAGCGTGAGAAGTTGCTGATCTCGTATGCGCCGGGCGTCCACGCCGGGAGCGATAACAGCACCGGTGATGTTCCAGTGGTGTTGAACGACATCGCGACTTCGATCGTTCGCTGCGCCGCGTTCGATCGCATGAAGGTGATATCGTAGCGCACGTCGCGGATCGACGCCGATACCGAATCGCCGCGGTTGGCGTTCTGCCCCGACAGCAGCGCGGGCACGAGGACGGCGAGAGCGGCGGCGATGGAACGGCGGTTCATTGACTGACTCCGAGAACTGCAGGGTGGAGGGTCGCACGTGGAGGTTGGAGGCGACGAGCGCTGCGCTGCGCGTCGCTCTTGAAACGCGGGGGGCGGCAGGCCATCTGTCCAGTTGGTGGACCGACCCCCATTATTGCTCCTTCCCAACCCGTTGTCATGACGCATTCCACGCAAAGTGAAGACGTCGTACACTCTCCGTACATCCCGGCAACAGAAGCGCCGGCCGAGCTGACACCGGGTGTCATCATCCTCGGGATCATTCTCGGATTGATGTTCGCGGCATCGAGCGTCTATCTCGCGCTCAAAGTAAGCCTCACCGTGAGCGCGTCGATTCCGGTAGCGGTGCTTTCGATTACGATCTTCCGCTACATCTCCCGGATTCTCGGACGCCCGCCGGCGACGATTCTCCAGAACAACATGGTGCAAACGACGGGATCGGCCGGTGAGTCGATTGCCGCCGGCATCTCGTTCACGTTGCCTGCACTGCTCTTGCTCGGCTACAATCTGCCCTGGTCGACCGTCATGGCGATCGGCATCGTTGGCGGTGTGCTCGGCGTGATCTTCATGATTCCGCTGCGGCGGAGTCTGATCGTCAAAGAGCACGCGAACTTGAAGTATCCTGAAGGCACGGCGTGCGCGCAGGTCCTCATCGTCGGTGAAGAACGCGGTGTGCAAGCCAAGACCGTGTTCATGGGCTTCGGCCTCGGCGCCGTCTACAAGTTTCTCGTGTCGGGAATGCATCTGTGGCTCGAGGTGCCGCGGCGCGCCTTCGCGAGCGCGATCGCCGGCGGACGAACGCAACTCTTCGGCGAGATTCAAGCCGAGATCAGCCCGGAACTCACGGGAGTCGGGTTTATTATTGGGCCGCGCATCGCCGGGTATTTGTTCGGCGGTGGGGTGCTCGCCTGGTTCGCGCTCATTCCGGCGATCAAGTTCTTCGGATCGGGGTTCACGACGCCGATCTTTCCCGCCGGGAAGCTCATCGCCGACATGTCGGCGAGTGAGATCCGCTCGAACTACATCTACTACATCGGCGCCGGCGCGGTCACGGCGGCAGGGTTAATCAGTCTCGGACGGACGTTGCCGACCATCTGGCAGGCATTGGTCGCCGGACTGCGCGACTTCAGTGCGAGCGGCGCCGGTGACGAGACCCGACGCACCGAACGCGACATGCCGATGATCGTCGTCGTCGCAGGAGCCGCGCTCTGCGGCATCGCGATGGTCGTGCTGCCACAGATCCACATCAACGTCATCGGGGCCATCCTCGCGCTCTTTTTCGCCTTCCTGTTCGTGACCGTGTCGAGCCGAATCACCGGACAGATCGGCTCGTCGTCGAACCCGGTGTCGGGAATGACGGTGGCGACGCTGCTGTTGACGTCGCTCTTCTTCCTTGCCGTAGGTTGGGTCGGCATCGAGTATCGAGTGCTCGCTCTGTCGATCGGCGGCGTGGTGTGCGTCGCCGCATCGACCGCCGGCGCGACGTCGCAGGATCTCAAAACGGGCTTTCTCGTCGGCGCGACGCCTGCGCGACAGCAGTTCGGATTGCTGTGCGGCGTGACGGCTTCGGCGCTGCTCGTCGGCGGGATCATCCACTTCCTCAACACCGCCAAGCAGACGGTCGTCGTGCGCAGCTATCCCGGCGTCGTCGCGCGGAACGTCGAGCCGCAACCGATGGCGCTCGTCAGCGGCCGACTGGTCGAAGCACCAGCGTCTGTCGCGAACAGCGACTCGGTGCTTCGTGTCGCACACGTCTTCGAACAAACCGGTGCCGCGCCGGCTGGTAAGTATCTCGTTGACCGCACCGGGACGATTCGCTATCTGGTCGATCCCGGACTCGGCGGTCGCGAACGGGTCAACTACGATGGCCGCGAGATCGACAAGCTCGAATCGCCTAAGTCGCAGATCATGGCGTTGGTCGTCGACGGAATCTTGACCCAGAAACTTCCTTGGGGTCTCATCCTGGTGGGTGCATTTTTGGCTGTCGCCATGGAGCTGATCGGTGTGCCGTCACTTCCGGTGGCCGTTGGGGTATATCTGCCAATCTCGACGTCGGCCACGATGTTCATGGGCGGTGTGCTTCGGTGGTTGATCGATCGGCGGCGCCCGATCGAGGAACGCGAAGGGCCCGACGCGGATTCTGGACCGGGCGTGTTGTTCTCCTCGGGGCTTATCGCCGGTGGCGCGAT
>DASYSU010000171.1:0-8990 GCA_036002925.1 Gemmatimonadaceae bacterium | reverse complement strand
CCGAACGCGAGGTGGCTCTTGAGCTGCAGCACAGCGTGCGTGGAATCGTCGGCGAGCCAGAGCTCGGCGCGACCGTTCTGCGAGAAAATCCCCGACGTCGTGATTTCCGGACGAAGTACGATGGCGTCGAAGGTGCCGGCGGGCACCGTGATGCGCTCGCGACGCACGACGTGGACGACCACCGGATTGCCGTCGGGCTCGAAGTAGCGATGGAACTCGTAGCATTGCCCGGGCTCGAGCGCGAGTGTGCGCATGAGGTAGACGAGCGAAACGTCATCCACCGGATCGACGACCGACGGTCGCTCGGCCTCGGCGTTCTTGCGGTAGACCTGACGCTCCGGGAAGATCTGCATGTCTCGGCGCGGATGTCCTCCCGGTTCGTTGAGCAGCTGGACGAATCGGAACGAGGTAAAGCTCACCGAGTCGAACCAGCTTTTCGTCGTGTCGCGGACGCTGAACTTCCCGAAGCCGCCCGAGATCGTGTACGTCGCGGTCCAGGCGTCGTGACCGCGGACGGTGTCTCGTCCGATGAAACGCATCTCGCCCGAACCGACGTGGACCTTTCCGAATGACACGTCGTAGGACAGCCGCTCGCCGTCAGCGAACGAGGGGCGTCGCGAGCTCGACGACACGTCCGTTTTCGTTTCGCTCGGGCTACACCGGACTCGCTCCTTCTGCGCCGCGGCGCTCCGCGATCCGACGGCAATGACCGCGACGGCGAGCGCGCCGCCAAGCCGGATCAACCGTGACTCGCTTTTCTCGCCCGGAACGCGCTGATGAATCGCTGGGCGTCTTGAGGACTGAACGATTCCGAGACCTTTCTGCCGTTCACGCGCGAATTCTCGAACACGCTCATCTTGCGGCCGTCGGTGCGATAGAACCGGAGACCGCCGTCCTCGTATCGCACATCGGAAACGCCCGCGATCGGATAATGGATCTCATGATCCATCGCTTTCGCGACGGTCCCCTTCACGGCGCGTTGGATCGTGGCGCTGAGGCCATTGCCGGTGACGTCGGAGGTATCGGTCTTCTCGCGAATCTTCTCCAGCACTCTGCTGCCGAAGCCGGTCACAATCGAATCGCCGATGATGGCCAACTCGAGCGAGCTGTCGGTTGTGGCGATTCGAACATCGCCCGGGCCGAGCGTGCGCGTCGTGTCTCGTGGCGCGAACGTGGCATCGGACACGTCGTCGCGTTTCTCGGATCGATCGCTATGACACGCAACGACAACAATAGACGCCGCGAGCGCGGCGACGATACGACGGCTGGTGGATCGCACGCTTCACCTCTGGCTGGCGTATTCGGCTTGCTTCAGCTCGAGGTATAAGGTGCCGAATGGAAGCTTGGACTTCAACCGAAGGAGCGTGTGGGTGCTGTCGTCGGCGAACCACACCTCGGCCTGACCCCCTTCAGAGAACAGACCGCGCGATTTGATGATCGGTTGAAGGACGATCGCGTCGAAGTCGCCGGCGGGAACATGAATGTGCTCGCGTCGGACGACTTTGATGATGACGGGATTGCGATCGAGATGGTAATAGCGATTGAACTCGTAGGTCTTGCCTACATCGAGCTTGAGGGTGCGCATGAAGTAGATGAACGAGCCCTCGTCGAGTGGATCGGCGACGCTGGGATTCTCCTGCCCGTTGCGGACGTAGACTTTGCGCTCGGGATAGAAGTCGTACGTCCGCTGATCCTTTTTGCTGCCCTCGTCGATGCTCTGTGTGTGGTGCAGCGAGATGAGCGACGTCGTGTCGAACCAGCTCTCATAGTGATCGTTGACGTGAAAGAACAGGACGCGGCCGCTCACGTCAAAGATCGTGTGGAAGGTCGTGTGTCCGCGCACCGGTTCGACGTCCTCGACGCTCATCGACGCCGACCCGGCGTTGAGGAAGTTGACCTTGGCCTGATAGCTCAGCCGTTCCCCGACGCCGAAGGGCAGCCGGCCGGGAGCAGTCTGGCGTGGCGGGCGGACCGTGGGTCTGGTGTCAGCCGCGGTGAACAGGCCGACAAGTGCCAGTAGGGCAAGTTGGGTGCGCATTATGGAAGGTATACGTCATAAGGCATGCCGTTTCTCAGTCATCAGTCTTCAGTTCTCAGTCGTCAGTCGAAGCTCAGTTTGAGTTTTCAGCTCCAGTCTTCAGTTCGCTGACAACTGGCGACTCTAACTGAGAACTTCGACTGAGGACCGGGCTGGGAAACTCACGACTCAGAACTGACCACTGAATACTGTCTCCTATTGACATTCTAGATGAATGCCCGTACACTGGCTCCTATTACCATTCTAGAGGACCAATGGCGCCCAAGGCCGATCTTCTCCAAGGCACGCTCGATCTGATTGTGCTCAAGTTGCTTCGCGCGGGGCCGGCGAACGGCTGGGATCTCACACAGTCCATCCAGGTCGTGTCGAAGGGCGCGCTCGACGTCAATTACGGTTCGCTCTATCCGGCGCTGCGTCGGCTCGAGGCGAAGGGGTGGATCAAGGGGCGCTGGGGCGTCTCGGAGAACAATCGCCGCGCGCGGTTCTACGAGCTCACCGGTGCGGGACAGAAACAGCTCGACGCCGAACGTCAAGCGTGGGACCGGTTCTCGCATGCGCTCGGACTCATTCTTCGTACCGAGTAGCCATGTTCGCGCCGACGCTCACGCGCCTCAAGGCGCTCGTCTTTCGTCGCGCGGTCGACGCCGAGCTCGATGAGGAGCTGCGCTATCACCTCGAACGCGAGGCCGAGCGGAACATCGTCGGCGGAATGTCGCCGGATGCGGCGCGCGACGCTGCCCGGCGAGCAATCGGAAACGTGACTGTCACCTCTGAAGAGGCTCGCGACGCGTGGCGCTGGCGGCTGCTGGAGGAGCTCGGCCAAGACATCGCGTACGCTGTGCGCAGTTTCCGGCGAGCACCAGCCTTCGTGGCGACGGTCGTCGCGACGATTGGTGTGGGGCTCGGTCTGTTGGTCACGGTGTTCACGTTGTTCGACGCATACGTGCTTCGGCCGCTGTCCGTCCGCGATCCCGCGGCGTTGTATGAGATCAGTTGGCACTCGCGCGATCGCAACTGGCATGTCTTCACGCGCGAACAGTACGATCAACTCCGGAGCGCATCGGTCGGTTTCGCTCAAGTATTCGCGTATCAGAATTTGATTACGCGAATCAACACCCGGCCCATGGTCGGCCAGCTCGTCACGGCAAATTACTTCGACCTCGTCGGTGTTCCGCCCGCGATTGGCCGAACACTCGTTCCCAACGACGATGCGGCGCCCGGCAGCGGAAGTGTCATGGTGCTGAGCCACGACACGTGGCAATCACAGTTCGCAGGAGATACGAACGTCGTCGGCCGACGAGTCCTCGTGAATGGCGTGTCCCTGACGATCGTCGGCGTCGCGGCGGAGGGATATGGTGGGCTCGGCAGCTGGCCCTACCAGTTCTGGGTTCCAATGAGCATGGCCGAGCCGCTCAACGGATGGAAGCGAATCAATACCATTCTGAAGGGAAGCGAAAGCCTGCGCATCGTCGGCCGCCTGGCGCCGGGCGTGAGTCCGGAGCAGGCGAACACGCGATTGCGCGCTTGGCTTCGCGCAACGACTGCGGATCGCGCGCCGCTCGCCCGCGCGAACGATGTGATGATGGAAGCCCGCGGCACGGCCATGCCGCTTTCGCCCGAGCTGATCCAAGTGTTCGCACCCATCGTCGTCGCATTCGTGCTGGTGATGCTGATTGCCTGCGCCAATGTGGCGAACATGATGCTGGCGCGCGCGCTTGCCCGACAACGCGAGATCGGCATTCGCCTCGCGCTCGGTGCGGGCCGGCGCCGGCTCGTCCGACAATTGCTGACGGAGAGCGTCGTGCTCTCCATTCCGGCCGGTCTCGTCGGGCTCGTCGTGTCCCGCGTTACGATCGCCGTCGGTTCGCGCGCCATATTCGCCACGATTCCGCCGGACTATGCGCCGTATCTTCGCGCCGTCGACCTTGCGCCCGACATGAGGGTCGTGGCGTTCGTGCTGGGTGGCGCGATTGCCGCGGCCGTGGCGTTCGGGCTCGTGCCGGCACTCCGAGCCACGCGGCCCGATGTCGTTCGCGCCTCGCGCGGAGACTTCGACACCCCGTTCCGTCCATCGCGCCTGCGCAACGGGTTGGTCGTCGCGCAGATCACGATGAGTGTTCTTCTATTGATCTGCGCTGGGGTTCTCCTGCGCACAGCACGGCGAATCGATCGCCTCGACCCAGGAATTCGAACGAACGACGTTGTCCAACTCGAGGTGCTCGACCGTTCGCGGTCGAGAGTCTTGGCGACCCTGGCAACGCAGCCCGACGTTCACGCCATCGCGAGCGCAATGCATTATCCGCTCGACGGAATCTTTCCCGGTCTCCGAATCAAAACCGACGGCGACTCGGCTGTGCGCGTTGCGTACAACGTCGTGTCACCCGATTATTTCGTCGCGATCGGTCTGTCGCTCGTCCGCGGCCGTGCGTTCACCGAGAATGAGGCGCGGGGCGCTGCGCCTGTCGTGCTCGTGAGCGAAGGAGCAGCGGCGCGTCTCTGGAAGGGCGCCGATCCCATCGGCCAAACACTCACCGTCGGCGAGGATCTCACGGGGCATGGCCGCATCCAGTCGTATCGGACCGCGACGGTCCTCGGCGTCGTGAGCGACGCCGCTCCCGGGTGGATTGGATTGAACCCGCACGATCCCGTCGTCTACTATCCCGAGCCGATCGACGCGAGCGGTTCAGCGATTCTGGTGCGGGTCGCCGGAGATGTCACGAAGATGAAAGATCGGCTCGACCGATTGCTAATGGCCGCCGACAGCGGATCGGTGCAGGAGATTCACACTCTCGCCGTCTCTCTCGCTCTGCAGTCGTATCCGTTTCGCTCGGCGTATTGGCTGGCGAGCGGCGTCGGCATTCTCGCGCTGTTGCTCACGCTCACCGGTGTGTACGGCGTCATCGGCTACGTCGTGGCGCAGCGCCGCCGCGAGTTCGGCATTCGCATGGCGCTCGGGGCGAGTCCGCTCGCGCTCGTCGCCCTCGTGCTCCGTCACGCGATGCGGCTGGCGATCGTTGGGTTCGTGATCGGAGCGATGTTTGCTCTTGCCGCGTCGCTCGGTTTCGCATCGCTCCTCTACGGGGTCGACGTCTATGACCCGGTCGGGTACGCCCTCGGAGCCGCCGTCGTGCTCGGCACATGTTTCGTCGCGTCGTACATCCCGTCGCGACGCGCGGCGACGGTAGATCCGGTGGAAGCGTTGCGGACAGATGGATAGCAGTTCTCAGTTGTGAGTCGTGAGTGGTGAGTTTTCCCAACCCAGATCAGTTCGAGTTGACAACCGCACCTGAAGACTCAAACTGGGCTCTTAGGCTCACGACTCAGAACTGAAGACTGATCACTAGATTTTTCGCACCACACCCGGCGCCGAAACAGTCGAAAAATCCTCACCCGGGTTGATGTACTCGTCCTTCTCCGCGCCGTACTGCTTCTCGTACAATTGCCGATACCGTCCACCGAGCGCGATCAGTTGGCGATGCGTGCCGCGCTCGACGATCTCGCCGTTCTCGAGCACGAGGATTTGATCAGCGCTTTCGATCGTCGAGAGTCGGTGAGCGATGACGAACGTCGTTCGGCCGCTGCGGAGTGAGCGAAGGCCGTCGCGAATGAGCGCCTCGCTCTCGCTGTCGAGGCTCGAGGTCGCCTCGTCGAGAATGAGAATACGCGGATCGGCGAGGACGGCCCGTGCGATCGCGACGCGCTGCCGCTGACCGCCCGACAACTTCACCCCGCGTTCGCCGACGACCGTCTCGTATCCCTTCTCGAATCGGTCGACGAACTCGTCGCAGTGCGCGATCCGCGCAGCGGTGCGAATCTCGCCGTCGGTCGCGCCAGGGCGACTAAACGCGATGTTCTCACGGACGGTTCCGTCGAACAAGAAGTTGTCTTGCATGACGACGCCGACATGTGATCGATAGTCGCGGAGGCGAACGTTCGCGATGTCGTGGCCATCGACGAGCACGCGGCCGCTCTTTGGATGATTGAATGCCATGACCAATCCGATCAGCGTGCTCTTGCCCGATCCGCTCGATCCGACGAGCGCGGTCGTCGAACCGCTCTCGGCGCAAAAGGAGACGTGCTTGAGCACCGGAACATCCGGGACATACTCGAAGCTGACGTCTTGGAACTCGACGCGGCCGTCGATGTCGGGCATCGATTCCTTCGTCGCGTCGGCTTGGTCTTCGGTCGCGAGCTCGCGAATTTCTCGAATGCGATCGAGCCCGGCAAAGGCTTCGCTCACCTGCGTGCCGATCGACGCGATCTGCACCATCGGCGCGGCGAGGAGGCCGATGAAGAACACATACATGAACAGATCGCCGAGCGTCATCGCACCAGAGAGCACCGAACGTCCGCCGATGAGGATGAGGAGCACGCCGATGATCCCCGTGAGCACGGCCGTGCCGGCGCTGACCGCGGACGTGCCCGTGATCGTCTTCGCAACGTTGCGGAACAACTTGTGCACGCCGCGCGCGAACACGAGACGCTCGCGCGGTTCCGCCACGTAGACCTTGACCAGACGCACGCCGCCGATCGTCTCCGTCAACCGGCCGGTGACTTCGGCGTTGATCGCGCCGCGCTCACGGAACATCGGCCGCAGGCGCTGGAACGCGATCGTCATCATGCCGCCGAAGAGCGCGAGCGCGACGAGCGTCGCGCTCGTCAACTTCCAGTTCACATAGAACAACACGCCGACGGCGATCGCCGCGGTCATGATGCTGCCGAGGAGTTGGATGAGCCCCGTGCCGACGAGATTACGCACCCCTTCGGCATCGGTCATGATGCGCGAGATCAGCACGCCCGTCTTCGTCGAATCGAAGTATGACACGGGAAGGCGAAGGACGTGTGCCTGGACGCGCTTCCGCATGTTGGTGATCGCGCCCTGCGCCGCGATGCTCACGACTTGCGACAGCGCGAACGACGTCGCCGCTTGAACGACGGTGGCGGCGATGGCGATCGCCGCGAGCGGCGTCAACATCTGGGCGTGGTGCTTGCCGATCACGTCGTCGATGAGAAACTTCGACGTCCAGGGCAGCACGAGTCCCGACAGCCGGTTGACGACCATCAACGCCAATCCGATCGCGAGCGACGAGCGATGCTCGGAGATGAGTTGACGGGCTTCCTTCCACGCGCGGGACTTGTCGTACTTGGCCATTCCCAAATCTACGAGAGGGAGACGACCGGCGCTGCTTTCTCGCGCGCGGAGTCCGTCGGCGAACTAAGATTGTCGGATGCGCCTTTCATTTCTCATCGGCATCGCGGTCGCGATTGCCTCGCGCGCGTCGGCACAAACGCCGCCGCCGCTCGATCGCGAATTCCGCGCGATCTGGCTCACCACCGTCGGTAACACCGACTGGCCCTCAAAGCCCGGACTCTCGACCTGGGATCAGCAGCGCGAGCTGCTCGCCATCCTCGATCGCGCTGTCGCGCTCAAGTTGAATGCGGTGATCTTCCAAGTTCGACCCGGCGCGGACGCGTTTTTTGCGTCGGCGTTGGAGCCGTGGTCTGTGTATCTCACGGGACGCCAAGGGCGCGCGCCCGATCCGCCGTGGGATCCGCTGGCGTTCGCCGTCGAGCAGGCGCACAAGCGCGGACTCGAGCTTCACGCGTGGTTCAATCCGTATCGTGCCGCCTACACACGGGACACGCTCAACGCGCGAACGCACATCACGCAGACGAACCCGTCGCTCGTGCGATCGTATGGACACTTCGTGTGGATGGATCCGGGCGACGCGGAGGTACGGCGACGCTCCGTGCGCGCGATCGTCGACGTCGCGAAGCGCTACGACGTCGACGGTGTGCACATCGACGACTACTTCTATCCATATCCCGAGAACGACAGCGCGGGAAAGAAAATCGAGTTCCCGGACTCGGCGACGTACGCTCGGTATCGAGCGAGCGGCGGCGCGTTGTCGAAGGACGACTGGCGTCGCGCGAACGTCGACAAGCTGGTCGAGGAGCTGTACAAAGGCGTGCACGCCGTGAAGCCATCGGTTAGAGTCGGCGTGAGCCCGTTCGGCATTTGGCGGCCGGGCAATCCTCCGACGATCAAAGGCTTCGATGCGTACGATCAGATCTATGCCGACTCGAAGAAGTGGCTCGAGAACGGGTGGCTGGATTATCTCGCGCCGCAGCTCTATTGGCCGATTGCGCGTCCGGACCAAAGCTTCCCGGTGTTGTACGACTGGTGGCTCTCGGTGAACTCCAAGAAGCGTCACATCTGGCCGGGGCTCGCGACGTATCGCGTGAGCGAAAACAGTCAGCGACACATTCCGGCGCAAGAGATCGTCGACGAGATCGACACGACCCGCGCGCGCGGCGGCGACATGGGGCACATCCACTTCAACACGTCGGCGCTGATGAAGAATCCAGATAGCCTCGACGAGAAGTTGTCGTCGCGCTATGCGAATCCGGCGCTCGTGCCCGCGTCACCGTGGCTTGGCTCGAAAGCGCCGAGTCGACCGACGATCGCGACGAATCGCGACGCGGCGACGAACGAGGCGATCGTCCACTTCGCGCCGATGAAGGGCGAGGCTGTGTGGTTGTGGGCGGTGCGCACGCTGCACGGCGAAACGTGGACGAACGAGGTGCTTCCCGGTTGGCTCCGATCGCACCAATTCACGGGCGCGTCGCCAGATAGCGTGGTCGTCACAGCGATTAGTCGGACGGGAGTCGAAAGTCCGTCGGCAGGCGGGCGCTGGGGCACGCTTGGAACACAAGGAAAAGAATGAATCAGGATGAGACGGGATGAGACAGGATCAAACAGCGACACTAACGACATGTTTTGTTCGTCGTCGTTAATCCCGTCTCATCCTGATTCATCCTGTCTGATCCTTGTTTCCATTTGTTCCATGCTGATTCGTCGAGCACCCGGCCGATGCAACAGCGATCCCTCAGGAGGGCCCCCGTTGCGCCTGGCGCGGTGGGCCATTCATCGGCGGAAGAGCTTGCCGAA
>DASYSU010000170.1:0-2799 GCA_036002925.1 Gemmatimonadaceae bacterium | reverse complement strand
GCCCCGCCCAAGTGATAGCTCTTTGCGCCGCCCACCATGTCGAGGCTCGCCCAGAACTCCGGCGTCTTCATTTGATACGCGACGTCTCTCAGCATACCGACGATCTTGCCGCCCTTGATCTCATAGAAGACCTGACCGCCGAACTGCGCGTTGTAGCGCTGCTGATCGATCGAGAACGAACCGTCGCCGATGATCGCGATGCCGCGATCCGTCGCGGCAATCAGATCCTCCCAACCGAGATCTTTGTCGCCCGGAAGCAGCGAGACGTTCGGCATGCGCTGGAACTGCACCGCGGCCCACGTCTGCGCATACGAGCATCCGTGCGATCGCGTCGGTTTCCCGATCTTCTTGTAGTACCAGTCGAGCCAGAGCGCTTGCTCTCGAGTCGTTTGATAATCGACGAAGATGCCTTTCTTAATGATGTCGAAGTCTTCGGGCTTCACGCCTTCGTCGTCCCAACCACACGACGAGAGGGATCCTGGCTGTGTGCGATCGCCACGGATGTTCATGAGCTCGGAGCCGTACTTGAGCGTGCCGAGCACCTTTTCCGGCGGCGCGACGAAGCTGGTGCCGGCGTAGTTGGCTTCGTAACCCATCGCGCGATCGAGCTCAGTGGGATGCGCGACCGACTCGTGTATCGTGAGCCACAGATGCGACGGGTGCAGCACGAGATCATAACGGCCGACATCGACGGACTTCGCCGCGAGCTTCTCGACCGCTTCGGTCGCCCACTTCGCCGCATTCTCGCCGAGTTTGGCATCGCGGACGTGCTCGTAGCCGAGACCGCGCGGCGCGATGTCGACCGATTGTCGCGTCGCGAAGTCGCCGCTGCCGACCGCCGTGACGGTCATCGACGGTTCGGTGCGGTAGATGACCTGAAAGGTCATCGAGCCTTCGCTCGACGCGAACGTCTTTTCTTCGCGTAGGAAAAACATCGCCGAGTTGACGAAGCGTGCGCCCTTGACCGCGAGCGCCGCCTGGTTCGCGGCGAGCAGCGTGCCGACTTTGTCTTCGATCGCGACCTCGAACGGATCGATCTCGATCGGGCTCTTCCACGTCCCGTTCGCGACGACCGGAGTCGGAGCGAGAACAACCGGTCGCACCAATGCCGAGCGATTGGCCCGCGCTTGCGCGACCGATTGCTTGGCGACTCGCGCGACTTCCTCACGCGTCAGATCACGGCTCGCTGAGAAACCCCACGCGCCGCCGACGAGCGAGCGAACGCCAAAACCGTAGGTCTCGTTGTCGGCGACACCAGAAACGCGTTGCTCGCGTGTCGAGACGTTCTGCGTGCGATTGCGAACGAAGCGGACGTCCGCGTAGTCGGCGCCGGCGCTCTTCGCGGCGTCGAGCGCGATCGTTGCCAACTCTTTGATGTTGGGCTCGCCGGCGAAATGCGCGGCGTAGGGAGACGGAGAGACGAGGGCGTCGGCCGCGAAGCGACCGGTGGGTGAGTGAGCGGCGATTCCTGCCATCGCCGCGGCGGCGGTTGTCGACTTGAGAAACTCTCGTCGAGTTTGACCCACTCGATACCCTCGTCACGTCGGTTGTGATCAATCGCGCACGATCACGTGCACTGGCGATCCAACGCGAATATAGGAATCGCAGATTTCACACGCAATAGACATTCCGAAGTTTCGCGCCGCGCGTGAAGCGGCGTTGCGTCGCACTTCCATCGTTCATCACGGCGTGCGAGGTTTCGCACGCGACACACGGTCGCGGTCGCACTCACTTTGCATGGAGCAACACGCGCGTGAAAGCGCTGGTGAAGACGAAAGCGGGAGTCGGCTTCGTATTAAAGAGCGTTCCCGAGCCGACGATTCGAGACGACGAAGTATTGATTCGCGTGCGACGCGCCGGCGTGTGCGGCACCGACGTACACATCTACGATTGGGACGCGTGGGCACAGGGCCGCATCAAACCGCCGATCGTTGTTGGCCATGAGTTCGCCGGCGAAGTCGTGCACGTCGGCAGTCTGGTGACCGATGTTCGTCAAGGCGATCGCGTCACAGCGGAAGGTCACATCGTCGATGGACGATGCTTGCTGTGCCGCACCGGAAACTCGCACGTCTGCCCGTACACAAAGATCATCGGCGTGGATCGCGACGGCTGCTTTGCGGAATTCATCGCGATGCCGGCGACGAACGTGTGGCATCTCGACGACAACGTCTCGTTCGACGTCGGCGGCATTCACGATCCGATGGGCAACGCCTTCCACACCGCGCTCACCGCCGACATTCCCGGAGCGACAGTCCTTGTGACGGGATGCGGGCCGATCGGCATCTTTGCCGTGGGCATCTGTCGCGCCGCAGGCGCGTCGCGCATCATCGCGTCGGACATCAACGATACGCGACTCGGACTGGCGAAGAACATGGGCGCGCACGACATCGTGCATCCGAATGAAGTCGAAGCCGTCGTGAAGCGGCACACGGATGGACTCGGCGTCGACGTCGTGCTGGAGATGTCGGGGGTGCCGGCGGCGATTCACCAAGCGTTCGCGCTCGTTCGCGTCGGCGGCCGAGTGCAGATGCTCGGCATTCCGGCAAAGCCAATGGACATCGACTTCGCGACGGAGATCATTTTCAAGGGTCTCACCGTGTATGGCGTTGTGGGTCGCCGGATGTATGACACGTGGCTTTTGATGACACGATTCCTGCGGTCCGGACAATTCGATCCGACGCCGGTGATCACGCATCGCTTCCCACTCGAGGGATTCGATGAGGCGATTCACGCGATCAAGTCGGGCGAGGCGGGGAAAGTGATTTTCGAGATCGCTTGATCAGGTCGCCGCGGACATTC
>DASYSU010000169.1:0-4473 GCA_036002925.1 Gemmatimonadaceae bacterium | reverse complement strand
GCCGCGTCGGCTTGCGCCTCTTCCTCCATCCGGCGAATCAGCTCGTTCTTGGCATCCTGCGCCGACATGCCGGCCATCTGCTCCAGGCGGCGACGCTCATCGCCGATGAGCTTCTCCAGCTCCACCTCGCGGTCGGCGACGGTTTTCTCGCGTCGTCCAAAGTCGCTCGCCCGTTTGCCGAGGTCCTTGTCGCGCTGCTCGAGCAACTCGAATTTTCGGTCGAGCACGGTTTCGCGCTCGGCGAGACGGCGCTCTTCTCGCTCGATTTCCGTTCGACGTCCGCGGACATCGAGCTCGAAATTCTCGCGGAGCTTGATCAGCTCCTCTTTGCCGGAAACGAGCGCGCTCTTCTTGAGGTTCTCGGCCTCGCGTTCTGCCTCGCCGATGATTCGCCGCGAGGTCTCCTCGGCGGTCGACTTCGCCGCCGCCTGACGTTCGCGCTCCGCGCCGCCGCCAATTTTCCGACCGAGAAAGAAAAAAGCCGGCGAGGCAACGATGAAAACGCCAAGCGCGGCAATGATTGCGATCACGTCCATATGGAATCTATGCTCCACCGCGGAGTCGTTTCCGCAGGCTAAGGAGAACCACCGCGTTCCCGTCGCGCGCCCTTGTGCTCACAGTCCGACGTCACACCGACGAAGGGGATGACGTGGGCGATGCTAACTACAAAGCGCGCTTGAACCTACGGGTCAGCTTGGCTACGACGGCTAAGGTAGGTGTCCTCGAGAGAAAAGGCAACAAATCACTACCGAGCAGCGATTTATCATGCAACGCCTCCAGTCTTTTGTCGCTTGGACGGCGGCAAAAGAGGGCGCACGTAATCAGCCAAATTCTGCATCGACTCGGTCGTCGATTCCAGAGCGTCCCTCGCGTCGAACAACTCGGCGGTGATCTGCAGGGCGGCCAGGACGACGGCTCGATTGCTTTCTACGACTGCGCCGCTCGACATCACTTTACGAATCGCCTGATCGAGGTATGCGGCAACGGCGCGAGCGTGCTCCGGTGGCGTGTCGCTCCGGATCGCGTACTCATCGTTGAGAATCGTGACGCGCAGGGTGTGCTTCTTCGCTGTCATCGGTCGCCTCCTCGAGCCTGCTGTCGCAGGAATTTCACGCGATCGAGCATTTGCTTGGCCTTCTTGGTGGCGGCCTCGAGGCGGGACTGCAGCCGTTCGTTGTCGTGCTCGAGGTCCGAGATCCGCTTCGCGAGATCGATGGTCGCCGCACCGCCTTCGTGCTCCTCGATCTCCTTGACTCGAGCTTCGGCGGTCAACGCGCGACGTCGAAAACTCGCCAGCTCGGCCGCGAGGTTGCGGACGAGCGAATCGAGTTCGGTAAACGCAAGCTGTTCAGCCGGTTCGTTGTCTGACATTGAGCTCGTCGGCGAGGGCCTTGAGGATGTCTGTTCGGCGGGCGTCGATCTCCCGCTCCCGTAGAGTGCGCTCGGCATGACGGAAGGTCAACCGCCACGCGAGACTCCGATGGCCGGGTTCCACACCGTGCCCTACATACCGATCGAAGAGCGCGACCCGCTCGAGCAACTTTCCAGAAACCCGCTTGATGACCTCCTCGACTTGCTCGGCGCGCACCGCATCGGGCACTGAAAGGGCGAGATCGAACTCCGACGCCGGCGTGGTCGGTAGCGGCTCATAACGGCGGACGGTCGGAGACGGTCGCTCGAAGGGCCGCCGCGCCCCAGCGCCCGGCGGTGCGACTTGCGCCGAGTCGATGACGCCCAGCGATATCTCAACGCCGAACGCCGGCGCTGCCCACACCGGCGCGTCGAGTACGACGTGTCGCACCGTGCCAACCGACTTGTTGTCGGCAAGGACGTCCCACAACACGTCGCGCGATGTGCCGTCGGCGAGCGCGATGCTCGCGGTCGGGTACGCGGCTGCTCCGATAAATTCGCCGAGCGCCTTCGCATCCCACTCGGTGTAGGTGACCCAAGCGTCGAAGTCGGGCGATTTGGGATCGGTGAAATGCGGCGGCTCGCGACGGCCCATAACGAGCAGTCCGACACGAAGTTCCTCTCGCGGCAGCTCCCCGCCCGACGGCTCGAAGACCGAACCGATCTCGAAGATGCGAATGTCGCGCTGCATGCGAGCCAGATTGTACTCGGCACGTCGCGCGAGCGTGTCGAGAATCTCGCGTCGCAGGTATGCCTCATTTTCCGCCAACGGATTCGTCACACGAACGAAGTCAGGTCCACCGGCCACGAATGGCATCGGCCGCACTTCGATCATGCCGGCGCCGACCAACGCCTCGCGAATTCGCCTCGACGTGACCCACTGCGGATCGTCGCCGACGTTTCCGGGGCGGAATGGCCGCATCTCGACCGGGAAGCTGTCATAGCCGCGCAGTCGCGCCACCTCTTCGATCAGGTCCACTTCGGCGGCGACGTCGCCGCGCCATGACGGGACGGTGACGTGAAGGTTTCGCTTCTCGCGCTCGACGTCGAACCCGATACTGCGGAGGATCGACGCGATTTCTCCGGTGTCGACCGATTGGCCGAGCAGCTTCGCGACACGCTCGGAGCGGAGTGTCACTTTGGTCGGCGCGCCGCGATTGTACGCGAGGTCCACGGGCGCTCCATCGATCCGGCCGCCCGCGAGCAGCATAATGAGATGCGCGACCCGCTCGAGCGCGCGCGGAGCGATCTCGAGGTCCACGCCCCGCTCGAAGCGGTAGCTCGCGTCGGTCGACAGCCCGAGGGCGCGTCGTGCGTCACGAATGCGCGTGGGATCGAAGTTCGCGACCTCGAGGAAGATGTCAGTCGTCGTCTCGGTTACTTCGCTGTCCCGACCGCCCATCACGCCGGCGATTGCCTGCGGTCGCTCGCCGTCGGCGATGACGATCATGTTGGTGCGCAACGTTCGGTCGACACCGTCGAGCGTGGTGATGCGTTCGCCGTCGCGCGCGAGGCGGACAACGATGCTCGACCCTCCGAGCTTCGCGAGATCGAATGCGTGTGTCGGCTGCCCGAGCTCGTGTAGCACATAGTTGCTGGCATCGACCACATTGTTGATCGACCGCGAGCCGATCGATTCCAGCCGACGAACCAACCACTCCGGGCTCGGACCGATGGTGACGCCGTGAATGACCACACCCATGAATCGACGAACCAGCCCCGATTGCTCGACACTGACTGCGATGGGTCCGGCGCTACCGTTCGTCGCGTGCGTGACTGCAACGGGAACGTCGTCGCCCAAGCCATCGATTCGTGGCAACGCGAATGGCTTCGACGTGATTGCCGCGATGTCGCGCGCGACGCCCAAGTGCGAAAGCAAATCCGGACGGTTTGCCCCGACGTCGATGACCAATCTCGAATCACCGACCGGCAAGGCGCGGAGCAGCGGCGTGCCCGGAGCGACGTTAACGTCGAGCTCCAAGATTCCGTCTTGCTCCTGGCCGAGCCCGAGCTCGCGCGCCGAGCACAGCATGCCATCGGAGATCGCGCCGCGGATCTTTCGCTTCTGAATCTTGAGACCGTTCGGCAGCACAGTGCCTGTTATGGCAAACGGATACATCTTGCCCGCCGTGACGTTCGGGGCACCACAGACGACGTCGAGCAGGGTTCCGGTGCCCGCATCGACTTTGGTGACGTGGAGATGGTCGGAGTCGGGATGTGCCGCTTCTTCGACGACCCGCGCGATGACGATCGCCGAGAGATCATCGCGCAGCGAGACCAGCTCGTCGACCGGCGCGATATGCGCCGTGATGAGTGCTCGAAGCTGCGTCGCCGACTCGTCGAACGGGACGAACGCGCGCAGCCACTCGTACGAAACGTTCATTCGGCGATCTGCTCCAAGAATCTCACGTCGGAATCGTAGAGAATCCTGATATCAGGAATCCCGCTGCGACTGATGGCAATGCGTCCTGGCCCCATGCCGAACGCCCAACCGGTGTATCGCTCGCTGTCGATCCCGGCGGCATCGAGCACCTTGGGATGTACCATGCCGGAGCCAAGGATCTCGATCCACCCCGTGCCCTTGCACGCCGGACAACCGCTCCCGCCGCAGATGCCGCACTGCACGTCCATCTCGGCGGACGGCTCGGTAAATGGAAAGAACGACGGGCGAAACCGTGTCTTCGACGCGCCGAAGATCCGCTCGGCGAATCGATTGAGCGTCGATTTCAGATCGACGAAGCTGATGCCTTCATCGACGCACAGTCCTTCGATCTGCGCGAACATCGGCGCGTGCGACGCGTCGAAGAAGTCGCGGCGATAGACGTTGCCGGGGATGAGCACGCGAATAGGCGGCTCGTACTTCTGCAGCGTCCGCATTTGCACGGGCGACGTGTGCGTGCGCAGTAAACCGCCGCTCTCGAGGTAGAGCGTATCGTGTGCGTCCAGCGCCGGATGATTCGGGGGAAAGTTCAGAGAGCCGAAGTTGTACCACTCCGTTTCGGCTTCGGGCCCCTGCGCGATCGTGAAGCCGAGCTCGCGAAAGACTTCTTCGATTTCTTCGAT
>DASYSU010000168.1:0-4271 GCA_036002925.1 Gemmatimonadaceae bacterium | reverse complement strand
ATCGTTCGAACCTCGTCCGTGCCGGTGCTCGTCGCGACGAATCCTCCCGCGAGTCGCCCTGCCAACATGTTGGTGCCCGTTGACGACCTCGCGATCACGCCGACGCTGCTCGAGTGGACGCGCGATCTCGCCACCGAGTTCGACGCGGACCTTACGCTGCTGCACGTGTGGAGCAACGCCGTCTACAGTCACGTCGCCTCGATGTCGTACGCTGCCAAGTCGAACGAAGCAGAAGCCCGAGAAGAAATCAGCAACGAGCTCCGCGATGCGGGTCATCATTGGCTGTGCGAGATGGCGCGCACCGGAATCCAGCGCGATCGCGTAACCGCCGCCGTCACGCATGGAAAGCCAGGCGACGCGACTATCCAGCTCGCGAAGGCGATGCGCGCAGATCTGATCGTACTCGGTCGCCGCGGCACGGGACTCGTTGCCCCTGCGTTGCTCGGAAGCACCGTCGGCACTGTGCTCCATGGATCGTCCTGTCCGGTGTTCGTTGTCACGGAGCGGACCGAGGCGATCGGAGCCGCCGACTAGTCACCAACAGCACGGCCTTCGCGTTGGTCAGGCTAACGCTAGCTTGCGGTGAATCGAGTCAAAACGCTTGCCGAGTCCCTCGCTCCGGCGTAGTGACCGAAAAGCCATCACTGCGCAACGCACCGGCAAACGCGTCCTGTGCGCCCGTTTCGCCGTGCACGAGATGCACCGGAGGCTTTTGTCCGTCCGGCCCGCGTACGGCGTCGAGCCAGCGACGCAGCTCGCCCCGATCGCCGTGCGCGCTGTATCCGTTGAGCACTTCAACACGCGCGCGCAGCGGAACCTCGTCACCGAAGATCGTGAGCGTCGGTCGTCGCTCCACGATTCGCCGACCAAGGGTATGCTCGGCCTGAAATCCGACAATGAGAATCGTGTTCCTCGAATTGGACGCACCGTTCGCGAGGTGATGCAGAATGCGGCCCGATTCCGCCATGCCCGACGCCGCAATGACGACCATCGGTCCGTGACGCTCGTTGAGCGCCTTCGACGCCGCCGTATCGCGAGTGAACTCTAGCCGTTCGAAGTCGAATAGCTCATCGACCGCGCTCACTAAGTCTTCTCCGCGGTCGAACGCGTCCGGATTGGTTGCGAACACGGTCGTCGCCGCGATCGCGAGCGGACTGTCGAGGACAATCGGGATTGGCGGAATCGCGCCCGCACGCGTCAGCCGGTGGAGATCGTACAGCACCTCCTGCGTCCGTCCGACGGCGAACGCCGGAATGAGTACGCGACCACCCTTGGCCGCCGTCTCTCGCACGATCTTCCCCAACTCATCAGGAAGCGCCGCGACGGGCGGATGATCGCGATCGCCGTATGTCGACTCCATGATGACGGCATCCGCACCCGTCGGCGGTTCCGGATCTCTAATGATCGGCAGTCCCCATCGTCCGATGTCACCCGAGAACACGAGTCGCCGACTGACACCGGCCTCGACGCAGTCGAGCACCACCGATGCGGAGCCAAGAATGTGCCCAGCTTCGACGAATGTGGCGCGGATCCCGGGAGCGACATCGAAGGGCACATTGTACGGCACCGCAGTCATGCGACTCATCAGTCGCGCAACATCGCGTTGATTGTACAACGGCAGTGCCGCTGACCTCCCACGCCGCGCGAGAAACTCCGCGTCCTTCTCCTGAATGTGCGCCGAGTCCGCGAGCATGATCGCGCAGAGGTCGCGTGTCGCAGGCGTCGCGTACACGGGAAGGTCGAATCCATAGCGCGCGAGCAGCGGCAGTCGTCCGGAGTGATCGATGTGCGCGTGCGACAACACGATCGCGCTCAGCTCGTTCGGCTTGAAGGGGATCGACATGTTTCGCTCGTGCATCTCGGCACGGCGGCCCTGAAACATTCCGAAATCCAACGCCACGCCCGATTGGCCGACGCGCACGAGGTGACACGAGCCCGTGACCTCGCGCGCGGCGCCAAGAAAGGTGACGTCCATGTCCGAGTGTACTATCGCTCTCGAACTTCGCCGCCCGCCTGTTCGACGCGCGTTCCTGGCCGCGGCGTCGCGCTATTCCGTGTCACGGACGTCGATTGCGTGTACGCGTCCGCCGCGCCGTGCTTGTAGACCAACTCGCCGCCGGTCGCCCCAACGCGCACTCCCACAGTGGCAATGCCGACGGCGCCTGCTGTAGCAAGTACCCGCGCACTCCGTCCCAAGCTTCCCCGCATCATGCCTGCGGCGGTTACAACAAGCAGAGCGCCGGAAAGCGTGAAGAACAGCTCCGCCGCCTCTTCATGTGTCTCCACCGGCTGCTCCGAAACGACGCGCTCGACGCGTTCGCTCTGCTGCTGGCCCGTTTCGACGGCAAGCCACGTACTCGCCGACAGCGCCGCCGCTCCGAGGAGTGGGATCGTCCACGCGCGACGCGCGTTCGCCCCGCGGCGAATCGCCCACAGGGCACCGGCGATGACGATTGGAAGCAACAGCATGAGGACAAGCGGAAAATGGATGATCGCTGGATGCAGTGGACTTGGTAGCATCTTATCGCTCCACGAATTGAAGAAGGATGTCAACGGGATGGAAGGGTCGCTCGAGTGCGGACATTCGAGATTCGAGCCTCATGGCAAGAGAAGCCCGGCCGCGCTCCCGATGGCGAGGCTCGCGAGTCCGATCGCGGCGCGCCGACGGAAGGTCAGTCGTCCCAGCACAACGGCGACCGTTAGCTTGAGCAGCGTGTTGGCGAGAATTCCAATCGCAATCGCATGCGCCGCGGTCGCCGTGGCGAGCGACGCCTCCGGACGACTCATCGAGACCGTCAGCGCATCGACGTCGGTGAGACCGAGGACGCCCGCGGTGCTGTACACTCCGGCGGTCCCCCACGCACGCTGTACGAACGAGATGAGTAGCATGGCCACCTGAAACGCGATCGCCATCCGAATCGCCGCGCCAAGATGCAGCGGGTTGACGTCATCCGGCGGCGCGGCCGACGGCATCGCTCGATCCGATCGCCAGCCGATCGTGACGAAGGCAACGCCGATGACGAACGCGGGCAACAGCAGCGGCAACAGCGCAAGTGCGACGTCCGGATTGAAGGCGGCGCTGACGACGAGCACGCGTGGGATGAGCACCGTGCACGCGGCGATCACGCCCTGTGCGAGCGGAGCTCCGAGTTGTATGTCGGACCGGCTCTGTCGCGAGAAACTGAACGTAACCGCGGTCGACGAGACGACACCGCCAAGCGCGCCGGTAATTCCGAGTCCGCGACTCGCGCCAACGATTCGACGCGCGGCGAAGCCGAGAAAGTTCAACCCGGAGAATAGGAGGACGATCGCCCACAAGGATCGCGGTTGAATCGCCAACGGCCCGAAGAAGGGTCCCGCGGGCAACAGGGGCAGAACGACGACGGCAAGGACCGCGAATTGAAACCCCGCGCGAAGCTCCGGCTCGCCGAGCTGTCGCACCATCCAATGCAGTCGTTCCTTCTCGCGCAGCATGAGGACAACAACCGCGCCGGTGCCTGCTGCGAGGCCGATCCATCCAACACCGGCCACCGCGCCCAAACCGACAACAGCGATCGCCGCGGCCTCGGTGGTGCCGTCCGTCTCCGCGCCCGGCCGGCGCACAGCCATCGCATACCCGACGACCGACAAGCCCACTGCGCCGACGACCAGCGCGCCCGCGATGACAAAACTCGCATTCTCAGTCAGCACGCCGGCGATTCCACCGACGAGACCGAGGAGGAAGAAGGTGCGGAGACCGGCGAAGCGCGCGTTTGGCCCCGATGTATGCCCCGACCACTCGCGTTCGAGACCGGCCGCGAGGCCGACGAGTGCGGCGATCGCGAGTCTGATCGCAATCTGGGTTTGTGAAGCGAGCATCACGAGTCCACTCTGCGCGAGAAGTCTCTTTCTCGTGATGAGTCTAGCGCCCGAGTGCTTGCGATGTGTCGGGAGTTCGGCGCCGATCGCGTCGGGGGTTGCTCGACTACGCCCGCTGGACCGCCTCCACCACGCGCGTGAGCCGTTCCCTCACCTCTTCAGCGAGTGGTCGCACATCAGGATTTTCCGTCAGCTTCAATGCTTCGACCGGGTCCATCACTGCGACAAAGCTTCGACCAGGCGTGTCATCTGCATAGACGATGACGTTGCATGGCAGCAGCAGCCCAATGTCGCGTTCAGCCGAAAGCGCCTTGTACGCCAGCGGCGGATTGCATGCGCCGAGGATCACGTATGGCCGAAAGTCGACGTCGAGTTTCTTCTTCATCGTCGCCGTGACATCGATTTCAGTAAGG